>CAZJRM010000136.1:0-15008 GCA_964547975.1 uncultured Vicinamibacterales bacterium | reverse complement strand
AGGCGGGGCAGCCCCAGGCCCGTGCCATCGACATCTTCCAGCCCGACGACCGGTTCGTCGTCTGGTTCGCGACGAATCCGGCGTCGCGCAAGGTCGCCCACATCACCAGGAACCCCCGCGTGACCGTGTACTGCTACGACGCGGCCACGACGAGTTACGTGACCGTCCTGGGCCGGGCGCGGCTCGTGAACGAACCCGCGGAGAAACAGCGCCGGTGGAAGAAGAGCTTCGAGGCGTTCTGGCGCGACCGTGGCGAGGGATACCTCCTCGTGGAGGTGATGCCGTCCCGCGTGGAGGTCAGCAGTCCGTCGCGAGGCATCGCGAACGACCCCGTCACGTGGGCGCCGCGGGCCGTGCAGTTCGAGCCGCCGGCTTCGAGGTGAGCCGGACCGCTCGCGGGAGGGGCGTGTTCGCGAGGGCGTAACCATCGCCGGGCCGTGGCGGCCTCGCTCGTCGCGGTTCGCCGGTGGCCGACCGTCTCGAATTCATGGGCCGCAGGCGCGGCGGAGAAGCGTGAGGCCCGTCGTGAGTTTTGGGTGGCAAAACACGAGCGCTCGGCCAGAATGGTGCTGCGCGCCCGCCCCCGGGGGGCGCACACTCCGGTGTGGGGCAGGAGACCCGCCAGATGGCTGACGACAACCGACTCTTCATTGCCGTCGATCTCGGCGCGGGCAGCGGGCGCGTGTTCCTGGCCGGGTTCCGGCCCGACGAACTGCTGCTCGAAGAGGTTCGCCGATTTCGGTATCCGCCGCGCATGTGCGACGGCCATCTCCGCTGGGATGCCCGCCTGATCCTCGACGAGGTCCGCGCCGGGCTTCGTGACGCCGCCAGCCGGGCGACGACCATGGGACGGCCCGTGCACAGTCTCGGTGTCGACTGCTGGGGCGTGGACTACGGCCTGCTCGACGCAGCGGGCGCGCTCATCGAAGACCCCGTCTGTTACCGGGACGCGCGCACGGACGGCATCATGGACGTCGCGTTCGCCAGCGTGCCCAGGGCGGAGATGTTCGCCCGCACGGGCATCCAGTTCATGCAGCTGAATACCGTGTTCCAGCTCGTGGCCCACGTGCGGGAAGGCCTGCCGGCGAACGCGGCCCGGCTCCTGCTGGTGCCCGATCTCGTCGGGGCCCTCCTGTCGGGACGTGCCGTCACCGAGTTCTCGATCGGGACGACGACCCAGATGTTCAAGGCGGGTGCGGCGGCCTGGGACCGCGAGTTGCTGGGCCGGCTGGGGATTCCGTGCGAGCTGCTTGGCGAGATCGTCCCCTCGGGCACCGTGCTCGGCCCCCTCCTTCCCGCGATGGCCGACGCCACCGGGCTGCGCGGGGTGACGGTCGTCGTGCCGGCCGCGCACGATACGGGGAGCGCCGTGGCCGGCGCGCCCCTGCAGCCTGGCTGGGCGTTCATCTCGTCCGGTACCTGGTCGCTGGCCGGCGTGGAACGGGCCGGCGTGCTCGTGGACGACCGCGTGGCACGCCACAACTTCACGAACGAAGGCGGCGTGAATGGCACGACGCGGTTCCTTCGCAACGTGATGGGACTGTGGATCCTCGAGGCCTGCCGGCGCGAATGGCTCGATCGCGGCATCGGGGCCGACTACGACGAACTGTTGCGGCACGCGGGCGAGATCGAGGCCGAGCCAGGTCTCATCTACGCGGACGATGTGCGCTTCCTGAATCCACCGAGCATGCTCGCGGCCATTGCCGAACAGATGCACGAGACCGGCCAGGCGGCGCCGGACGACCCGGCGGCCGTGACGAAAGTCATCCTCGAGTCACTGGCGCATCGGTACGCGTCCGTCTTCCGCACCATCGAGGCCCTGACCGGCGAGCCCATCCAGGGCGTACAGATCATCGGCGGCGGCAGCCGGAACGCCTATCTCAACCAGGCCACGGCGACGACGACGGGCAAGCCCGTGCTGGCCGGACCCGTCGAGGCGACGGCCACGGGCAACGCCCTCGTCCAGGCGATCGCGGCCGGCCGATTCGCCTCGCTGGCCGACGGACGGGCGCACGTGGCCCGCCACGTCGAACCCACCCCATTCACGCCCAGACCCACCGCCGCCTCAGCGCGCGCCGCGGATCGATACGCGGCGATCGAGGCCCGATATACGGAAGGATCCATCGTATGAGCCACACGGTCGAGCAGGCCTACCGCCTTGCCGCGGCCCAGTACCGCGATCACGGCGTCGATCCCGAAGCCGCCATCGCCCGCCTGGCGTCGGTGCCCATCTCGCTGCACTGCTGGCAGGGCGACGATGTCCGCGGCTTCGAGCAGTTCGGCGGCGACCTCGGCGGCGGCCTGGCGGCGACGGGGAACTACCCTGGCGCGGCCCGCACGCCCGACGAACTACGGGGCGACGCGGCCAGGGCGCTGTCGCTCATCCCCGGCCGTCACCGGTTCAACCTCCACGCGTTCTACGGCGAGTTCCGCGGCGCGAAGGTGGAGAGGGACGAGATTCTCCCCGAACACTTCTCGGGCTGGATCGACTGGGCGAAGTCCCTCGGGATTGGCCTCGATTTTAATCCGACCTTCTTCTCGCACCCGCTCGCGGCCGGCAACGCGACCTTGTCCCACGCGGACGAGGGCGTCCGACAGTTCTGGATCCGCCACGGTGTCGCGAGCCGCAGGATTGCCGAAGCCATGGGCCGCGCTCTGGGCAAGGGTTGCGTCACCAACTTCTGGATCCCCGACGGGATGAAGGACACGCCCATCGATCGGAAGGGGCCACGGGCTCGCCTGGTCGATTCGCTCGACACGATCTTCAAGGCCCCAATCGATCCCGCGCTCAATCTCGACTCCGTGGAGGGCAAACTCTTCGGCATCGGCGTCGAGAGCTACACCGTGGGATCGCACGAGTTCTACCTGTCGTACGCGCTGACGCGCAAGGTGCTCGTCACGCTCGACACCGGGCACTACCACCCGACCGAGACGATCACCGACAAGATCAGCTCAGTGTTGTCCTTCGCGCCCGAGATCCTCCTGCACGTCAGTCGCGGCATCCGCTGGGACAGCGATCACGTCGTCGTGCTGAATGACGACCTGGAGGCGATCGGGCAGGAACTCGTACGCGGCGACTACCTGGCTCGCACGCACATCGGCCTCGACTACTTCGATGCCAGCATCAACCGGGTAGCGGCGTGGGTCGTCGGCGTGCGCAACATGCTCAAGTCGCTGCTGAAAGCCATGCTCGAGCCCGTCGACGCGCTTCGGGCCGCCGAGCAGGCCGGCGACTACACCGGCAGGCTGGCGCTCCTCGAGGAAACGAAGACGTTGCCGTTCGGGGCCGTGTGGGATCACTATTGCGAACGCGCGGGTGTCCCCGTCGGGCGCGCCTGGCTGGACGACGTCCGCCGGTACGAACGCGACGTGCTGTCGCAGCGGACGTAGTGGCTCCTCTGATGTAGCGCAGGGCGTCCGTCGACCTGGCTCAGGACAGGTCAGCCCTGCGGAGACGACAGCACGCATCGGACTCCGGAGGATCGTGATGGCCTACACGCGTCGTGAGTTCGGAAAGATCACGCTGGCAGCCGCGGCGCTGCCGCTCGTACCTTGGGACCTGGCGGCGGCCGCGAAACCGAACTCCGTGTTCGGTGGCGTGCAGATCGGCACCATCACCTACAGCTTTCGTTCGTTGCCGGGTAGCGCCGAGCAGGTGCTGCAGTACTGCCTCGACTGCGGCATCAGCGGCGTCGAGTTGATGAGCAACGTCGCCGAGAGTTACGCGGGCGCGCCGCTCCCGCAGCGGATGGGGCCCGGCGGTCCGGGTGCGCCGCCGGTCGGCGCGGGTGCGCCTCTTCCCGGCACCGGCGGCCCGCCTCCGGGCCTGCCGATGGGGCCGGGCGGCTCTGGCCGCACCCTGACGCCCGAACAGCAGGCGGAGATGAAGAAACGCGCCGAGGCGCTCAAGGCGTGGCGCCTCTCGGTCTCGATGGAGAAGTACAAGGCGTTCCGGAAGATGTACGAAGACGCCGGCGTGAAGATCTACGCGTTCAAACTGCCGCCGACCCTCGAAATGTCGGACGAGGAATACGCGTACATCTGGAACGTGGCGGACACCCTCGGCGCCAATCACGTCACGATGGAACTGCCGACCGACGATGCGCTGCTGAAGCGGGTGGCGGACTACGCGGCGAAGCGGAAGCTGAGGATTGCGTTCCACACGCACGGCCAGGGCGGCTCCTCCGGATTTGACAAGGTGCTCAACGCGTCGGCGTACACGGCGCTGAACTTCGACGTGGGGCACTACTACGGCGTGAACGGCGAGAGCCCCGTGCCGCTTGTGGAGAAGTACCACGACCGCATCGCCAGCCTGCATCTGAAGGACCGCAAGGGTCCGACGCCAGGCGGGGCGACCGAAGGGCCGCGCGCGGGCGGACCCAACATGCCGTGGGGCCAGGGCGAGACACCTCTGGCCGCCGTCCTCCAGTCGATGAAGACGCACAAGTACCCGTTCCCGGCCAGCATCGAGTACGAGTACCAGACGCCGGAGGGGTCCGACGTGCTCACCGAGATGAAGAAGTGCGTGGAGTACTGTCGGAAGGCGCTCGCGTAGCGTCCGCGCCGCCTGTGAACGTCAGGCTGAAGCCGGACGCCACGTCGAGACAAACGGGGGGGACCGTGATTCTTCTGAAGCGGCTGATGATGGTCGTGTGCCTGCTCACGGCCGGCGTGCTCGACGCGCGCGCGGCGTCGGTCAGGAACCTGCAGGTGGAGTACCGCCGGACGCCGCTCGGCATCGACGTTGCGGCACCCCGCTTCAGCTGGCAGATCGACGCGGCGGCAGGTGAACGTGCCGTGTCGCAGGCCGCCTACCGAATCGATGTCGCCGACTCCGCGGGCGCTCGTGTGTGGGAGTCCGGCAAGGTGGAGGGCGACCGCTCGGTCCATATCGTCTACGCGGGATCGCCGCTGCGCGCGGCGACGCGGTACACGTGGACGGTGACGGTATGGACCAGAGCCGGCGCGACGTTGTCGGGGTCGTCGTGGTTCGAGACGGGGTTGATGGATCCCTCGCCGGCGGCCTGGAGCGGCGCGGCCTGGATTGGAGGCGCCGATCACGATCTCGTCCTGTACGCACACTATCTGTCGGTCTTCGACCTCAGCTTCACCGTCGCCGTCGCCCCCGGCAGTGCGCGCGCCAGTTTCGTCTACGGGGCGAACGACCGCCGGATGATGGATCGTTTCAAGAACGTCTTCCAGCTCCAGCGCGCGAAGGACGAGAGTTACATCAGGCTCGAACTCGATGTCTCGGCGGTCGATGCCGCGCCTGACGGACTGGCCAGGCTGAACGTCTACCGCGTCGGCTACACCCCGACCGACGACCCCGCGCGACCCATGAAGTCCTTCGCCATCGATCGCGCCGTCATCCATGCCGGGAACGCCCACGCGGCACACTCGGTGGGTGTCCGCAGCGCCTTCGGGACGATCGCGCTGACGATCGACGGAAGTACCACATTTGCGGGAGCGCCGCCGCCGGCGGCCGCGCCAGGCGGTTTCGGGCGGGGCACGGCTCCGAACGCCGTGAATCTGAACCCGATGGGACAGGGCGGCGACTACCTGCCGTTCGGCCTGTTGTGCGACATCGGCTTCGCGGTCGACCCCGGCCAGACGGCGACCTTCTCGGACGTGACCGTCCGCCACACCCGTGCGCCGGGCCACGTCCTGTTTCGTGAGGATCTGACGGCGGAACCCTACAAGGGGATCTTCACCGACGCGGTGAAAACGAATGCGGGGCTGTCGATCGCCGGGGGGCAGTACGCCGTCACCGGCGGCGCGAGTGGCGTGTTTGTCGCCCGCGATCCGAGCCGCAACGCCATGCCGATGTTGCGTACGACGTTCGCGACGACGGCGAAGCCGATTCGTTCCGCCAGGTTGTACGTGACGGCGCGGGGCATCTATGAGATCTACCTCAACGGGACGAGGGTCGGTGACGACTACTACAACCCCGGCCTGTCCCAGTACGACATCACGCACTTCTACCAGACCTACGATGTGACGAAGTCCGTCGGGCCGGGCGCCAACGTGCTGGGCGCCATGCTGGGCGAAGGTTGGTGGAGCGGCCTGCTGAGTTTCGGCAGCATCTGGAACCACTTCGGTGACCGGCAATCGCTGCTCGCCAAGCTCGTCGTCACGTACGCCGATGGAACGTCGGATACGGTCACGACGAACGATCGAACCTGGAAGTACTTCGGCCGCGGCCCGATCGTCTACAGCAGCCTCGACGCCGGCGAGGTCTACGACGCGACCCGCGATGCGGCGGTGGCGGGCTGGGCCAGCGCCGCGTACGACGACCGGCAGTGGACGCCGGCCGTCGTGGTCCCGCTCGCAGGGACGACGTTCGACGCGCTGACCTTCGACCGGCTGTCGCTGGTCGGCCAGATTGGCGAGACTGCCGGCGTGTTCCGCGCGCTCAGCGCGAAGAGCGTCAAGGAGGTTCGTCCGGGCGTGTTCGTCTACGACCTCGGGCAGAACATCGTCGGCGTGCCGCGAATCTCGCTGGCGAACGGGAGGGCCGGCGCGACCATCACGCTGCGGTACGCCGAGATGTTGTACCCGGACCTGCCGGCCTCGGGGAAGAACGTCGGCCTGATCATGACGGAGAACTACCGGGCCGCGTTGAGCCAGGACGTCTACACGATGAAGGCCGGACCGCAGGTGTTCCAGCCCCGATTCACGTCGCACGGATTCCAGTACATCGAAATCACGGGATTGGACCGCGCGCTGCCGCTGGACGCGGTGCAGGGCGTGGCCATCAGTTCGGTGCGCGCGCTGACGGCGGAGTACAAGACCTCGAGCGCGAAGGTCAATCAGCTCTGGTCCAACCTCGTCTGGTCCAACGTCGACAACTTCCTGACGATCCCGACTGATTGCCCGCAGCGTAACGAGCGGATGGGATGGTCGGGCGATATCAACGTCTTCGCCCGGACGGCGACGTACGTCTCGAACGCCAACCAGTTCCTGACGCGGCACATGTACGCGATGCGCGATGTGCAGGCGCCCTCCGGGCGGTTTGCCGACATTGCGCCGGTCGGGGGCGGGTTCGGGGGTGTGCTCTGGGGCAGCGCGGGTATCGTGGTGCCCTGGGAGACGTACCTGCAGTACGGCGACCGCGGCCTGCTCGAGCGGCACTATCCGGCGATGGTGGCCTACGTGGCGTATCTGGCTGGTACCGTCGATCCGAAATCGGGGCTCGTCGGAGACGCCGTGCTCGGGGATTGGCTCGGGCCTCAGAACGATGCGCTCGGCAGCCCGTATCTGGCGAACGCGTACTTCGCGTACAACCTCGGCATCATGGCACGGGTCGCCGGGGTGCTGGGCAAGGCCGAGGACGCCGCTTCGTATCGCGAGCAGTTCGAACGGCGCAAGGCGCACTTCAACGCGACGTTCGTGAACGCGGACAAGAAGACCCTCGCGACAGGGTCCGGCGGCTTCGGCGGACCGCGACGCCCGAGCGGCGCCGCTCCCGAGTTCCGCCTGGCCGACACGCAGACGTCCTACGCGGTGGGGCTCGGCATGGGCGTGTTCAACGACGACCTCGTGCCGCAGATGGTGACGAACCTCGCTGACGCGGTGACCCGCGAGAACAAGGACGATGGCGGCGTCGTGCGGCCGGCGTATTCGCTGATGACGGGGTTCATCGGCACGTCGTGGATCAGCAAGGCGTTGTCGCAGCACGGCCAGAGCGAGTTGGCGTATCGGCTGCTGCACAACCACACGTACCCGTCGTGGCTCTATGCCATCGACCAGGGCGCGACGACGATCTGGGAACGGCTGAACGGCTACACGGTGGAGAACGGGTTCGGCGGCAACAACAGCATGAACTCGTTCAATCACTACTCGTTCGGCGCCGTGGGGCAGTGGATGCTGGCGCATTCGCTCGGCATCGAACGCGAGGCGCCGGGGTTCAAGACGTTCATCCTGCAGCCCGAGCCCGACCCGACGGGCGTGATGACGAAGGCGGAGGGGTACTACGATTCAATGTACGGACGTATCAGCAGCGCGTGGCGCGTCGAGGGACCGACGCTGACGTACACGGCCACGGTGCCGGCGAACACGACGGCCACGCTGTACCTGCCCACGTCGTCTGCGGAGTCGGTGAAGGAAGGCGGGCGCGATCTCCGGTTCGTCGCCGGGGTGACGTTCATCAGATTCGAGCGCGGCAAGGCCGTCTATGCGCTACAGTCTGGCAGTTACGTGTTCACCGCCACGCGGTGACCGGCGTGTCATTCTCTGATCGTGGGGCAGGGCTTCAGCCCTGCCGGGAATGGCAGGCCTGAAGGCCTGCCCCACGCCATACTTCACACTCGCGAGAGGTTCTCATGACCGTCAGACAGCGAATCGGATTGGGAATGATTGGCGTGTGCGTGGTCGTCGGAATGGCGGCGACCACGTTCGCGCAGCAGCCGCCGGCGCAGCCGACGCGGCCGCCGCAGTTCACGTCGGCCGAAGTATCTCCCGAGCGCGCGGTGACGTTCCGCATCTTCGCGCCGAACGCCCAGGCCGTGCGGTTGTCGGCGGGTGACATTCCTGGCCTGACGCCGCAGAACACGGCCATGACGAAGGCCGACACCGGCGTGTGGGAGCTGACCGTGGGACCGCTGCCAGCTGGCGCGTACCGCTACTCGTTCAGTGTGGACGGCGTGACGACAGTCGATCCGCGCAGTGCCGCCATCAGCGAATCCAACACGAACGTGTGGAGCCTCGTCGTCGTGCCGGGCCACGAGATGTTCGACACGAAGGACGTGCCGCGCGGCGCCGTGGCGGCGGTGACGTACAAGTCCTCGGTGCTCGGCACGTTCCGGCGCATGCATATCTACACACCGCCGGGATACGAGCTGGGTACGGGCACCTACCCGGTGTTCTACCTGCTGCACGGCGCGGGTGACAACGATCACGCGTGGTCGTCGGTCGGTCGCGCGGGCTTCATCCTCGACAACCTGATCGCCGCAAAGAAGGCCGTGCCGATGGTCGTGGTCATGCCGGCCGGTCACCAGCCGCGCGTGACGGGCAACGTCGTCGGCCCGAGCGCCACGCAGGGGTTCGTGGACGAGTTCGTGAAAGACGTGATGCCCTACGTCGAGGGCCACTACCGCGTGAAGAAGGACCGGGCGAACACCGCCATCGCGGGGTTGTCGATGGGCGGTATGCAGACGCTGGCGGTGTCGATTCCGCGCCTCGGGCGTTTCGCCTACATCGGCGTCTACAGCTCCGGGCTCATCGGCGCGTTCCCGGAACTGAATCGTCGCCCGGCTGCGCCCGCGCCCGCGACTCCGGCGCCCGCTGCCGCGCCGCCGCGTCCGCAGACGCAGACCGCCGCCGAGTGGGAGAAGGAGTACGCCGCGATCATCGATGACCCGGCGCTCAAGAAGGGGCTGAAGTTGTTCTGGTTCGCCACCGGCAAGGATGACTTCCTCGTCCAGACGACGCGCGCGACGGTAGACCTGATGAAGAAGCACAACTTCACCGTCGTGTACGACGAGACGGACGGCGCGCACACCTGGCTCAAGTGGCGTGATTACCTGGTGACGTTCGCGCCGCAGCTGTTCCAGGCGAAGTAACGCGGAAGGCAGGAATCCCCATGAAGACGCTGATTCGCGCGGGAGCAGTCGCGGTGTCGTTGGCCGTGACGTTGTCGGCGGCGGTGACGTCGCCGGTGAAGGTGGCGGGCGGTCTCGTGTCGGGTGTGTCCGGCACGGATTCGTCAATCCAGGCCTTCAAGGGGATTCCGTTTGCCGCGCCGCCCGTCGGCGCGCGCCGCTGGCAGGCGCCGGGACCCGTGGTGCCGTGGCAGGGCGTGCGCAAGGCCGACACGCTCGGCGCGAGCTGCATGCAGCGGATCACGGACGGACCACAGGGCAACCCGCCGTGGACCTACGAGTTCATGACGCACGGCCCGATCAGCGAGGACTGCCTGTTCCTCAACGTGTGGACCGGGGCGGCCTCGGCATCCGAGCGCCGCCCCGTGTTCGTCTACATCTACGGCGGCGGATTCAATGAAGGGTCCGGCGCCGTGCCCGCCTACGACGGCGAGGGCCTCGCGAAGAAGGGCGTTATCGTCGTGGTGCCCAACTACCGCGTCAACGTGATGGGCTTCCTCGCGCATCCCGAGTTGACGAAGGAAAGCGCGGCAAAGGCCTCGGGGAACTACGGACTGCTCGACCAGATCGCCGCGCTGAAGTGGGTGCGCGACAACATCGCGGCCTTCGGCGGCGATCCGAACCAGGTGACGATCGCGGGGCAGTCGGCCGGCGGCATGTCCGTCCACAACCTGATCGCCTCGCCGCTGGCGAAAGGGCTGTTCCACCGGGCCATCGTGCAGAGCGGCGGTTCGACAGTCAGCCGCGCGGGCATCAGCCTGAGCGGGAAGACGCTCGCCACGGCCGAGGGCGAAGGGGTGAAGTTCGCCGAGGCAAAAGGCGCGAAGTCGCTTGCCGACCTCCGGGTGATGACGTGGCAGCAGCTCACGGCCGCGCCCGCCCCGGGCGCGCCTCCGGCGCCGTCGATTCGGTTCTCGCCGATCGTGGACGGGTACCTGCTGCTCGCGCCGATGGCGCAGGTCGTCGCCGAAGGGAAGCAGAATGACGTGCCGATGTTGACTGGCGCGAACACCGGCGAACTCGGCGGACTGTCCGGGCCGCAGGGCGGCGTGACCGTGGACTCGTTCACGAAACGCGCCACGCAGGCGTTCGGCGCGCTGGCCGACGAATTCCTGAAGCTCTATCCCGCGACGACCGACGCGGAGGCGGCCGCGGCGCAGGCGCAGAGCAGCCGCGACCAGGCGCTCGTTGCGATGCACCTCTGGGCGAGGCAGCGCGCGAAGACCGCGAAGACCCCGGCCTACACGTACCTGTGGGACCACGCGATGCCCGGCCCCGACGCGCCCAGGTTCGGCGCGTTCCACTCGTCAGAAGTCCCGTACTTCCTGAACACGCTCTATTCGGCGCCAGCGCGTCCGTTCGTCGACGCGGACCACAAGATCGCCGACATGATGTCGTCCTACATCACCAACTTCGTGAAGACGGGCAACCCGAACGGCAAGGGCCTGCCGCGGTGGGACGTTGTCTCTGACAAGCCGGAGGTCATGGAGGTCGGCGACAAGACGATGCCGATTCCGCTCGTCAGCGATCCGGCCAGGTACGCGTTCTTCGAGAAGTATCTGATGGGGAAGTAACGGCCCGGCTCAAGGCTCGCGGCCCTCGGCCCTCGGCCTGGCTTCAAAGCCGGCGTACCCGGGGCTGGCCGCAAGCCGCAGGCCGCAAGCCGAAAGCCGGCCTACACAAACTCCCTGAACAACTCCTTCGTCGGTGCGGCGATGACCGCGCGACCGACGAGAATGCCGTCGTCCGCGGCCACCTGCGCACCGGCCGAGACCGCGGCTTCGACGCTGGCGATGTCGCCGGTCAGCAGCACGAATCCCTTGCCGCCGACGGCCATCGCGAGGTGCAGCCGGAACAGCGTCACGTCGGCGCACTTGGCCACGGCGTCGGCCACGTCGATGATGCTCGAGGCCGAGAAGGTCTCGATGACGCCGAGCGCCCGCGCCCGGCCCGGCGGCAGTTCCACCGACATGCCCATCGCCGGGAAGACGTCCGGATGCACGTGCGTGATGACGCGTTTCTCGATGAGCGCGCCCTGGCACCGGCTGCCGCCCGCTTCGATGGCGGCCGACACGGCCGCCACATCGCCGCCGACGACGATCAGGTACTTGCCGGAGCAGATGGTGCGCGCCATGAGGAGCTGGACGTCGGCGGCCTTGAGCGCCGCGTCCTGCGCCAGGAAGCCCGTCGCGATCGAAGAGACTTCGATGAGTCCGATGGAGTTCAACTTCGCCACGTTCGTCTCCTGATCACGCGTCGATGACAATCGTTTCGCCGACGAAGCGGACGGTGCCCGCGATGCTGGCGTGGATGCGTGCGCCGAGCGCCTTGGCGGCCGGTGCGGCCACCAGGTCTCCCGCCTTCACACGCGAGCCGACGCCGACGGTCGGCACGGCGGGCGCGCCTGCGTGCTGCTTCAGCGGCAGCACGACTCGTGCGGGTGCGATCGCGCGGTCGTCGAGCGGGCCCACGTTGTTGAAGTCCGCCAGGCCGAGTTTCGTGATGAGCCGCTTCATCGGCGCGCGCCGCGAATCGGCGAGCGGGTGCGGCTCGATGTCCGCCGGGTTGCCCTTCCACTGCAGGCCCCGTTCGCGCGCGAGCGGCTTCGAGTACACGCAGACGTTCTTGGGATCGAGGTTCTCGGGGCACGAGTAGAGGCTGCAGAGGTTGCATTCGCAGCAGTACAACGTGCCCGCGACCATCGGCGACTGCGGGCTCTCGAAACCGAGCGACCGCATCGCCGCGTGTGGCTCGATGGGATGGCCGAGCAGGAACCGCGGGCAGAGATCCGTGCAGAAGCGGCACTGGTCGCACGCCGAGCGGCCGATCAGCTCGACCTGTCGCCGGTCCTGCCGGTACCACTTGATCAGGTGGTGCTCCGTCGGCAGCACGATGACGCCGCCGAGCGTCTTGGTCACCGGCTCGTCCAGGCTGGGCGCGAGCCGCCCCATCATCACGCCGCCGAGCAGCACGCCCGTGTCCGATTCGGTCGCGCCGCCCGCCGCGTCGATGAGATCGCCAATCCGCGTGCCGATGGGCACGCACAGCGTCACGGGATTGCGCACCGCACCGGCGACGGTCAGGTACTTGTGCGTGACCGGACGTTCGAGGCCGATGTTCACCAGCGTCTCGACGTTGACGACGACCGCGCCCACGTCCTTCGGCAGCCCGCCCGGCGGAATGACGCGGCCGATGGCGTCGAACACCAGCAGGAATTCGTCGCCGGCCGGGTAGCTGTCCTTCAGCGGGAGGATGCGGACGTCTTCCGGTAGGCTGGGCGCCAGCGCGTCCATCACCGCCGTGTACTTGTTCTTGATCCCGATGATGCCTTGCTCGGCGGAGACGAGCTGCATGACCGCGGCGAGGCCGCGCAGCATGGGCGCGGCCTGGTGCTGCATCAGCTCCTTGTCCTTGTGCAGCAGCGGCTCGCACTCGGCGCCGTTCACGATGACCGTCGGCACGCTCGCGGCGAGCTTCACGGCCGTTGGGAACCCGCCGCCGCCGGCGCCGACCACCCCGTGGTCCTCGATTTGGGCCAGGGTCGGAAGGGCCTTGGACGCCGCCGCCTGGGTGGTGCGCTTTGGGCTGGGCATACGTTTGCTATCGGCTGAATGTGACCGAATCTGACAGGGCAACGATAAATACTTCTTGCAATTCAGTCAAGGTCAATCATAATACTGCGTTCTGAGAGGCTTTGGTCTATTTGTGTGACTGATTCGAGCCGAAATCACTCATAAGCGGTCACGTTATGTCTATCCTCATTGCCAACATCGGCAGCACTTCTTTCAAGTACAGGCTCTTCGCCGACGATGCCGAGACGGTCCTGGGAGACGGGCGGGTCGAGCGGATTGGCCAGCCAGGGTCGCCGTGCCCCGACTACGACACCGCCATCGCGGGCGCCATCGCCGACCTGACCCGCCCGGGCGGTCCGCTCGCCAGCCTGGCGGACCTCTCGGCCATCGGGTTCAAGGCGGTTCACGCCGGTCCCGTCTCCGGCGCGCGTTACATCGATGAAGATGTGCTCGCCGCGATGGAAGCCGTGACGTTCCTCGCGCCCGCGCACAACCCGCCCTACGTCGCCGCGATGCGTTCGTTCCGTCGGGTCTTGCCGACCACGCCGCTCGTCGCGCTCTTCGAGACGGCGTTCTTCGAACAGATGACACCGGCGTCCACGACCTACGCGGTGCCGTACGAATGGACCGAGATGGGCGTTCGCCGCTACGGGTTCCACGGCGCGAGCCACCGCGCGGCGTCCGAACGCGCGCAGGCGCTCCTCGGCCGTCCCGCGCGCCACATCTCCTGTCACCTCGGGGGCAGCTCGAGCGTGGCGGCGATCCGGAACGGCGTCGCGATTGAAACCAGCTTCGGCCTCTCGCCGCAGTCGGGTTTGCCGCAGAACAACCGCGTGGGTGACCTCGATGCATTCGCGCTGCTCTGGGTGATGAAGCAGAAGGGGATCGACCCGGACACGATGGCCGGCATCCTCGGCAGCAAGTCGGGGCTCGCGGGCATCAGCGGCCTGAGCGGCGACGTGAGAGACCTGGAAGAGGGCGCCGCCGCCGGCAACGAGCGCGCGCGCCTCGCCCTCGACGTCTTCGTCTACGCCGTGCGCCACCACCTCGGCGCGTGCCTCGTGGCCCTCGGCGGCGTGGACGTGCTGACGTTCTCCGGCGGCATCGGCGAGAAGAGCGCGTCCATTCGCGCGGCCGTGTGCGCCGGCCTCGAGGACCTCGGGATCACCCTCGACCCGGCCGCCAACGCCGCCGCGAAGGGCGAAGCGACACTTTCCGCCGCCTCGTCGAGGGCGGCCATCTTCATCGTGCCCGCCGACGAAGAGCGCATCGTCGCGCGCGCCACGGCAGCATTACTCGCGGGAGGGTCCCATGGCCGCTGACGCCATCGCGATCACCCGCTCGCTCGTCGAGCAGATCGTCCGCGACGTCGTGGCGAAACGGCTCGGTGAGACCGGCGGGAAGATGAAGGCCGCGCCCGGCGTGAACGAACTCGTCGTGCACGCGTCGGCCCGCCACATGCATCTCTGCCAGGCCGACCTCGAGACCCTCTTCGGCCCTGGCCACACGCTCACACCCGACAAGGACCTGTACCAGGAAGGCAACTACGCGGCGGCCGAGACGGTGACGTTGCTCGGCCCGCGTCGCCGCCCGCTGCCGAACGTGCGCGTGCTCGGTCCGCTGCGAAAGGACTCGCAGGTCGAGCTGTCGTTCACCGACGCGATCCACCTCGGCATCGACGCGCCCGTGCGGATCTCGGGCAACATCGACGGCACGCCTGGGGTCATCGTGATCGGGCCGAAGGGCATCGTAGAACTGAAGCGCGGCGTCATCCGCGCGTTGATCCACGTGCACATGAATCCCGCCGAGGCGAAGCACTACGGCGTGAAGCAGGGTG
>CAZJRM010000135.1:0-15059 GCA_964547975.1 uncultured Vicinamibacterales bacterium | reverse complement strand
CGCCAGCCGCCAGCCGCGAGCCGAGAGCCGCGAGCCGAGAGCCTAGATCTGTGCCGTGCACTGCGGGCAGCGTTTCGCCCCCGCCGGGATCGTGGACGTGCACTGCGGGCATTCCTTGGTCGGCGGCGGCGCGGGCGCGGGAGCCGGCGCGCGCAGCTTGTTCATCTGCTTCACCATCAGGAAGATCGCAAACGCCACGATCAGAAACTCGATGACCGTGTTGATGAAGACGCCGTAAGCGAATGTCGGCACGCCCGCCTTCTTCGCGTCGGCGAGCGTCGCGAACGTCCCGTCACCGAGCGCGACGAACAGATTCGTGAAGTCGACCTTGCCGAGCACGAGGCCCAGCACGGGCATCATCAGGTCGTTGACCACCGAGTTGACGATCTTCCCGAACGCACCGCCGATGATGACGCCAATCGCGAGATCCATGACGTTGCCGCGTGACGCGAACTCCTTGAACTCCTTCAGCATGAGTCCTCCTCTCCGCCATCCTGGCGACTGCTGGTTGCTGGAGTCGGCCGTTGCCCCGGCCGCACGACATGATAGCCCAATGCGGACTTCCTGAATCCGATCCTCCCGAGAAACGGAGCGAGTGGATGCGCATCGGCTGCGCGGCCGTTGACCGTCGTGATCAGGAGCCCTTCGGGATGATGGTCGCTGTCCCCGGCGAGGCGGGCGAGTTCATGCGCGAGCGCAGCGGCCGCGGTTGACCGTTCGGGCTCGTCTGGCGGCAGGCAGACGCCGATGTCCGTCGACCGCGCGCGCCAGAAGGCCGTCAGCGCGCCATCGACGAGGACGACGGACGCCCCGGCGGCGCGCGCGAAGAAAGGCGGCGCGCCGCCAGCGCGTTCGTCGACCGATGGCCACGGCAGAAGATGGCCGTACGGATTCGCGGGATCCGTGGCCGCGAGGACGTGCACGTCGGGCTGGGCACCAGGCGTGCGGGCGGCCCTCAAGAGATCGACGGCCGTGGCCCGGGCGAACTGCGTTGCCGCGACGCCAGCGACGAAGTAGCCGCGACGCACGCGTCCCGCATCTTCGAGCGCGCGCAGCACCGGGTAGATCGCCGAGAAGCCGCCTGGCACCGATTCCAGCGTCGCGGCATCGCGCGTGAGGATGCCGTAGCGCGCCAGCAGTTGATCCGCAAGTGCTGCCGCCCGTTCGGTGGGCGGCGGCACACGCGTGCCTGGCGTCCGAAGCGCCGCCCAGCGGCCTTCACTGGATGGGGGCGATTCGCGGCGCGAGCGGAAAGGGCGGCCCGTGGGCCGTTCGGCCCGCGCCCGCGCCGGCGGACGCAGGTAGCTTCGGAGCGCCTGGAACGAGTCGTTCGTGACGAGTCCCAGCCACACGAGCGCCCACAACGCCGCGACGGTTTCGCCGGGATACCCGCCGCCGACGGCGTCGTGCAACGGGCCGAAGAACGACGCGCCGCGCTGGCGCAGCACGTCGAGCACGGCGCGTTCGCGGCCCTCCAGGCGCGCCTCCACACCTGGCGCCGGCACTGGCGCGAGCACGGGCAGGCGGTCGGTGAGATACAGCGCGACACGGCCGTCGCGTTGACCGAGCGATTCGACGCCTGCCCAGACGATCTCGCCGGCGGCCGCGAGCGTGTCGAGGTCCGACGGATCGTAGTCGGCGATGCGCGCGGGCAGAATGGCCGCCTCGAGGGCCGATGCGGGGAGCGCCGCGCCCTGGAGCGATTCGATTGCATCGAGCAGCGCATCCGGACCCGAGCGGTCCGACCCGATGCCCTGCCAGCGCGGCAGGAAACGCCCGAGTACCGCGGGCTCGACGGGAGCCGCTTCGTGACGCAAGGCCGCGCGCGAACGCCGCCTCGCCATCGACAGCACGTCCGGCGAACACCACTCGTTGCCGGTGGCGCCTGGCCTGAACTGGCCTTCCGTCAGCTTGCCGCGTCCGGCGAGTTGCACGAGCGCCTCGTTCGCCTTCTCGTGGGGCCATGCGTACCGCTCCGCGAGCGCGGCCGTGGTGAACGGCCCGCGGGTCCTCGCGAACCGGCCGACGACATCATCGAGAGGCGTCGGCGCCGACGCCAGGAGTGCCGCCGGAATGCCCTTCGGAAGGCGAACGCCAAGCGCGTCTCGATACTGCGCGGCGTGTTCCACGGCAACGAGACGCCGGTCAGCGGCGATCACGAGTTCGACGATTCGGCCTGCGGTCTGCAACTCACCAAGCCACACGTCCGCGGCCGATCCCGCGCGCGCCAGCAGTTCGTCGCGTGACAGGTCGCCGAGGTGCAGCAACAGGTCGTGCACGGCATCGGCCGACCGCGCGGGCCGCGCGCCGTCCGCGCGCTGCAGTTCGAGTTCGAGCGCGTCGAGGGCCCCGGAATCGAGCAATTCGCGCAGGTCGGCCGTGCCGATGAGATCCCGCAGGTGGCCGAGATCGATGGCAAGCGCCTGCGCGCGCCGTTCCGCCAGCGGCGCGTCGCCGTCATACAAGTAGTTGGCCACGTACCCGAACAGCAGCGACGCGGCGAACGGCGATGGCGTCGAAGTGTCGACCGTGACCGTGCGAACCGCACGGCGTTCGATCCGCCGCATCACGTCGACGACGGCGGGGATGTCGAAGTCGTCGCGCAGGCATTCGCGATACGCCTCGAGCACCATCGGGAACGAGTTGTAGCGGCTCGCGACCGCCAGCAGGTCCGATGCGCGTTTGCGCTGGAGCCACAACGGCGACCGCTGGCCGGGCCGGCGTCTCGGCAGCAGCAGCGCGCGCCCCGCCGCTTCACGGAACCGCGCCGCGAAATGCGCCGTGGCCCCGAGCTGGGACACGACGAGGTGCTCGACTTCCGCTGACGAGGGCAGCAGCAACGACGGGTCCGGCGCCTCATCGAGTTCCGGGAACCTCGCCACGAACCCGTCGTCCGTCCACATCGTTTCGACGTCGAGGCCGCGTTCGGTGCGCACGCGCGCGGCCACCGCCATGGCCCAGGGGCCGTGCACGCGGCTGCCGAGGGGCGACAGCACGCAGACGCGCCAGTCGCCCATCTCGTCGCGACAGCGTTCGATGACGATGGTGCGATCGTCCGGCACGACGCCGGTGGCTGCGGCCTGATCCGCGAGGTATCGCAGCAGGTTCTCGGCCGCCCGCGCGTCGAGATCGTGCTGCGACGTCAGGTGACGCCGTCCCGCGGCCGGCGGCATCTCGCGCAACTGCCGCGTGAGCGCGCCGATGGCCAGGCCGAACTCGACCGGACGCCCGGGTGAGTCGGCCTTCCAGAACGGCATCTTCCCGGGCTCGCCAGGCGCGGGGGACACCAGCACACGGTCGTGCGTGATGTCGTCGATGCGCCACGTCGTGGCCCCCAGGACGAACGTCTCACCGACGCGGCTCTCGAAGACCATTTCTTCGTCGAGTTCGCCGACCCGTGCCGCGCCGGGCGAGGCACGGGTCATGAACACGCCGTAGAGACCGCGGTCGGGAATCGTGCCGCCGGACACCACGGCGACACGTTTCGCGCCCTCGCGTGCCGTGACGGTGCCGCCCGTTCGGTCCCAGGTGATGCGTGGCTTCAGCTCCGCGAAATCGTCTGACGGATACCGTCCCGACAACATGTCGAGCACGCCGTCGAACATCGCGCGGCTCATCGCCGCGAATGGCGCCGCCTGCCGCACCGTCGCAAACAGCTCGTCGTCTTTCCATGGATCGACCGAGCACATCGCGACGACCTGCTGTGCGAGGACGTCGAGCGGGTTACGCGGGTAACGTGTCGCCTCCACGCGGCCATCGCGCATCGCGCGTGTCACCGCCGCGCAGGCGAGCAGGTCCGAGCGGAACTTCGGAAAGACGACCGCGCGGCTGACCGCATCGACATGGTGGCCTCCGCGCCCGACACGTTGAAGTCCCGCGGCCACCGACGGCGGCGCTTCGATCTGCAGCACCAGGTCGATGGCGCCCATGTCGATGCCGAGTTCCAGCGAGGACGTGGCCACGAGGCCGCGAAGCCGTCCGGCCTTGAGTGCTTCCTCCACCACCGTCCGCTGTTCGCGCGCGAGCGACCCGTGGTGCGCGCGGACCAGGGCTTCCCCGGCCAGTTCGTTGAGCGCTCCCGCGAGGCGCTCCGCGCCGCGCCGGCTGTTGACGAACAGCAGTGTCGAGCGATGCGAACGAATCAGTTCGAGGAGCCGCGGGTAGATGGCCGTCCAGATCGACACGCGACCCGGCACTTCTTTCGATCTCTTCTCCCCGGCGGCTGGCGGCGCGAGTTTCGCCATGTCATCCACCGGCACGTCGATGCGCAGGTCGAGCTGTTTCCGCTCGCCGGTGTTGACGATGGTGACGGGGCGATAGACAGGGGAGCGGCGGGCGTCCGTGAATTCTTCGCGGAGTTCCGATTCGCCCCCCTTGCCGCGTCGTGAAGTGGCTGCCCGCCGACGTGGGGTGACGGCACGCGCGCCGCCGAGGTAGTGTGCAACTTCTTCGAGGGGCCGCTGGGTGGCTGAGAGGCCGATGCGCTGGAGCGGTCGGCCGCACAGGTGCTCGAGGCGCTCGAGTGACAACGCGAGGTGCGCGCCGCGTTTCGTCGGCACGAGCGCGTGTACCTCGTCGATGATGACGGTCGTGACCGGTCGCAGGGCGAGCCGCGCGTCCGATGTGAGCAGCAGGTAAAGCGACTCCGGCGTCGTGATGAGGATGTCGGCCGGCGCCCGTTTGAATCGCGCGCGTTCGGCCTGCGGCGTGTCGCCGGTCCTCACGGCGACCGCCGGCTGATGACACGGGACACCTTTGGTGTCGGCCAGCGCCGCCATGCCCGAGAGCGGCACGCGCAGGTTGCGCTCGACGTCCACGGCGAGTGCCTTCAGCGGCGAGACGTAGAGGACGCGACAGCGGGCGGATGGCACTGGCACGTCGCCGAACATGAGGCGGTCCAGTGCCCAGAAGAACGCCGCGAGAGTCTTGCCGCTGCCCGTCGGTGCCTGGATCAGCGACGAGCGGCCGTCGGCAATCGCGCGCCAGCCCTCTCGCTGCGCGGACGTCGGGCTGCCCAGCGCGTCGGTGAACCACCGCCGGGCCACAGGGTGAAACGCCGCGAGCGCGTCCTGGTTCGCGTGAGGCATCGTCGCTGTGAGGGATTCCCTCGTGGCGTCCGGCTTCAGCCGGACGTTAGTCTTTCGATGGCCTGTAATGCGCGTACTTCGGTTCCCACTGCGCGCGCGCGATCACGGCCGCGTAGTCGTCGTCGTCCAGGAGTCGCCCCAACCCTGAATCGCGCGCCTCGACGGCGACGGCGACGGCCACCGTCCGCGACACCGCGCGAATGTCCTCCATCGGCGGCAGCAGGTGCCCCGCCGCTTCCTGCTCGGCCGTCACCATCCGGCTCAGCGCGCGGCTTGCCGCCAGGAACATCTCGTCGGTGACCTTTGGCGCCTTCGCCACGAGCGCGCCGAGGCCGACGCCGGGGAAGATGTAGAGGTTGTTGCACTGCGACGCCACGAGCCGGCGTTCGCCCACGACCACGTCGGCAAACGGGCTTCCCGTCGCGATCATGCCGCGGCCGCCCGTGGCGCCGGCCATCTCGGCCGGCGTGCATTCCGACTTGCTCGTCGGGTTCGACAACGCGAGGACGATGGGCTGCGATTCATAGCTGGCGACGGTCCTCAGGATGTCGCCGGCGAACAGGCCCGTCTGCGCCGTGACGCCGATGAGCACCGTCGGCTTCGCGTTGCGCACCACGTCGTCCAGCGTGACGCGGTCGGTCTTCGCCAGCGTCCAGCTCGCGATGGCGGCGCGGTCCTGCGCGAAGGGCTGCTGCCACTTCGACAAGCCCGGCGTGTCGGTGAAGAGCAGTCCGGGCATGTCGACGGCGAAGATCCGGCGCCGGGCTTCTTCGTCCGACAGCCCTTCGCTCTTCAGCATCGCGCGGATGTTCATCGCGATGCCCACGCCCGCCTGGCCGAGGCCGGCGACGACGAAGCGCTGATCGGCGAAGCGGCTCTTCTTGATCCGCATCCCCGTCATGATGGCCGCCAGCGCCACCGCTCCAGTGCCCTGGATGTCATCGTCGAACGACAACACGCGCTCGCGGTACCGTTCGAGCAGCGTGAAGGCCTTGTGCTTGGCGAAGTCCTCCCACTGGACGAGCGCCTCGGGGAAGGTGCGTTTCACGCCAAGCACGAACTTCTCGATGAACGACCAGTACGCGTCGCCTTCGAGCCGCGGGTGCCGCCAGCCCAGGTAGAGTGGATCGTCGAGCAGGGCCTGGTTGTTGGTCCCGACGTCGAGGCAGACGGGCAGGCAGCAGGCCGGGTGCAGGCCGCCGGCGGCGACGTAGAGCTTCACCTTGCCGACGGGAATCCCCATGCCGTCCGAACCGAGATCGCCGAGGCCGAGGATCCGTTCGCCGTCGGTGACGACCATCAGGTTGACGCTCGGCAGCGACACACTCTGGAGGATGCGATCGATGCGCCCGATCTGGTCCGGGCTGACGTAGACTCCGCGGTAACGCCGGGTAATCTTGCTCAACTGCTGACACGCCTGCCCCACGGTCGGCGTGTAGACGATCGGCACCATCTCGGTAAGGTGATCGACGAGCGTTCGGTAGAAGAGGACTTCGTTCCGGTCCATCAGGCCCTGGAGGTAGATGTACTTCTCCATGTCGTCGGGCTTGCGGTGGTAGGCCTCGATCGTGCGGTCCACCTGGTCGTCGATGGTCGAGACTCCGGAGCGCAGCAGGCCTTCGAGATCGAAGGCGAGCCGCTCTTCCATGGAAAACGCGGAGGCCTTGTTGAGCAACGGATCGCTGAGGAGTTGCTGCCCGCGCAGCGCCACCTCCCAGTACTCCTCGTTCGTCAGCGGATCGACCTTGATGGAGAAGGTTCTCATGGGGCCCTCGGGTTCCCGGACGATGGGGGGAACGGCCCATTCTATCGCCGTCCGCCCAGGGGCAGCGGCCGCGCCCGTCGGCGCCTGTGACAATTTGACAGAATCGGTATCCTTGAGAGTGGAGGCTGGCTTCCCGCCAGGACACCTGTGACCGACAAGGCCACCCCTGCCTTTTCCGCCGGCCGGTTCTTCTTGCGCGTACCGGTGATTGTCTGGATCCCGGTCGTCGCCGCGGCGATGCTGCTCGTGTACAGCGTTTCACACGCGACGGCGGTGGAGGACGTCCTGCTGCTGGTGGTCATCGCCAGCGTACTGGGGCTGGGCCACGCGCTCATGCGGGCCCGCGGCCGGCGCCTGGTGGCGGAAGATGAAGCCGAACGGTGGCGGGCCGAGTCGACGCTCATGGCGCGAGTTGGCGATTGCGAAGAGCGCCGGAAGAGCCTTTCGGAGTTCGCCCAGCTGGCGGCGCACGTGGCCCACGAGGTGCGAAATCCCCTCAACGCGATCATGCTGAACGGCGAACTGCTCGAAGAAGAGGTCCGGCGCTGCAACTGCGCGGGGGCCGGTGAAGCGAGCGCGCTCATCGCGTCGATCCAGCGCGAGGCCGAGCGCCTCCGGCACCTGACCGACGAGTACCTCGCGTTTGCCCGCCCGCCGAAACCCTCAGTCGGAGAGCACAGCCTGAACGCGGTCGTCGACGACCTGACGCACCTGGTGCGGGAGGAGGCCGGCCGCCAGGGCGTGACCGTGGTGGACGAGATGTCACGAGATTGCCCGTGCGCGCGCTTCGATCCCCAGCAGGTGAAGCAGGCCGCCCTGAATCTCGTGCGGAACGCGCTGCAAGCCATGCCATCCGGCGGAAGCCTGACGATCGGGACCGAGGTGCGGGCTGACGGGCGGGTCTGCCTGGCTGTGGGAGACTCGGGTCCCGGCGTGCCGATCGAGGATCGGTGCGCGATCTTCGAACCGTTCTTCACCAGCAAGCCGACGGGGACGGGGCTCGGCCTGCCGCTCGCGGCGCACATCGTCCGGGATCTGGGCGGGGACATCGAACTTGGTGACAGCCCGGCCGGCGGCGCGCTCTTCACCATCGTCCTGCCCGGCCTCGGGGAGGGCGCGGCGTCGTGTTCGTGCGGTTCCAGCCTGGCTCCCGAGCGTGTGCCGGCGGAGACGACCTCGTGAGCGCGCGAGTACTCGTCATCGACGATGAAGAGGCCCTGCGGGTGTCGGTGGGGAAGATCATCGCCAAGATGGGGCACGAGGTGGACCTGGCGGCCACCGCGACGATTGGCCTCGAGAAGCTGGCGAGCCGGCCGTACGAACTCGTGTTGACGGACTTCCGCCTGCCCGATCTCGACGGGCTGGACGTGCTGGAACGCGCGCGGGCTGCGCGGCCCGGCGTCGAGGTGATCCTGTTCACCGGGTTTGGGAGCATTCCGCTCGCGGTCGAAGCGATCAAGAAGGGCGCCTACGATTTCGTGACCAAGCCCGTCAAGCGGGCGGATATCGAACGCGTGGTGACCCGCGCGCTCGAGAAGCAGGCGTTGTCGGAAGAGAACCGGCGGCTGCGACGGCAGCTCGATGACCGCGCGCAGACGCCGCTCGACCGCATCATCGGGCGCAGCGAGGCGATCCAGACGGTGTTGCGCGTCGTGGAGCAGGTGGCGCCGAGTTCGGCGACGGTGCTCGTGGACGGCCCGAGCGGTACGGGCAAGGAACTGGTCGCCGAGGCCCTTCACGCGCTCAGTCCGCGCCGGGAACGGCCGCTGGTGAAGGTGAACTGCGGCGCGATTCCCGAAACGCTGCTCGAAGCGGAGTTGTTCGGCTACGAACGCGGGGCGTTCACGGGAGCCGTGGGGCGCAAGGACGGGCGCTTCGCGCTCGCCAACGGCGGCACCCTGTTCCTCGACGAAGTCGGCACGTTGACGCTTCCCGTGCAGGCGAAGCTGCTGCGCGCGTTGCAGGACGGCACCTTCGAGCCGCTGGGCAGCACACGGACGCTGCAGTCGGATTGCCGGATCATTGCCGCGACCAACGCCGACCTCGCGCAGGAAGTGCGCGAGGGCCGATTCCGCGAGGATCTCTATTACCGGCTCAATGTCATCTCGATCCGGATGCCGTCGCTCAAGGCGCGGGCCGGCGACGTGCCGCTGCTGGCGGCGCATTTCCTGGCGAGGTACGGGGCGCGGAACCACAAGGCCGTCGAAGGATTCACGCCGGACGCGGCGCACGCGCTGCAGGCCTGGGACTGGCCGGGCAACGTGCGAGAGCTGGAGCACGTGATCGAACGGGCGGTGGTCCTGTCGTCGGGCCACGAAATCGGGATCGAGCACCTTCCGGACCACGTGCGGGCGGCCGCGGGGACGGACGCAGGCGCCGAACCCGGGCATATCCGCATCCCGGCGGGGACTCCGCTCGAGGACGCCGAAAAGATCCTGATCAACGACGCGCTGCGCCGCACGGGGGGGAACAAGGTGCGGGCGGCGTCCCTGCTCGGCATCTCGACCCGGACGATCTACCGGAAGCAGGGGCTGGACGTCGACGAAGAGATTTGACCCTTCTGGAGCTCGCGTGGTATTACCACGTGCGGTCGACCCGCTCTTGCCGCTTCGGCAGGACGCGCGGTTCCGGCACGGAGACGCTCCATGAGCAACGAGAATTCCAAGCGCGGTCAGACCCGTCGCCGGTTCCTGACGAACACCCTGATGGGTTCGGCAGGCGCACTCGTCATCCCGACGTTCATCCCGAAGACCTACCTGCTCGGCGGGCAGACCTCGCCGAACCGCCGGATCAACGTGGCGCAGATCGGCTGCGGCCGCATGGGCACCGAAGACATGATGGGCACCATCGTCCACGACCTGTGCCGCATCGTCGCCGTGTGCGATCTCGACACGAAGCGCCTGGCGGCCGCCAGAGAGAAGGCCGAGGCCTACTACAAGGGCAAGGGCGAAACGGCCGTCAAGGTGGACGCCTACCGCGACTACCGTGAAGTGCTGGCGCGCAAGGACATCGACGCCGTCCTCGTCACGCCGCCGGATCACTGGCACGCCATCATGGCGGTCAACGCGGTGCTCGCCGGCAAGGATCTGCACGTCCAGAAACCGCTGACCTACGACATCGGCGAAGCGATTGCCCTGCGTACGGCGGTGCGCGCGAAGAAGCGCATTCTGCAGGTCGGCAGCCAACAGCGTTCGTCGAAGCCGTGGAACACGTTCCGCATCGCGACCGAGGCCGTCCGAAACGGGCGGATTGGCCAGATCAAGACCGTGCGGATTGGCATCGGGCAGGACCGGCCGAAGGGCGTGGCGCCTGCGCCGCAGCCCGTCCCCGAGACTTTCGACTACGAGACGTGGCTCGGCCCCGCGCCGCAGCAGCCCTACATGGAAGACCGCGTCCATCCGCAGAACAGCCTGGGCCGGCCTGGCTGGATCACCACTGAAGACTTCGGTCTCGGCATGATCACGAACTGGGGCGCGCACCACATGGACATCGCCCAGTGGGGCATGGGCCAGGAACTCGGTGGCCCGTTGAAGCTCGAAGGCCGCGCCGAGTTCATGAAGAACGACGTGTGGACCGTGCACCACACCTACCACGTCGAGATGCAGTACCCGGGCGGCATCCAGGTGATCCTCGACAACACCTTCCGCAACGGGATCCGCTTCGAAGGGACCGAAGGCTGGGTGTTCTGCGCCCGCGGTGCCGCGAAGGTGACGGCGAGCGACCCCGGCGCGAGCCAGCAGGACGGGCGGTCGGCGCTCGAGGCGAGCAACCCGTCGATTCTGACCTCGCCGTTGCCGGCGGGCGCCATCCGGTGGGCGGACAGCGAGGACCACTACCGCAACTGGCTCGAGGCGGTGGCGGCCCGCAGGGATCCGATTGCCCCGGTGGACCAGGCGGCCCGGAGTCTCGAAGCCTGCGCCACGGCGTGGATTGCCATGAAGCTGGGCCGGCCGCTGACCTGGGACGCCAAGGCGGAGAAGTTCGTCGGCGATGCGGAGGCGAACGCCATGATCTTCCGCAAACCCCGCTCGGCGGCCTACGACCTGGCGGCCATCATGAAGAAGGCGGGGCTGTAGACAGGGATTGGGGATTTGGGATTGGGGATTGGGGCTGACCCGATCCCCCATCCCGAGTCGTCACCCGGTCCCAATCTCGCCAACCCCCAGTCCCTCCCCAGTCCCCAACCCCCAACCCCCGGCCTGCGCTATACTCCCACCGGCGGACCCATCTGAGGACCGCCCGTTATGTCCCCGTGTCCCCGTGTGGACATGTCCCGTACGAGGTTCATCCTTCATTCCTGGGGCTGTCATGCTCAAAATCTCCGACGAAGACGTTTACGAGTACCACGAGAAACCGAGGCCCGGCAAACTCGAGGTGGTTACCTCGAAACCCTGCCTCACCCAGCGCGATCTGTCGCTGGCCTACACGCCGGGCGTGGCGAAGCCGTGTCTCGCCATCGAGCAGGATCCGGAAGCCGCCTACAAGTACACCGGCAAGGGCAACCTCGTCGCGGTCGTGTCGAACGGCACCGCGGTGCTCGGCCTCGGGGACATCGGCGCCATGGCGGGCAAGCCGGTCATGGAAGGCAAGGGGGTCCTGTTCAAGAGATTCGCGGGTATCGACGTGTTCGACCTCGAGCTGAACACGAAGGACCCCGACGAGATCATCCGGATCGTCAAGGCGCTCGAGCCGACCTTCGGCGGCATCAACCTCGAAGACATCAAGGCGCCCGAGTGTTTCTACATCGAAGAGAAGCTGAAGGAGATCTGCGACATCCCGATTTTCCACGATGACCAGCACGGCACCGCGATCATCTCGGGCGCGGCGCTCATCAACGCGCTGGAACTCGTGAACAAGAAGGTGGACCAGGTGAAGGTGGTTTTCGCGGGCGCCGGCGCGGCCGGTATCGCCTGCGCGGACCTCTACCTCAACCTCGGCGTGAAGCGCGAGAACATCCACTTCATCGACACGGTGGGCGTCATCTACAAGGGCCGCACCGAGAAGATGAATCCCTACAAGGAACGGTACGCGGTCGAGACGAAGGAACGGACGCTGGCCGACGCGCTGCGCGGCGCGGACGTCTTCGTCGGCGTATCAGCCAAGGACCTCGTCACGCCCGACATGCTGAAGACGATGGCCGAGAATCCGATCGTGTTCGCGATGGCGAATCCGGATCCGGAAATTCCGTATCCGCTGGCCGTGGCGACGCGCAAGGACGTCATCATGGCGACGGGCCGGTCGGACTATCCGAACCAGGTCAACAACGTCCTCGGTTTCCCGTTCATCTTCCGCGGCGCGCTCGACGTGCGCGCGAAGGCCATCAACAACGACATGAAGATGGCGGCGTCGCACGCGCTGGCGAAACTGGCGAAGGAGGACGTGCCCGAGGTCGTGCTGAAGGCGTACGGCGTCGAGTCGATGTCGTTCGGCCGCGAGTACCTGATCCCGAAGCCGTTCGATCCGCGCGTCCTCCTGTGGGAGGCGCCCGCGGTGGCGAAGGCCGCGTGCGACACGGGCGTGGCGCGGAAGCCGATCGCCGACTGGGGCGCGTACCAGGAGCAGCTCGAGCGGATGCTGGGGCCGTCGCGCAAGGTCATGCACTTCGTCGTGCGCAAGGCGCGCAACGACGCGCCGCGGCGCATCGTTTTCCCCGAGGGCGAGCACGACACCGTCATCCGTGCCGCCCGCGACATCGTCGATCAGAAGATCGCGATGCCGGTGCTGCTCGGGCGCGAGGCGGAGATTCGGTCGCGCGCGTCGCAGCTGGGCATCGAGCAGCTCGACTTCGAGATCGTGAACGTGCCGAACGCCGAGCACGAGAAGGCCTACGCGCAGGCGCTCTACGAGGCTCGGCAGCGGAAGGGCGTGACGTTGCCGGCGGCGCTCGACATGATGCGGGACCCGACCACCTACGGCCTGATGATGGTGCAGAAGGGCGACGCGGACGGATTCGTCGGCGGGATGTACAAGGCGTACCCCGAGACGATCCGGCCGGCGATCCAGATCGTGGGTCTCAAGCCTGGCGTGTCGCGCGTCTCGGCGGCGCACGTGCTCGTGCTGAAGGACCGGATCTTCTTCTGCGCGGACACGATGGTGAACATCTCGCCGACCGCGGATGAACTGGCGGAGATTGCGCTCCTGGCGGCGGACCTGGCGAAGAACTTCGACACGCCGCCGAAGGTGGGTATGCTGGCGTTCTCGAGCTTCGGCTCGGTGCCGCACCCGATTTCGGCGAAGGTGGCGAAGGCCGTGGACATCGTCCGGCAGAAGAACCCGGACCTCGTCATCGACGGCGAGATGCACCTCGACACGGCGGTGGTCGAGGAGATCGTCACGAAGAACTACCCGCACTCGCGGATCAAGGGTGACGCGAACGTGCTGGTGTTCCCGGACCTGACCTCGGGCAACATCGGCTACAAGCTGGTGCAGCGCCTGGGCAACGCGGACGCCATTGGCCCGCTGCTGATGGGCATGAACAAGCCGGTGAACGTGCTGCAGCACGGCATGACGGTGGCGGAGATCGTGAACGTCGCCGCCATCACCGCGGTGTCGGCGGAAGCGCTGAAGCGCTGACAGGCGTAGTGCCGAACTTCAGCTCGGCTGACAGGTGTAGCGCCGGACTTCAGTCCGGCCTGCATGAAAGCAGCGTGACACATTCTCGGGGCCGGCGGATCGAACTCCGCCGGCCCTTTCTTCGTACCCGCCCCTGGATCGCAGTTTCTGCCACCATCAGTTTCCACCGAACACTGTAGAAACTGCGAACGCTGCGCGGCGCGTCCCCGCAGGGCCGCGAGTCCTGCCGTGGCACGTTCCTTTCATCACGTGCCCGTGTGATCGCCTCTGACTATCCAACCAGCCAGGAATCCCCGAAGCCCCCGCGGCTGCTCGACCGGGTCCGAAACGAGTGCCGCCTCCGTCACTACTCCCGGCGGACCGAGGACGCCTACGTGTCGTGGGCCCGGCGCTACGTCGTCTTTCACGGGAAGCGTCACCCGTCCGTCCTCGGCGCCGCGGAGCTCACGTCGTTTCTCAGTGATCTCGCGTCACGCCAGGACGTTGCGGCATCCACGCAGAACCAGGCGCTGAATGCGCTGCTGTTTCTCTACCGCCACGTGCTCGGCGTGCCGGCTCCGGTCCTCGACGGATTCGTGCGGGCGCGTGGCCCGGCGCGTCTCCCGACGGTGCTGAGCCGCGATGAAGTGCGGCTGGTGCTCGGGCAGTTGAGCGGTTCGCTGCGTCTGATTGGGACGCTCCTGTATGGGGCTGGCTTGCGGCTGGGCGAGTGCCTGGAGCTGCGTGTGAAGGATCTCGACGCCGGCCGCGGTCAGATTGTCGTGAGGCGCGGCAAGGGGCAGAAGGACCGCGTGGTTCCGCTGCCGGTCGTGGCGCGCGAGCCGCTTCGGCTCCAGCTCGATCTGGTCGGTCGTCGTCATGCGGCGGATCTCGAGGCGGGATTCGGCCGTGTGACGCTGCCTGGAGCGCTGGCGGTGAAGTTCCCGCACGCGGCCACCGAACTGGGCTGGCAGTTCGTCTTCCCCGCGACGCGCCTCTGTCGTGACCCTCGTTACGGCGGGCCGACGCGATGGCACCTGCACGAGACGGTCGTCCAGCGGGCGGTCACCGACGCGGTCCGGCGTGCGGGCATCCGGAAACACGCGGGCTGTCACACGCTTCGGCATTCGTTTGCCACGCACCTGCTGGAGGACGGCTACGACATCCGGACGGTGCAGGAACTGCTCGGTCATGCGGACGTGAGCACGACGATGATCTACACGCACGTGCTGGAGCGAGGTGCGCTGGGCGTGAGGAGCCCGGCGGACCGGCTGTAGCCATGGATCGCAGCGAAGGCTGTGTCCGTCGTGATACACAGCGAATCCTGCAGCGATCCAGTTGGAGCCTCGCACGCGCCTACGCGCCTAACCTGCTGGGCTCATTGGCCTTCTGCGCCACCGTCGCCTGCTGGAGGCCCCGCAAGAGCAGCGAGTTTCACACGTATTGCACAGAGAATGTTCGTCAGCCTTCCGCGCCGCGTCGAAACGGTGTATGGCGGTGTTAGGATCTGCGCCAACAGGGGCTTGCGGTGGCTTCGTAGTGCGGTTGGCGAGAGTAATAGGCTGACCGCCGCGCCCGTGAGCTTCGCAGTCGAATACTAGTTAGACCGCTTCCAAGTTGGTCTTTGGATCCGGGAGGTTGGTCGGTGCTTCAAG
>CAZJRM010000134.1:0-15142 GCA_964547975.1 uncultured Vicinamibacterales bacterium | reverse complement strand
GGGCCACCGTCGTCCGGACGGCATCGAAGCCGACCGTCGACGACACGATGACCGAGAGTGGCCTCGAGGGGGGCGGCGGCGCGGGGCACTCGGCCGCGGCGGGCAGGCCTCGCGCCGCGGCCAGCACACCGTCGAGCGACGCGAGCCCGTCGGCCGTCGTGGCCAGAGCCGTGGGCTCACCGCGCGTGGCGGCGGCGAATGCCCGCCACAGGTCGTCGTAGCTGCGCCGGAAGGCCCGGCCGTAGGGATGGACGACTGTGCGTGTGTCTCCGAGCACCAGGTCGACGGCGAACGTATCTCCGGCCACGAGGGACAGGTCGGCCGACAGGTGAACGCCGCCGCGGGAGCGCGCGGTGACAGTCACTGTCTCGTCATCGATGGCGCGCGACGCCGACGACGCGGCAATCGCCTCGATCTCGTCCTGGCAGAGGAATCGCCAGAGGTCGAAGACGTGAGACCCGAGGTCGAAAAGCGCGCCGCCCCCGGTGGATCGACGCCCGATCCACGTCCGGGTGCCGAACCCCGCGCCCGAGGACCAGTGGACGCGCAGTGCGGCGGGCACGCCCGGGGCCCGCGCCGCCAGCCGCGCGCGAAGCGCGGCGAGCCGCGCGTGATGCCGCTGATTGAATCCGACAGCCACAGTGCACGAGTGCTTCGCGGCCGCGTCCGCCACCCGCCGCGCGTCCTCGAGGGTCGTCGCGAGGGGTTTCTCGACGAGGACGTGACACCCGCGGGAGATGGCGGCCAGGGCCACCTCCGCGTGCAGGTGGGGCGGTGTCGCCACGAGCACGGCATCGCACGCCACCGCGTCCAGCATCTCCGCCCAGCCGGCGAAGTGGCGGTCGGGCGACACGGCGGATCGGGCCTTCGGCAGCGGATCGCACGCGCCGACGACCACGCCCGCGTGGCTCCGTCGCAGGGCCGGCAGGTGGAGGGTCCTGGCGGCCCATCCGCATCCGACCACGGCGACACGTAACGGCGTATGCCTCGACATCATCCGGCCCTTCACGATACCTCAGGAGCGGCCGGTCGACCGCCCGTCCGCTGGTCGAAGGTCGCCTGCACGTGGCGCTCGAAACGGCCCGCGAGATCGCGGATAATGCGCTGGCTTGCCCCCCGACGGCCGCGGCGCGCCTGCCGCGACCCACGCGCACCAGGGAGACGCCCGTGGTCCTGCCGGCCCGCCGACTCGTACCGCTGCTCATCGTCGCTGTCCTGGCCGCCCTCGGCGTCGTGGCGGCCGGCGGCGCGTGGTACTACACGAGCGAACGACACCAGGCGCGGGCGAGCGCCATGGACCGGCTTGGCGCAATTGCCGCGCTCAAGGCCGACCAGGTGGCCCATTGGCGGACGGACCGCCTGGCGGACGCTCGCGAACTGAGCGAGAGCCCCTTCCTGGCCGCCGGCGTCGCGCGGTTCCTCGAGACACCCTCCGCCGAGGCCGCCGAGGCCATGCAGGCTCGGCTGCGTTCCATCCAGCGCCAGCACGATTACGCCCGCGTCCTGCTGATCGACACCAGCGGCCAGGTCAGGCTCAGCCTGAGCCGGTCGGAAGACGAGTGCCAGGATCTCGGGCCGGCCGTCGCCCAGGCGCTTCGGACCGGGCTGCCGGCCATGACCGACTTCCACGCCTGCGAGGCGCTGTCGATCGTGCACCTCGACGTGGTGGCGCCCATTCTGACCGGCGGAGCCGCCGACGGCACACCCGTGGGCGCCATCGTGCTGAGCAACGATGCCGCCCGCTTCCTGTACCCCCTCGTGGAATCGTGGCCGACGCCGAGCGCGACGGCCGAAACCCAACTGGTGCGGCGGGAGGGCGACTCGGTCCTGTTCCTGACGCCGCTCAAACGCGAGCCGGATGCCGCGCTCCGACGCCGGATTCCCATGAGCCAGACGACCAGCCCGGCCGTCATGGCCGCGGCGGGCCGGACCGGCATGGTCGAAGGCATCGACTATTCCGGCGTCGAGGTCGTGTCGGTCCTCCTGCCCGTCGCGAACTCGCCGTGGTTCCTGATTGCCAAGGTCGACTCGGAAGAAGTGTTCGCCGAGTGGCGCAGCCGCGCGATCCTGATCATGCTCCTGTGGCTGGGCCTCGGGTCCGTGGTCTTCATCGGCGCGTTCATCGCCTGGCAGCGCGCTTCGCGCGCGCACTTCCGCGAGTTGTACCGATCCGAAGCCGAACGCCGCGCGGCGGTCGAGCGCCACAGCATCACGCTGAAATCGATCGGCGATGCGGTCATCGCCACCGATGCGAACGGGCGTGTCGAACTGATGAACCCGGTCGCGGAGGCCCTCACCGGCTGGTCGGAAGCCGAGGCCCGCGGCAGGCCGCTGGCGGAGGTGTTCAGGCTCGTCGACGAATCCACGCGGGCGACCATCGACAATCCCGTGGACCAGGTCCTGCGCGATCGGGCCACGATTACGTTGTCCACCCAGGCGGTGCTCATCGCGAAGGACGGCACGGAACACCCGGTCGCCGACTCGGGATCGCCCATCATCGACGAAGCCGGCGCTGTGGCCGGCGCCGTCCTCGTCTTCCGCGATCAGAAGGCGGAACGCACCAAGGATCGGGTGCTGCGCGAAAGCCGCGACCTGCTGCGCGAGTCGCAGCACATCGGCGGGCTGGGCAGCTACGTCCTGGACATCCGGACCGGGATCTGGACCAGCTCGGACGTCCTCGACGACATCTTCGGCATCACGCACGACTTCGAGCGGTCGCTCACGGGATGGGCGCAGATCATCCACCCGGAGGACCGCGAGATGATGGCCGAGTATTTCGCCAACGAAGTCGTCGGCCGGTGCCAGCCCTTCGACAAGCAGTACCGCATCGTCCGCCTGCGCGACGGGGCCGAACGCTGGGTCTACGGGCGCGGCGTGCTGACCCTCGACGACAGACGCATGCCGATTCGGATGCACGGTACGATCCAGGACATTACCGAACACAAGCGCCTGCAGTTGGCGATCGAGCAACGCGTGGTCGCGCTGACCCGACCACTCGAACAGGGCGGCGCCGTGCCGTTCGACGAGTTGTTCGACCTCAACGAGTTCCAGCGGATCCAGGACGAATTCGCCGCCGCCACGGGCGTCGCGTCCATCGTCACGTACCCCGACGGCACGCCCATCACGAGACCGAGCAACTTCACCCGGCTCTGCAACGAGATCATCCGCGGCACCGAACAGGGCCGACGGAACTGTTTCCGATCAGACGCGGCCATCGGGCGTCCCAATCCCCACCATGCGACCGTGCAGCCGTGCCTGAGCGGCGGACTGTGGGACGCGGGCGCGAGCATCACGGTGGGCGAGCACCACATCGCCAACTGGCTCATCGGCCAGGTCCGGGATCATACGCAGACCGAAGATGCGATGCGCGCGTACGCGCGTGCGATTGGCGCCGATGAAGACGACACCGTCGCCGCGTTCCGCGAAGTGCCGGCGATGTCGCTCGAGCAGTTCACGGCGGTCGCGAGGGCGCTGCACACCCTGGCCCGGCAGTTGTCGACTTCGGCCTACCAGAACGTGCAGCAGGCGCGGTTCATCGCCGAACGCACGGCGGCCGAGGCGGAACGGGAGCGGCTCCAGAGCCAGCTCACGCAGGCGCAGCGCATGGAATCCGTCGGGCGCCTCGCGGGCGGCGTCGCCCACGACTTCAACAACATGCTCGGCGCCATCCTCGGCTACACCGAACTGGCGCTCGACCGCGTCGATCCGTCGGACCCGTTGCGGGCCGACTTGCTCGAGATCCAGACCGCCGGCCAGCGCTCGGCGGAGCTCACGCAGCAACTGCTCGCCTTCGCGCGCAAGCAGACCATCGCGCCGCGCGTCATCGACCTCAACGAAACCGTCGAGGGCCTGCTGAAGATGCTCCGGCGGCTGATCGGCGAGAACATCGACCTGCGCTGGCATCCCGGTGCCGGGTTGTCTCCCATCAAGGTCGATCCGAACCAGATCAACCAGGTGCTGGCCAACCTCTGCGTCAACGCCCGCGACGCCATCGAGGGCATCGGCCACATCACCATGGAGACGGCGGACGTTTCCATCGACGAGGCATACGTCGAGGCCCACCCGGGCGCCGCGGCCGGCCGTTTCGTGCGCCTCACGGTCAGTGACGATGGCTGCGGGATGAGTCCGGAAGTCATGTCGCACCTCTTCGAGCCGTTCTTCACGACCAAGCGGCTCGGCGAAGGCACCGGCCTCGGCCTCGCGACGGTGTACGGCATCGTGAAGCAGAACGAGGGGTTCATCCTGGTCTCGAGCGAGCCCGGGCAGGGGACGACGTTCGAGATCTGCCTGCCGCGCTGGGAAGGCCATGTCGCCGTGGTGCAGACGGACGGCCCATCGGCGCCGCTGCCTGGCGGCCGCGAAGTCGTGCTGCTCGTCGAGGACGAGCCGACGATGCTGCGGGCCGCCCAGTCGGCGCTGACGAGTCTCGGGTACACGGTGCTCTCGGCGCCATCGCCGGCGGCGGCGCTGCACCTGGCCTACGGGCACAGCGGCCCCATCGACGTGCTGCTCACCGACGTGGTGATGCCCGAGATGAACGGCCGCGATCTGGCCGCCCAGCTCAAGGCCGCGCGCCCCGACCTGGTCTGCGTCTACATGTCGGGCTACACCGCCAACGTGATCGCGCACCGCGGGGTCATCGATGAAGGCGTGCACTTCATCCAGAAGCCGTTCACGATGGCCGCCCTCGCCGACAAGATGCGCGAAGCCATCGCCGGCCGCTAGCCCCCGCCGCCCCAGGCGGCCCGGGTGGAGGATCAGTTCGATGCCGAACGTGACTCGTCGGGAACTCCGCGCCTTCCGGTGCCTGGCCGCCCTCGTCCTGATGGCGCTGCTGTGGCCCGCCGCCGAGACGGCCGCCCAGGGCGCCGCGACCGTCCGCGAATACCGGAAGGTCATCCGGACCTACCCGTTCTCGGATCCCAACCCGATCCCGGTGGTGGGACGCATCTATCCGTACTACCGCTTCGACGGCTACACGGACACGCCGGTCGACCGCGAATGGACCGTCGTCGAACTGGAGAACGATTACCTGCGCGTCACGGTGCTGCCGGAAATCGGCGGCAAGATCTGGAGTGCCGTCGAGAAGACGACCGGGCGCTCGTTCATCTACGACAACCACGTGGTGAAGTTCCGCGACATCGCGATGCGCGGGCCGTGGACGAGCGGCGGCATCGAGCCGAACTACGGCATCATCGGCCACACGCCGAACTGCGCCACCCCGGTGGACTACGCGGTCAGCTCCGGGCCCTTCGGCGCCCGTGTCGTCATCGGCGTGCTCGACCTGCTGACACGGACACCCTGGCGTATCGAGATCACGCTGCCGCCGGACGCGGCGTATTTCACCACCCGCTCGTTCTGGTACAACGCGACGCCCCTGGAGCAGCCGTACTACACGTGGATGAACACGGGGATCAAGGCCGCGGGCAACCTCGAGCTGATCTATCCGGGCACGCACTACATCGGGCACGGCGGCGAAGTCTCGCCCTGGCCCATCCACCCGGAGAACGGCAAGAACCTCGCTTTCTACGCGCAGAACGACTTCGGCCCGTACAAGTCGTACCACGTGCTCGGGCGCGGGACGGACGTCTTCGGCGCCTACTGGCACGACGACGATTTCGGGATGGGCCGGTATTCGACCCGCGACGACAAGCTCGGCAAGAAGGCGTGGATCTGGGGACTGTCGCGCCAGGGCATGATCTGGGAGCACCTGCTGACCGACACCGACGGGCAGTACGTGGAAGTGCAGTCGGGCCGGCTCTTCAACCAGGCGGCCGAAGCCAGCACGTTCACGCCGTTCAAGCATCGCGGATTCGAGCCGCACTCGGCCGACACGTGGACTGAGTACTGGTTCCCGGTGAAAGGCACCGGCGGGTTCGTCGACGCGACGCCGCGAGCCGTGCTGAACGTCATCCAGCCCGGGCAGATGCGCCCGGGGGCGAACGCCGCCGCGCCCTTCACGCCGGCGCGCCAGCTCGACGTGCGGGTGTTCGCCCTCGAGCGTATCGACGACACGCTCGACGTCCTGGACGGCGACCGGGTCGTCTTCTCGACGCGGCTGCAGCTCGCGCCGGCCGCGACATGGGCGCGCGCGCTCGACCTCCGTGTGCCGGCCGGCCGTCTGCGTGTGCGGATCGGAACGTGGCTCGACTATCGCGCCGTCGCCGGCGACGAACTGTCGCGGCCCCTCGAATCGCCGGCCGGCTTCGACTGGACCTCGGCGCAAGGGCTGTGGCTCACCGGCAAGGAGTGGATCCGGCAGCGCGACTACGTGCAGGCGCAGTCCGCGCTCGAGGCGTGCCTGAAGAAGGACCCGAACTACCTCTCCGCCCTCGCCGATCTCGCGATGGTGCGTTATCGCGCGCTCGACGACCAGGGCGCCTGGGATCTCGCGCGCAGGGGGCTGGCCATCGACGCCTACGACCCGGCCTCGAACTACTATTACGGCCTGGCCTCGGCCCGGCTCGGGCGCACGGTCGATGCCCTCGACGGATTCGAAGTGGCCGCGTCGTCGCCCGCGTATCGATCGGCAGCGCTGGTCGAACTGGCCAGGCTGCACCTGCGGCGCGGCGACCTGGCGAACGCGACGGCGTACGCAGAGCAGAGCCTCGCGGCCGGGCCGTCGAATCTCGACGCGCTGCAGTTGCGGGCGGTCCTGGCCCGCCTGCGGGGCACGGATCCCGTGGCGGCGGCCGATCGGCTCGCGGCGGCCGATCAGCCACGTCGCACGCGCCGAGCGGTACCTCAACGGGCGTCGGGACGCCGACCGCCGGGCTTTCGTGGACGGCATCCGCAACGAGATGCCGCAGGAGACGTTCCTCGAACTGGCCGCCTGGTATCACGGTCTCGGCCGGCTCGACGACGTCCTGGAACTGCTGCGTCTCGCCCCGCAGGGCACGGAAGTGTTGTACTGGCTGGCGTTCGTCCAGCACCAGCGTGGCGACGCCGCCGCGGCCGACACGCTCCGCCGGGCCAACGCCGCGTCACCACACCTCGTGTTCCCCTTCCGCGCCGAGAGCGTGCCCGTCTTCGAGTGGGCGCGCGCCCAGTCGGCGAGCTGGCGGCCCAAGTACTACCTGGCGCTCATCGACTGGAGCCGCAACGAGATGGCGCGTGCGCGAGACCTGCTCCGCGCGTGCGGGTCGGAACCCGACTACGCCCCGTTCTACGCGGCCCGGGCGAAAGCCCTCGAACCGGTCGCGCGTGAGGAATCCCTGCTCGACCTGCGCCGGGCGGCCGCGCTCGAACCCGGCGAGTGGCGCTACGGGAAGGCGCTCGCCGAACGGCTCGTCGCCGACGGCACGATGGCCGAGGCGCTGGACGTCGCGGCCCGTTACAGCCGCGCGCTGCCGCAGCACTACATCCTCGGCATGCTCCACGCCCGGACGCTCCTGCTGAACGGCCGCGTCGCCGACGCCGCCGCGCGCCTCGATACGCTGACCGTCCTGCCCTTCGAAGGATCCACCGAAGGCCGCTCGTTGCACCGCGAGGCGCAGTTGCGCCTGGCCGCGGCCGCGTTTTCGGCGGGCCGGACGGCGGCAGCCGCGCGGCACGTGGCGGCCGCCCGCGAGTGGCCTGAACGCCTCGGGGCCGGCAAACCCTACGCCGAGGACGTGGACGAACGTGTCGAGGACTGGATGGCCGCCGAGTGCCTGGCGCGCGGCGGCACACCCGCCGAGGCGAACGCCGCGTACGCCGCCCTGGCGGCGACCGTCTCCCGATCGCCCGGCAGCGTGGGCCACCTCCTGGCCGCGCGAGCGCTCTCCATCACGGGCCGGACGGCGGATGCCGACGCCGCCGCGCGCGCGTGGGCGGCGAAACAGGCGGATGCGCGCGTGGCGGCCTGGGGCCGTGCCGTGATGGCCGGCGGTCCGGCCCCGTGGCCCGCCGGCGCGCCATCGAACGAAGAACACCGCGCCGTCTCGGCGTGGCTGGCCGAAAGGAAATGACGTCATGAAGGTACTCGCCACCGTCTGCGCCAGCGTGGTGCTGGCCGCGTCCGTCGCGTTCGCGCAAGCGCCCGCGCCCGTCTCCGCTTCCGCCGCGAAACCCGCCACCGTCTCCGGGCTGTCCGTGGAACGCCTCGATCGCATGGGCCCCGCGATGACGCAGCTCATCAAGGACGGGAAGTTCGCCGGCATCAGCGTGACGGTCGCCCGCGACGGCAAGGTGGCCTACCAGCGGGAGTTTGGCGTGGCCGACCTCGCCGCGAAGACGCCGCTCCGGAAGGACACCATCTACCGCATCTTCTCCATGACGAAGCCGATCACGGGCGTCGCCGTGATGATGCTGCTCGAAGAAGGCGCGTTCGTGCTCGACGACCCGGTCTCGAAGTTCATCCCCTGCTACAAGAACCTCAAGGTCTTCGAATCCGAAGGGCCCGACGGCCTGAAGACCACGGCGGCCGTCCGCGAAATGACCATTCGCGACCTGCTCCGTCACACGTCGGGCCTGTCGTACGGCGGCCCCGCCAACGCGGTCACGAAGACCTATCAGCCGGCCCGGGTCATGGACTCGACCCGGACGCTGGCCGAGACGGCGGAAGCCGTCTGCCAGGTGCCGCTGCTCTTCCAGCCGGGCACGCGCTGGGAGTACGGCATTTCGATGGACATCCTCGGGCGCATCGTGGAGCTGGCGTCGGGCCTGCCGCTGGACGAGTTCATGCAGCGGCGGATCTTCGGCCCGCTCAAGATGGTCGACACGGGGTTCTTCGTGCCCGAAGCCAAACTCCCCCGCCTCGCGTCGTTGTACCGCTGGACCCCTGAACAGGGACTGACGCCGGTGCCGCCGGCCGCCAGCCTCGATCGGTACCGCAAGGGCACGAACCTGCTGTTGTCGGGCGGCGGGGGTCTCGTCTCGACGGTGTCGGACTACCTGCGATTCGCCACGATGCTCGCGCGCGGCGGGGAACTCGACGGCGTCCGCCTGCTCGGCCCGAGAACCGTCGCGCTCATGACGATGAACCAGCTGCCCAGGGGCGTCGACCCGCTGCCGTGGGGCGGCAAGAACGGCGGCAACGGCTACGGGTTCACGATGTCGGTGACAACGGACGTCGCGGCCTCGACGGGCTACGGCTCGGTGGGCGACTTCGGGTGGGACGGCGCGGCCTCGACCTTCTTCCGCGTCGACCCGCAGGAGCGGCTCGTCGTCCTGGTGATGACGCAGCGGATGCCGACGGACCTCGAGATCCAGGTGAAGGCCAAGGGCGCGGCGTACCAGGCCATCGTAGGGCGGTAACGCGGCTCATCCGTGGCGTCCGGCTTCAGCCGGACGCCCCTCTCACGCTAGAATGGTAGGCTCGATGCTCTCGTCGCATCTCGTCCAGCTGATTCGTGAGCGCGTCGCCCGTCACGGGGACCGCGCCGCGCTCCGCGTGAAACGTAACGGCCACTGGCAGGCCACCTCGTGGCGCCAGCTGGGCGACCGCGTCGAGTGCGGCGCTCGTGCGCTCATTGCCGCCGGCCACGCCCCCGGCGAGATGGTCGGCCTCTGCGCCCGCAACATGCCCGAGTGGACCGAGGCGGACCTCGGCATCCTGGCGGCGCGGGGCGTGTCCGTTCCCCTCTACCCGACCAGCACGCCGGATCAGCTCCGCTACATCGTCCGCGATGCGGACATCGGCATCCTCTTCGTCGGAGAGCAGGCGCAGTTCGATCTGGCCCTCGACCTCCTGCGGGCGGGCGACCTCCGGCGGATCGTCGCCTTCGACCCGGCCGTGGACCTGCGCGGCTGCGCCGAGGCCACGCATTTCGAGACGTTCCTCGCGACGGGCCGGGACCAGGCGCACGACGGCGAACTGCGGCGCCGTGAAGCCAGCTACCGGATGGACGACCTGCTGACGCTCATCTACACGTCGGGCACCACCGGCGAACCCAAGGGCGTCATGCTCGACTTCGCGAATCTCGCCGCGTGTTTCGCGATGCACGATCGCCGCGTCACGGTGGGCGAATCCGACGTCTCGCTGGCCATGCTGCCGCTCTGCCACGTCTTCGAGCGCGCCTGGACGTACTACGTGCTCTACCGGGGAGCCGAGAACGTCTATATCAGCGATCCGCAGCAGGTCATGGAGGCGCTCTCGGAGGTCCGGCCCACGCTCATGTGCTCGGTGCCGCGCCTCTACGAGAAGGCCTACGCGATGGTCCAGGCGAAGATCGAGGCGGCCCCGCCGCTCAAGCGCCGCCTGTTCCGCTGGGCCGTCGGGGTCGGCGACCGTGTCTTCGCCTGCCGCCAGGCGCACGCGCGGGTGCCCGCCCCGCTCGCGCTCCAGCATCGCGTCGCCGACCGCCTCGTCTTCCGCGCGCTGCGCGACCGGTTCGGCGGCCGCGTCCGCCTGCTGCCCGTCGCCGGCGCCCGCCTCGCGGACGATGTGAACCGGTTCTTCCAGGCGACCGGCATGCCCGTCGTCTACGGATACGGCCTGACCGAGACGACCGCCACCGTCTGCTGTTTCGAGACCGGCAACGTCCGGCTCGGATCGATCGGCCGGACGCTCGACGGCATCGAAGTGAGGCTCGGCGAACACAAGGAAATCCAGGTCCGAGCGGCCACGGTCATGCGCGGTTACTACCGCAAGCCGCAGGCCACCGCCGAGGTGATGACGCCGGACGGCTTCCTGCGGACCGGCGACGCGGGCGAGATCGACGCTGAGGGCCACCTCTACTTCACCGAGCGCATCAAGGAGCTGATGAAGACGTCCAACGGGCAGTACGTGGCGCCCCAGCTCGTCGAAGGCGTGCTCGGCAAGGATCCCTTCATCGAACAGGTGGCCATCGTCGCCGACGCCCGCCATTTCGTGTCGGCGCTCATCGTCCCGAGTTACGAGCGCCTCGAGGAATACGCGCGGTCGCTCAACCTGCAGTACCAGTGCAAGGCGGACCTCCTGCGCCACTCGGCCGTGGTGGAGTACTTCGACGCCCGCATCCAGGAACTGCAGCGGGAACTCGCCCGGTTCCAGCAGGTGAAGAAGTTCGCGCTGCTGCCCGACGCGTTCTCGGTGGAAATGGGCGAACTCACCCCGACGCTCAAGCTGCGCCGGCGGATCATCGAAGCCAACTACCGGGACATCATCGACGCGATGTACGCCGGCGCGTGAACCGCCCCATGCCGTTCCCAGAGCACCGGGCGGCGCCCTTCGGCTCACCCGCTCAGGGCGCCCCGAGCAAGGTCGAGCGGGCGAATGACGGGGGCCTGGACCTGGCGCCCTCCGGCGGTGTCTCGGGCATCCGCCGATTCTCGCACGAGGCGATGGCCACCATCTTCGAGGTGCACGTCGCGCACCCCGACGCGGCCTACGCCGCGCAGGCGGCCCAGGCGGTCTTCGACCTCCTCGATCGCCTCGAAGCCGAACTCAGCCGGTTCATCCCCAACAGCGACATCGGCCGCATCAACAACCTCACGCCCGGCGGCCACACCGTCGTCAGTCCGACGACGATGGAGTGCCTGGTCATCGCGCGGCATGTGTTCGACCTCACGGGCGGGGCGTTCGATATCTCGCTCGGGTCGGGTCTGCCGTCGCTCGAACTCGACCCGGTCCGCAGTTCGGTCACGGCGACAGCCGGCAGCGTCCGAATCGATCTCGGCGGCGTCGGCAAGGGGTACGCCGTGGACCTGGCGGCCGAACTCCTCGAGGAATGGGGACTCGGGAAGGCGCTCGTGCACGGCGGGTTCAGCTCCGTGCTCGCCCTCGATCCGCCGGAGTCCGGCGCGGGATGGCCACTGACGTTGAGCGACCCGGCGGCGCCGGACCGCGTCCTCGTGACGCTGGACGCCGCGCAAACGGCGCTGAGCGCCTCCGGCTTGCGCAAGGGCGATCACATCCGCGATCCGCGCACCGGCGAGCCGGTCCGCGGGCGACGGGCGGCGTGGGCCGTAGTCCCCCGCCCTCGCCCGCGCGAATCCGGCGATGACGGCCCGCGCCTCGCGGCCGCGGCCGTGGCCGACGCGCTGACGACCGCGCTCATGCTGATGGCGCCGGAGGAGATCGAGGCGCTCTGCGCGGCAAGCCCGGGCCTCGAAGCGTGGGTGCTGAGCGAGACGGCGGACGCCACATCGGACGGTGACCTCCGGCACTACCGCTGACGGCGGTCAGCCCGATGGCTGATTGAGCGCCTGGCGCACGGCGGCCGACAGGACGTGAGGCGGGTAGGGCTTGGGCAGGTAGTGGATCCCCGGCTCGAGCATGCCGCGGTGCGCGATGACGTCTTCCGCGTAACCGCTCGTGTAGAGCACCTTGAGGCCGGGCCGCCGGAGCAGCAGGCGTTCGGCGAGTTCCTTTCCGGTCATGCCCGGCAGGACCACGTCGGTCAGCAGCAGGTGGATCAGCCCCTGGTGCGCGTCGGCGAGGTCGAGCGCGGCTTCCCCGGACTCGGCTTCCAGCAGCTGGTAGCCGCACGGCGCCAGCACCGAGACGGCCAGGTGCCTGACGCTGGCCTGGTCCTCGACGAGCAGGATCGTCTCGGTGCCCGACGCCCTCGTCGCGCGAGGCTCGGCCTCGCGACGAACATCGGGCATGTCTTCCGCCCGGGGCAGAAAGACCTCAATCGTCGTTCCCCGGCCAACTTCGCTCGTCACCGTGATGGCGCCCTGGCTCTGCTGGACCACGCCGTAGACCATGGACAGCCCGAGGCCAGTGCCCTCTCCTTTCCCCTTGGTGGTGAAGAACGGCTCGAAGATGTGCGACAGCACATCGCGGTCGATGCCGACGCCGGTATCGGACACCGACAGCCGGACGTGCGGGCCCGGGCGCGCGCCGGCCAGCGCCGCGCTCGATCCTTCCTCCACGGCCACGTTGGCCGTCGTGAGGCGGAGGTGTCCCCCCTTGGGCATCGCGTCCCGGCTGTTGACGACCAGGTTCAGCAGGACCTGGTGCATCTGCGCCGTGTCGGCCATCACGGTCGCGAGGCCGGGGTCGAGCGTTGTCGACAACGTGATGTCTTCTCCGACCAGCCGCCGGAGCATCGGCGCGATGTTCTGGACGATGGCATTCAGGTCGAGCGGGACGGGCTGGATGAGCTGCTTGCGGCTGAAGGCGAGCAGTTGCTGGGTCAGGTTCGCCGCCTGGGCGCCGGCTTCGGCAATCTGGGCAACGAGGTCCCGCTGATCGTCGGTGGCCCGCTCGTCGGTCTGCAGGAGCTCGGCGTACCCGTTGATGACCGTCAGCAGGTTGTTGAAGTCGTGGGCGACGCCGCCGGCGAGGCGGCCGATGCTCTCGAGGCGCTGCGACTGCTGGAGCTGGTCGGTGAGCCGCGCCCGCTCGGCCTCGGCCCGCCGCGCCCGCAGGCTCTGCTGGTGGGTGCGCCAGGCGAGATAGGTGGCCAGCAGCAGCAGCAGGCCCGTACCGGCGACGGCCAGGAGCATGAGCCGTTCGCGGCGCTGGGCCTGGAGCAGCGCGGAACTCTGCTCCATGCTGCGACCGGTGAAGTAGGTCCACTGCGCGATGAGCCGCGTCAGGGCCCCGTCTTCGTACATGTCCGAGATGCCGTCGCGCAGCCGGTCGGCGGCGTCCGCGGCCTCGAAGGTCGCGCCGATGCCGAGGGCCCCGCGGGACGTGGGCATGTTGATGGCGCGGAGCGGGACGCCGCAGGTGGCGCCGTTCATCAGCACGTCGATGACGGTGAACTCGTCCAGGTAGGCCGCCTCGGCCTCGCCGCGGCAGACCTTCTCGACCAGCCCCCGGGCGTTATTGAGGACCCGGAGGCGAACGTGGGGCATGGCCGCGCCGAGCAGCGTGGTCGTGATGGGCAGCCCGCTATGCCAGACGTCGCTGCCGGCCAGGTCGTTCGAGGCGCGATACGGCCGGTCGGCCCGCACGAGGAGGCACGCTTCACTCTCGCGGTAGGGCTCGGTGAAGTGGATGTACGGCCGGCGTTCCTCGCGAATGGTCATGATCGGCCAGAGATCCACGGTGCCGGACCGCAAGGCGGCCTCGGAACTCTCGGTACGGAAGGACCACTCGAGCCGGATGCCCTTGCGGCGCGCGGCTTCGTTCAGGATCTCGACGGCCAGCCCGGTCGGGCGGCCCTGCGCGTCGGGGAAGTGGAAGGGCGGTTCGTCCTCGAATCCAATGCGGTAGACCCGACGGTCGGCCACGCGCGGCGCGACGAAGATCGCCGCGAGCACGAGACCCGCGACCACCGCCACGCCGATCAGCGCCAACCACGTTCGTTTCATCGGGCATCCGCCCGGAGTCGGGCAGGAGCAGCGTATCGCCAGACCAGTGGCGGGGCAAGCGCTTCTGCTGCCCCGGGAGAGGTCCCTGACGTATACTTTGAACGCTCGCGTCCCGGGCCGGTACCCCGGGGGCACCCCGCAGCACAGGCAGCGAAGACCAGGAGACGAGCATGGCTGGTAAGGACGACAAGGACAAGGCGGCGGCAGCCGCCTCCGGAGGATCGCGAAAGCTCGATCGGCGCGACGTGCTGAAGGGGCTGTCGACGGTTCCGGCGGCGGGGTTGTTCGGGTACGCGTGGTACAAGCAGCACCAGTATCAGCAGGCGACGGCACAGGCGGCCGCGGCGGGTCCCGCGGCGGCGGGCGACGTGCAGGAAGTCAACGTCGCCCTGCTCGGCGCCGGCGCGCAGGGGCAGGTGTTGACGGACGCGATGTTGCGCATCCCGGGCTTGAAGTTCCGGGCGGTGTGTGACGTCTGGACCGAGTACAACCAGCGCCGCGTGGTGAATCAGCTGAAGCGGTTCGGCCACGAGGTCAACGGGTACGAAGACTTCCGCGAGATGCTCGACAAGGAAAAGCAGCTCGACGCGGTCGTCATCGCGACGCCGGACTTCTGGCACTCGCCGCACACCGTGGCGTGCCTCGACGCGGGCAAGCACGTGTACTGCGAGAAGGAGATGTCGAACACCCTCGAAGGCGCGAGGGCGATGGTCGAGGCGGCCCGGAAGACGGGCAAGCTGCTCCAGATCGGCCACCAGCGGCGGTCGAACCCACGATACCTGCACAGTTACGAGAAACTGCTCGGCGAAGCGAAGCTGCTCGGGCGCATCGTGACGATCAACGGCCAGTGGAATCGGGCGGTCACGCCGGACCTCGGCGCGCCCGACCGGTACGTCATCCCCGACGCCCGGCTGAAGCAGTACGGGTTCAAGGACATGCACCAGTTCCGCAACTGGCGCTGGTACAAGGGGCT
>CAZJRM010000133.1:0-15145 GCA_964547975.1 uncultured Vicinamibacterales bacterium | reverse complement strand
AGCTGTTCGTGGCCGCCGTCGATGCGGACGGCGTGCTGCGGGGCTGGACGGTCATCCAGGATCCGCGTTTCGTGCGGAGCGAGTCGCCTGGACCCGGTGGCGTCCTCACTGGCAGGACCGTCGCCCTCGCCCACGTCGACTTCCTCGTGGCGGTCCCGGACGACCCGGCCATCACGGAAGTGAAGCTGTTCCAGCCGCGGCGCGTCCGCGACGGCTGGGAACTCGACCTCATCGTCACGCTGGTGATGCCGGCGGCCGGGGGCGCCGGTCGATGACGGGGCGCGGCGCCCTGGGCGCGTGCCTGGGCCTCGCCCTCCTCGCGTGGGCGACGGGGGCCGCGCAGGCGCAGACCGCCGTGCCCGTCGTCATCAACGGCGACGCGGCGAACCGCCTCGACCTCGTGTTCCTCGGTGACGGCTACACCGAGAGCGAGATGGACCGGTTCGCGAAGGACGTGAACCAGGCGGCGACCGGACTCCTCGCGCAGGATCCGTTCCGCGAGTACCAGCGATACGTGAACATCCGGCGTGTCGAGGTGGCGAGCGTCGAATCCGGGGCCTCGCATCCGACGCGCGGCATCAGCAGGAACACGGCATTCGGCGCGTACTACGGGTGCGGCGGGCTCGAACGCCTCATCTGCGTCACCACGTCGAAGGTGATCTCGACGGTACAGGCCGCGCTGACGCCCAGCGAACGGGACCTCGTCATCGTGCTCGTGAACGATTCCGAGTACGGCGGGTCCGGCGGGTCCGTGGTCGTGGCGTCGGGCCATGCGCAGGCCGTCGAACTGGTGTTGCACGAACTCGGCCACACCTTCGGCCTCCTGCGCGACGAATACGGAGGGCCGCCTCCGCCGGCGTGCAACGACACGGTCGAGCCGACGGGCGCGAACGCGACGAAGGAAACCGAGCGCGACAAGATCAAGTGGACACACTGGATCGATCCGTCGACGCCGCTCCCGACGACCACCACGACCAACGGCGTGCCCGGATTGTTCGCGGGCGCGGTGTACTGCGACTCGACGCTGTTTCGCCCCGTCTACAACAGCAAGATGCGCTCGCTGAACATGCCGTGGTGGCAGATCAACACGGAGCAGATCATCAAGCGGTTCTACACGTTCGTGGATCCAATCGACAGCGTCACGCCGGATCCGTCGAAGACGGTGGCGGTGGGCGCGGGCCAGTCGCAGCGATTCGCGGTCACGTTTCCGTCGCCGGCCACGCGAGCGTTGAGCCTCGGATGGTGGCTCGACGGGCGACTGGTGGGAACGGGCAGCGAGTTCGTGGTGGCGGCCGGCCAGGTCACCGACGGATTCCACGCCCTGCAGGTCGTCGTCGCGGATCCGACGCCTTCCGTGCGGGAGGACCCGGATGCCCTGCTGCGGAGCCAGGCGGCGTGGTCGGTGACCGTCGGAGCGTTCTCGGACGGATTTGCGCTCTCGGCCGACCGCGACGCCATCACGGTGTTGCGAGGGCAACCGTCGGCGGTCGGATTGACGCTCACGCCGGCCAGCGGAGCGTTCAGTGCGGCCGTGTCGCTGTCGTGCTCGGGACTGCCGGCGCCGGCGCAGTGCCGCGTGTCGCCGTCGGCGATTGCGGCGGGAGCGGCGCGGACGAGTGCCACGTTGACCCTGGTCACGGTCGCGTCGGGCCTCGCCCCTGGCGCGGCCCTCCCGGCGGGAGTGACGGGCGCGTTCGGCGCGGCGGTCGCTGGTCTGTCGCTCTTCGCGCTGCCCTTCGTCTCGTCGCATCCGCGACGTCGGCGCGTGGCTGTCGCGGCCGTGGTCGTCACGGTCGTGTGCGGCCTGGCGATGGTGGCGTGCGGCGGTTCGTCCAGCGGGAGCTCGGCGCCGCCAAGGACGACGGATCCCGGAACACCGGCGGGCACGTACCCGGTGGTGGTCACCGCGACGTCGGGAGACGTCTCCAGGACGGTGACCGTGGCAGTGACCGTGCAGTGAGCTGTTGGCGGGTGTGAGTGCCTACGGCGCCGCGGGCACGTCGGCTTCGACCGGGAGGACGCAGTCACGCCCGGCCTGCTTGGCGCGGTAGAGGGCGCCGTCGGCCGCGCGCAGCAGGTCCTGCGGCGTGCTGCCGTGATCGGGGTAGGCCGAGACCCCCAGCGACATCGTCACCGGCCCGAGTTCCTGGCCGGCGTACGAGACGTGCAGCCCCTTCACGCCTTCCTTCAGCATCTCGGCGCGTTTCACGCCGTCCGGCAGGGACGACTCGGGGAGGATGATCGCGAACTCCTCACCGCCGTACCGGCAGACGATATCGGCCGAGCGGACCTTCCAGCGGAGGAACTTCGCCATTTCGGCGAGCACCAGGTCGCCGGCGGCGTGGCCGTGCCGGTCGTTGAACTTCTTGAAGTGATCGACGTCGGCCATGATGACCGCGATTGGCGCCTGCTTGCGGCTCGCGCGGTAGATCTCGCGCTGCAGCGAGTCTTCCATGAACGCGCGGTTGAAGAGGCCGGTGAGCGGATCCTTGATCGCCTGGTTGGCGAGGGTCTCGCGCAGTCGCATGTTCCAGATCGACAGCGAGAGAATGCCCGAGACGGTCGACGACAGGTCCTTGATGCGGGCGAGCGACAACCGGGCGTCGGCAGACGTGGCCGAGTCGCGGACGTGCAGCAGGCCGAGCACGTCGCCCTTCGCGGTAAGCGGGAGGCACACGTAGCCGGCGGCCGGCTTCACCTTGACGTGCGGGCAGAGCATGCCGGTGTCCGGATTGTCGATGACGTGCGGTCCGCCGAGGCGAAGGCCCCAGCAGGCATCCGGCGCGAACAGGTTCTCGTCGACATCCTCGGGGTGCGCGCCCCAGCGAGCGACGGTCTCCATGTCCGTGCGCGAGGGGCTGAGCAACAGGAGCGCGCCCGACGACCCCGGGAACAGGCGCGAGATCGCGCGCGTGGCGACCGGCCCGATTTCCGCCGTCGACGAACAGGCGAGGAGGAACTCCCGCATCTCGTTCAGGATGGTGTTCTGACGGTCCCGTTCCTCGAGCCGCTGGACCAGCACGGACAGCTGCTCGCTGGCCTGCTCGGCCACCTTGCGGTCGCTGATGTCCTGGATGGCCGTCCGGATGCCGACGATGGTGCCGGCCGCGTCGCGGATGAGGCGGTCCTCGCAGAGGATCGGAATCGAGGTCCCGTCCTTGCGGGTGTAGGTCCGTTCGAGACGATGACCGGGCGGCCGGGCGCCCGAGAGTTTGGCGAGGACCGCCTCACGCGAGACTTTGTCCTCGCCGATGAACTCCCAGACGTGGCGCCCGATCATCTCTTCGGGCAGGTACCCCAGCATTTCGACTTCGGCGCGGTTGATCCTCGAGATGCGCCCTTCGCGGTCCACCTCGTGGTAGGCGACGGGCGCCTCGTCGAACAATTCGCGATACCGGGCCACCTCCTTGCGGGCGGCATCCGCGCAGACCTCGGCCTCCTGCTGCTGGCGGGCCAACTGCTCGCGCAACGACGCGAGTTCGTGGAGCAGCTGGGTCTTGGTCCGGCGGTCCGTCATCGAGGTGCCCTTCCGCTAGAGCTCGCGGATCTTGATGTTGCGGAACCAGATCGCGTAGCCGTGGTCCTGGAGGCCGACGTAGCCTTCCTTGGCGATACCTTCGGTGAAGCCGGGGAACGTCTTGAACTTGCTCTCCTGGACCATCTTGTCCCACTCGGGCGTCCAGAGCGTGTATTCCACGACCTTCACGCCGTTCTGCGTGTGGGTCACCTTGCCGTCCTTCACGCGGATGACGATGGTGTTCCACTCGCCGACGGGCTTGACGGTCTTCGGGTCGGCGGCGAGCATGTCGTAGAGCGAGCCGGCGAGGTGGCTGGCGATCTTGTTGTCGGTGGCGTCGACGTTGTCGAGCACCTGCACTTCCGGGGCGGCGTAGTAGATAGGCTTGCCGGGCACTTCGCGCACGTTGAAGAAGATGCCCGAGTTGCCGGCCTTCTCCGTCTTCCAGTCGATCGAGAGTTCGAAGTTGGCGAACTTCTTGACGGCGTAGATGACGTCGCCGCCGGCGCCCTGGCCCGGCTTCTTGTCTGGCGCTGTGAACACCTTCATGGCCTGGTCTTCGACGACCCAGTTGGCGGGCATCGTGGTGTTGTTGACCTGGCGCCAGCCGGTGAAGTCCTTGCCGTTGAAGAGCAGCGTCCAGCCGGCCTTCTTCTCGGCGGCCGTCAGCGTGTTGGGCCCCTGGGCGACGAGGACCGCGTGGGTAGCCAGCGCGGCGATGATGACGATAGCGGAGAGCGTGGCGGTCTTTTTCATGACGTGGATTATGGCCCAACCGCGCGCCGACAGAAAGGGGGCCAGGCCCCCTTTTAGGTCCGACCGCGTGCCGTCGAAAAGGGGGCCAGGCCCCCTTCTAGGTCCGACCGCGCGCCGCCGAAAAGGGGGCCAGGCCCCCTTTTCATGCGGCCCGGCGCAGTTCGTTCACGGCACCCGCCGACGGACGTCGGTGCCCGGCGACGTCCGCCAGCGCCCCGACCGGTGACCTTCCCGAGCCGCCCACCAGCGACTCCAGCGTGCGCACGTCGGCGAGCGATTGTTCGGCCTGCGCGTTGAGTTCCTCGCTCGCCGCCGCACATTCCTCGGCGGTGGCCGCCGTCGACTGGGTCACCCGTTCCATCTGCGACACGGCCTGGCTGACCTGACTGATCCCCTGAGCCTGCTGCTCGGTTGCCGTGCTGACATCACCGACGAGCGCCCCGAGCTTCGACGAGTTGTCGGCAATCGCAGCCATCGCGCCGGCCACGGCTTGCACGCGCGCAGTACCTCCGGCCGCGCTGGCCGCCGATGCGTCGACCAGCGCCGCGGTATCCTTCGCCGCCTGCGCGGAGCGCTGCGCGAGCGTACGCACTTCGTCGGCCACCACGGCGAAGCCCAGGCCCGCCTCACCGGCCCTCGCCGCCTCGACGGCCGCATTGAGCGCGAGGATGTTGGTCTGGAACGCGATCTCGTCAATGGTCTTCACGATGCGCGTGATCTGTCCGCTCGATTCTTCGATGTCCGCCATGGCGGTCACCAGCGTCCGCAGCGACTCGTTGGCAGATGTCACCAGCCGTCCGGCATCCGCGACCGTGGCGGACGCGTGCCGCGCATTCTCGGCGTTGCGGCGCGTCATCGACGCCATTTCCTCCAGTGACGCCGACGCTTCCTCGAGCGCGGCCGCCTGCTGCGCCGCCCCCTGCGACAGTTGTTGTGACGACTGCGCCACCTGCGACGAGGCGCCGGTCACTTGTGACGCGCCTTGGCGAAGATCGATGGCCAGGTGACGGAGGTGGCCATCAATCCGGCGCAGGACCATCCACACGCCGACGGCGAGGGCCGCCATGGCACAGGCCATCCCGACGAACACCAGGTCGCCGCTGCGTTTGGTGGCGGCGGCCGACGCTCGGGCCGCCTGGAGGTGCGACGACTCGGCCTCGAAGATCTCACCGACGAGGACGCCAGCGATGTCGTCACTGTACTGCTCCGACTCCTGCATCGCCGCGTCCGCCTCCGCGAGTCGGCCCTCACGTCCGTACCCGACGGCGCGTTCGGCCAACGCGTGCCACTTGCCCATCGCGACCACCACGTCCCTGGCACGCTGGCGGTTCGCATCGATGCCGGTTCGTGCCACCAGGGCGTCGGCGGCTGGGCCGAGCGTGCGGTAGGCGTCGGAGAGCGCCGCCCATTCCGACTCGATCCCCTTCACGTCCTTCCGGTATGCCGCGACCACGACCATGTCGGCCGCCGCGCTGAGTTCCATCGACAACGACTCCAGCCTGGCCGCGGTCTCCATGGCGGCGGCGTTGGACTCGACGATGGTCGACACGTGATGATTGAGGGCGTTGGCGGTGCGAACAGCATTCGCACCAAAGATGATGAACAGGGCAACAACCGCGCCGAAGGCGGTAAACAAGCGCTTTCGAATCGTCCAAGTCGCAGACATTCTCGGTTCCCCGGGGGCATGGTTGCGGACGTACACCGGCGTCACGCGTGGCGGGGGCTCGTCACAGGGGGACAATCGGCAGATGGCGGGCAGACATGAGGATGCCGCCGACCCTCCGCGCTGTCGTTGGCGGACCCGTCCGTCCGGAGGCGAACGGCGTCTGAAGGGGAAACACCGGATGCCCGTAGTCCGCCAGGGAGAGACACGATGCGCCCTTCGAGCCGTTCCGCACACTCGTTCGCACTGATGCTGGCCGCCTGCGCCGTGTTCGCCGCCTCGCCCATCGGAGCCGGCGTGACCGTCAGCCAGTCGGTACCGGCCCGGCCGCAGGCGGAGCGTGAAGCCGTCGCGCGCGCCGTGTTCGACGCGCTCGCCAGTGGAGACGCCGCGCGGTTCGAGGCCGTCGCGCAGGCCCGCTTCGACGCCGCCGCTCTCGCCCGGCGAACGCCGGCCGATCGGGCCGCCATGGTGACCCGGCTGCGCGAGGACTTCGGCGCCATGACGATCGACCGGGTTCGCGCAGCGGAAGACGAAGCCGTCACCTTCTTCATCAAGGGTGCCACGGGGCTGCAGGGGCGGCTCGAGATCGCGTTGACCGCCGCCCCGCCCTTCAAAGTGACGAGCCTGGCCGTCGAAGTCGGCGAGTCGGATGACACGCCGTCGGTCGCGCCGCCACCCATCAGCGGCAACATGTCGACGTCGGACCTCACGGCCGCCCTCGACGCCTACCTCGCGGCCAGGGCGGCCGACGGGACGTTCGCGGGGGTCGTCGCCCTGTCGAAAGACGGCGTCACCGTGTTCGAGCGGGGGTACGGGCTCGCCGACCGCGAACGCCAGACCCCGGCCGGGCCAACGATCGCCTACAACGTCGCTTCCATTGGCAAGGCCTTCACGAAGGTGGCCATCGGTCAGCTCGTCTCTCAGGGCAAACTCGCCCTGACGGACACCCTCGGAAAGGTGCTGCCCGACTACCCGAATCCCGCCGCGCGCCGGGCGACCATCGCGCAACTACTCACGCACCAGGCCGGCATCGCCAACTTCTTCGGCCCGGCCTTCGACGCGGCCCCGAAGACGCGGTTCGCGTCCAACGCGGACTACTTCGCGTTCGTGGCGCCCCAACCCCTGCGCTTCGAGCCGGGCACGAAACGTGAGTACTGCAACGGCTGCTACGTCGTGCTCGGGGCGATCGTCGCACGCGTGTCGGGGAGCACCTACGAGGACTACATCAGCCGGCACGTCTTCGCCCCGGCCGGCATGGCGCATACGGGGTACTTCCGCGCGGACCAGCCGGGCCGGGCGCTCGCGCAGGGCTACTCGCGTCAACTCGGCGGGACCGACAGCGCGCTGCGGAACGCGCGCGACGCCCACGGCGTGGCCGGGAGCGCGGCCGGCGGCGCCTACTCGACCGCCGCCGACCTGCTCGCCTTCGACAAGGCCGTGCGCGAGGGTCGGCTGCTCGACGCGACGATGACCGCGTGGTTCCTGGACGGCGACGTGCCGGCGCCCGGCGCCCGCGCGGGAGGCGACGTCGGCTTCGCGGGCGGCGCGCCGGGCACGAACGCCCTGCTCGAGACCGACCAACGCTGGGCGGTGGCCGTGGTCTCGAATCTCGATCCGCCGACAGCCGCGGATCTCGGTCTCGCCATCAAACGCCGGCTGTCACGTTAGCGACCGAGATCGAACTCCTGGACCTGGGCCCAGTCGCAGGGCCACCCGACACCGGTCACCGGGACGCTGCTCGTCGCGAAACGCAGGCGGCCGCCGGAGACACTCCCCTTCACCTGGGCCGTCGTCTGGCAGCCGGTGGCGTAGTTCAACCGGACGCTGCCGCTGATCTCGCTGCCTGTCAGGGTCAGTGACGCGATCGCGGCGGCCGCTGAGTCGGTGCTGCTCACGGTCCCGACAGCGGCGGACGCGGACTGTGTGAGGGACAACGTCGCCGACTCGGACACCGAGAACCCTTCGTGCCTCGACGTCCACGTGCCGCGCCAGGCGCCAGAGATGTCGGCCACCGCCGGCGTCGTCGTTCCTGGCGACGGGGTCGGTCCCGCAGGCGACGTCGATCCGCCACCTCCGCCGCAGCCCCAGATCGCCAGCGTGAGGACGACGGCCGCGACGAACGCGTGTCGCCCGCTCATCGCCCGTACCTGCTGGACACGACAAACAGTCCGCGACCGTAGGTCGCCGCCGCCAGCGTGTCGGTCCGCTGGCTGTAGGCGAGGTCGGTGACGCGCACGGCCGGGAGCCCGCGGCCGAAGACCTGCCACTCGGTCTCGCCCTCGATGAGCCGGAACACCCCGGCGTCGGTCGCGACGTAGATCGTGACCGACGCGCCGTCCGGATCGATGACCACGTCGTTGGCGGGAACGTCCGGCAGGTTGGCGCTCACGTCGGACCACGTGGCGCCGCCGTCCGTGGTGCGGAAGACGTGCCCCTTCCCGAACGGGGCGGGCTTGTCCGGGTTGTACCCCGCCATCGTGGCGTAGGCGATCGACGCGTCTCTCGGATGCACCACGATCCCGCTCACGCGCCGGTACGGCAGGCCCCGCCCGGCCCGCCACGTGACGCCGTCCGTCGTGGACCACACGTAGCCCAGCAGCGCGCCCACGTACGCGACGCCGGGTGTCGTCTCGCTGAACCCGATGGCCGTGAGGTACGGCGTGAACGTCGTCGGGTAGCAGAGGTTCCCGCCGTCGTAGTCGCGGCAGATCGTCGCGAGCACGGGACTGGCCGGGGCCCAGGTTTCTCCCCGGTCGGTCGAACGGTAGACCCGGCTCCCGAGCAGGTAGAGGTTCGACGGCGCCGTCGGGTCGTTCACCAGGACGGGGATGAACGCCATGTTCTCGGCGGCATCGACGCCTCGCTCTCGGGCCACGAGGCGCGTGCAGGGCTGCAGGCCGGACACCGGACACCGGTAGATCACCACGCCAACGTCGTCCTGGCGCTGCGTGTGCGAATACACGAGACCCGCCGGCGCGTCGATGGCGACTCCTCCCCCGTCACCGCCGCTCAATGAGCCCCACCCCGCGGCCCCGCGCATCTGCAGCGTGCCATTGTCCTGAGAGCCGGCGTACAGCACGGTCGGATGATCGGGATCGAGCGTGACCCGGTAGAGCTGCAGCGCCGAATACCCGCGGCCGAGACTGAACCAGACGGCGCCGACGCGCCGGAACACGCCGCCGTCCCCGCACACCAGGAGCCGGCCGGCCGCGTCGAAGAGGAACCGGGTCTGGTCCACGTGCGGCACACCCAGCGAGTCCCACGCCCGACCGCCGTCGGTCGACCGCCAGACGTCGAGTCCGCCCACGTACACCGTCAGCGGCTCGGTCGGATGCGGCGTCAGGGCGTAGGTCCACGCCTCGTAGGACTCCTTCGGCGCATCGAACCGGGTCCACGATCCGCCAAGGTCATCGCTCCGATACAGCGAGTAGGCGCCCTCGCCGTCGGACCGCACGAAGTACAACCGCGCCGGGTCGCCGGCTCCAACGACCACGCCCCTGAGCGGCGACGCCGGCAACGCCATCGCCTGCCAGCTTCGTCCGCCGTCGAGCGACCGGAACATCCGGTCCGTCTCCTTGCCATCGGGATGCCAGGCCGTCGCGAACACCTGGTCGGGGTTCTTCGGATTGAACACGACCGGGTCGGCCACGACATCCCGGCTGACGAGACGGGCCGATGCTCCGCCACCGGACAACTCCACCAGTCCTCGGGTGGCCGCGACGAGAATCCGCTGCCCCGTCCCGCCGGCCGACCGGGGATCCATCGCGATGGTGCGGACCGTCTCGCCGGCAGCCGCGGCCCAGACCGCGCGCCACGTGACGCCGCCGTCATCGGAACGCAGGACTCGCGATCCCGGGTATTCCACGGCAAACGCGATGGCGGGTTCCGCCGAGTCGTAAATCCAGGCACTGAGGCGGCCATCGTTGATCCGGGTCCAGGAGGTACCGCCGTCGACGGATCGAAGGACGCCGCCGTCTTCGGGGAACACGACGATCGTATTCGGGTCGGAGGGATGGGCAGCGGCGCCGAGTACGCGCCCGTTCATTACGTAGCCTTCGTCGCGGAAGCCGTAGGGCCCGATGGAAGCCCACTCGTCGCCGACCACGGCCATCCGCGGTGCCCGCCCGCTCACGGCGCGCTCGACCATCGCCCGGGCGCGGTCGAGACGGCCCTCGGTCTCCGTGGCGCCGGGAGACACCTGCATGTCGGCGAACCACGCGCGGCGCTGCGCCTCAATCGTGCCCGGCCCCTGCGCGACGGGCAGCGTCGTGATCTCGGGGGCGGGCGGGCCCTGCTGGGCCGCCGCCGCGCCAACCACGGTCAACGCCGAAGACACGAACGTGATGAACGACCGCCGGAGTGCGTGCATGACGACCTTCCCGGGGGCACGCGCCGGGGCGGATGATAACACCGACGCCGCGCGTAAGTCCTTACGCGGTACGAAACCCGACGGACGCCGGTGCTGGGCGAATGCCCGGGATTCCGTGGCTTTCGCCTCCAGGCGTCCGGGTACGTGTCTTGCCCTCCAGAGTCGACAGGACATCGGTCAACACCTGGAGGACACGGACATGGCGCAGGAACTGGTTCGTACGCTCGATCGTCGGGAATTCACGCTGGCCGCCGCGCTCGCGGTGCTGTCCGGCATTGCCATCACGGTGTCGGGCTGCAGCAGCGACTCGGGGTCGCCGACCGCCCCGTCTTCGTCATCGACGACCTCGACGACCAGCACGTCCGACAAGGTGGGCACGGTCGGGACCAACCACGGGCACGCGGCCATCATCACGTCAGCCCAGCTGTCGGCCGCGGCGGGCCTGACGCTCGGCATCCAGGGGACGTCGGCGCATCCCCACTCGGTCACGCTCGCGGCATCGGAGGTGACGGCCATCGCCTCCGGTCAGCGCGTGACGAAGGAGTCGAGTTCCGACGCGGGGCACTCACACACGGTGACGTTCAACTGAGGGGGCGGTCGAGGGTGGCGCGCAGGCGCACGGCCAGAGCGGACATCGCGAAGGGTTTTTCGAGGAAGTTCGGACTGTCAGCATCGATGCCGTAGCCGTCGAGAATGCTCGGCGCGTAACCGGACATGAACAACGTCCTGAGCGTCGGATAGTACGGCGCGAGGGCCTCGGCCAGCATCGGTCCGCTCATGTCGGGCATCACGACGTCCGCCATCAGGAGGTCCACACGATGCCCGTTGGCCCTCGCGATGGCGAGGGCTTCGAGCGGTGTGGCTGCGGTGAGCACGGTGTAGCCGAGGCGCTCGAGCAACGTCCGCACGAGCGTGAGGATCGAGGGTTCGTCCTCCACCGCGAGGATCGTCTCGGTTCCGCGAGGCAGCGACCGGTGATCGGCAATCGGCGGCGCGGGTGTCAGCCTGGCTCGGAGTTCGGCTTCGAGCTGCCGACGGTGCGCGGCCTCGGCCCGGAACGCGCGGGTCACGCGGACCACGCGCGCGTACGACGCGACGCGCGCCAGCAGTTCGTGATCGGCCGCCGACAGCGGCAGGCAGGCGTCAGCCTCGGAATCCGGGTCCTCCACCGCGCCGGCGCCCGCCGGCGAGTCGGACAACAGGATGACGAGGACGTCGGCCCGGCCCGGCGCCGACTTGATCCACCGGCACACGTCGAGGCCGTCCGCGTCGCCAAGCTGCGCCGCCACGAGAACCATATCCGGGGTCCGCGCCAGGACCGCGCGGCGAGCGTCTTCGGCGGAATGCGCGCACGTGGTCACATACCCGGCGTGTTCGAGAATGAGACACACGCGCCCGGCCGCCCCGGGGTCGTTCACGACGACAAGCACGCGTGTCTGTGCCGGCGCCGACATCAGGCCCCGGTCCTCGGTGGTACGAACTTCACGTGGTTCTTATCGGTCCGATCCTGCCTGGACAGGATGGGGGGGGCGAAAGGGGGCCTGGCCCCCTTTTGCGCGAGCGCGTGGTGAGACCTAAAAGGGGGCCTGGCCCCCTTTTCTCGCGAGCGTGGTCAGACCTAAAAGGGGGCCTGGCCCCCTTTCCACTTGGCAGCCCGGCGGCTGAGGAATCCCGGCGAAATGCCGATTTTCGTGTCAGGACGCGCCCGCCCTTCGGCGGGCGTGTACCCCGACCCGATGCCAGACCGTGAGACCCGTTCGCCCGACTGCTCCGCCGCCGCGCCGGTGTTCGACGCCGACTCGACGCTCGTCTATCTGGACCGGCCCGCCAGACGGCTCATCAAGCGGGCGGTGGCGCTCGCCGGCCTCGGCATCTTTATCGTGTATCTCGCCTACCGCGCGGCCTACACGTTCAACACCGAGGCGCCCGTGTTCGCCGGGCTCGTCTACTTCGCCGAGGTCCACGGCTTCTTCTCGCTGCTCTTCTACTACCACCAGTGCTGGGCACTGCGGGGCCGCCAGGTTCCCACGCCGCCGCCCGGGCTGAAGGTCGACGTCTTCATCACGACCTACAACGAAGACGTGGACCTCCTGCGCCAGACCGTGCGCGGCGCCATCGCGATGCGGTACCCGCACCGCACCTTCGTCCTCGACGACGGGCGCCGCGAAGCGGTCCGCCTGATGGCGGACGCACTCGGCGCGCACTACCTCACGCGCGCGGACAACAGACACGCGAAGGCCGGCAACTGGAACAGCGCCTTCGCGAAGACCGACGCCGACCTCATCGCGACCTTCGATGCCGACCACGTCCCGCGCGAGGCGTTCCTCGAGCGCACCCTCGGCTTCTTCCAGGATCCGCGCGTCGCCCTCGTGCAGGTGCCGCAGCAGTATCACAACCTCGACTCGGTCCAGCACCGCGTCAACTGGACGACCCGCCGCCTCTACGGCGAGCAGGACGTGTTCTTCAACCTCGTGATGCCGGGCAAGGACCACTACAACGCCGCCTTCTTCTGCGGCACCGGCGCCGTGCTCCGGCGGTCCGCCCTCACGCCCCACGGCGGCATCATCACCGGCACGATCACCGAAGACCTGCACACCTCCATCGTGCTCCACAGCGAGGGGTGGAAGTCGGTCTACCTGAACGAGATGCTCGTCACGGGCCTGGCCCCGACGGACTTCAAGTCGTTCGACGTCCAGCGCCTGCGCTGGGCCGAAGGCAACCTGAAGACCATGGGGCATATCAACCCGCTGACGTGCGGCGGCCTGACGCTCAACCAGCGCATCAACTACGCGGCCTCGCTCTACCACTGGACGATCGGCGTGCCGAAGCTCATCTTCTACCTCGCGCCGCCGTGGATGCTGCTCACGCGCACGTTCCCGATTGTCAACTTCGATCAGACGTTCCTCACGGTCTACCTGACCTTCCTGGCCACGCTGCTCGTGTCCTACAAGGTGATGAGCTCGGGCACGGGCTGGCTCCTGATGGACGAGCTCTTCAACATGGCGAGCTTCTTCACCATGCTGCGCGCGCTCAAGCGGGCGATCTTCGGCCGCGGCGAAGGCACGTTCGTCGTGACGAGCAAGACGGGCGGCGGCGGCGCGGGCCGGGAGGTCATCCCCCACTTCGCGCTGCTCGGCTTCAGCATCATGGCGCTCAGCTGGAGCTGGATGGGGCTGGGCTTCGGGATCACGGACGACTGGTTTGGCGCGTCGATCGCGAGTTTCTGGACCTTCTACAACATGGGCCTCGTCTGGTACGTGCTGCGCCTGGCGACACGGCCGCCGCAGAAGCGGCGCGCGCCCCGCTTCCGCGTGAACTTCCCGGTGCGCCTGGCCGACGAGCCCGGCCTCGGCATGACCGGTGACTTCTCGGAGGGCGGCTGCACGGTCCTCTGGACCTCGCCGCTGACGGTCGGGCGACGGATCGACGTCGAGATGCACGTGGGCGACCGCACCGTCACGCGGCACGGCGAGGTGCTCGGCTACCACCAGCCGCAGGACGGCTGGGTCGCGCACCGCGTGCGGTTCATCGACCTCACGCAGGCGGACATCGACGACATCAACGACGCCATCTTCCACTTCGCGATCCCGTCGCTCTTCGAGCGGCTGTCCGAGCCGTGGTGGCTCGGGCGCATCGTCCGCCGCGCGAAGACGCGGCGCGGCCACGCCCGCGAGACGTGGCGGCACGGCCAGACGCTGCCGCTGCGCGTGCGGCACGCCGGCGGCGAGTTCCTGGCGATCACGCGCGACGAAAGCCACGGCGGACTGGGATTCGTGGCGCCGCAGGCGCTGGCCACCGGGACGACCATCACGGCCAGCCTCACCGAGCCGCGAGGCGAACGGTCGATGCGCCTGACGGTCGTGCGCAGCCGTCCGCTGCCGACGAGCGCGGCGTACCCGGCGTTCCGGATCGGGGCGCAGTTCGACCGGCGGGCGTGGCGCGGGCGGCAGGATGACGACGACGCGGCGGAGGCCGCGGCCTGATCATGATCTTCAAACGATTCCTCACCGTGCTCGGGCTGGCGCTGACGGCGCAGGCGGGCGTGTTCGCGTTCACGTATCGTGACCTGCTCGCGTTGCGAAAGGATCCGTCGAAGCTGGCGCAGTCGCGCACGGCGTTCGCGAAAGTGGCGGAGTCGGCCTTGTCGCGGCCGGCGCTCACGCGGCGGCATCTCGAGACGCTGGCGCAGGCGGCGCACGAGACGGGCGATCTCGGCATCGAACTGCGCGCGCTCGAGCGGCTGCTGGCGCTGTCACCGGGCGATCCCGGGTCGGCGCTCCGCTACGGCGACGCGCTGCGGCGCGCGGGCCGGCACACCGAGGCGAGCCGGGTCTTCCAGGGGCTGATCGATCGGGCGTACGGCGGAGCATCACGATGAACACGGGCACGACACGCACGATCGCGAGGTGGGCGGCCGCGAGGGTGATGGCGCACGCGAGGCGGCTGGCGGTCACGCCGCTGACGGTCACGTGGCCGGCCATCACGCTGCCGGCGGTCACGCTGCTGGCGTTGCTGCTGGCGCTGCCCGGACGCGCCGAGGCCCGGCAGGTGGGCGCGGCGGTGACCGGTGTCAGCGACAGCACGCGAATCGACGCCATCATCGGGCTGGCGCGAACGCTGCGAGACGAGGGGCACGCGGCCGAGGCGCTGGCGCGGTTCCGCGAAGCGCTGGCGGCGCGGCCGGCCGACACGACGCTGCGGCGCGAAGTGTTCTGGGTGGAAGCCGACGCGACGCCGGCGGCCGCGCTGGCGTCGGCCGACGTCCTGCTGCAGCGGATGCCGCTCGACTCGGCGGTGCGCGAGCGGGCCATCGCAACGGCATCGGCCGCCGGGCGTG
>CAZJRM010000132.1:11113-15213 GCA_964547975.1 uncultured Vicinamibacterales bacterium | reverse complement strand
CCAGCAACTGCTCGGTGGGCATCGGATCGTCGTTCGGATTGGGCGGCGGGAATCCGCGGCCCGCGGGCATCGCGGACGGAATCTGCGACACGCCGCCGCGCCCGAACATGATCATCACGGGCACCGGGCCCTTCGCCTGAGCCGGGACCACGAGCGCGGCCTGAATCTCGACGGCGATCGCCGGGCACGCGGCATTGTCCACGCGCCCGACGAGCTGCTTGCCGATGGCGGGCTGCGATCCCACCAGCAACGGGATCGTCGAGGTGACAGTCCACGTCACCTTCGGTACGACCTTCGGGACGCGCCCGAGGACTTCGCGCTCGAAGTCTTCGACGATCTCCGGCCGGCGCTGCTTCCACCAGGCGTCGGCCGTCGTCACCTTCCTGCCGTTCTTGAGGACGAGCGGGTCGGGATAGTCGGGAAACGGGTTGGCCAGCGCTTCGTCGTAGTTCGCGTGATCGGGAGCGGATTCGTTACCGCTCGGCCCCGGGCGCAGCGCCTTGATGCCGAGCTGCGCCAGCATGTTCTGGTGATCTTCAGCTGTCGTGAAGGTCTTGATCTCCTGCGCAGCCACGCCGACCGCCGCGCACACGACCGCCGCCAGCACCAGGCGACTCGCCGTCACACTCCTCAGCGCACGCACTGCCTGTCGCATCCGAGCTCTCCTTCGACGGATGTTACCGTTTGCCGGCGTCGAGATCGTTCCAGTTGAGGATCGCGTTGAAGCCGAGGAAGTAGGTCCCCTGCGTCTGCGCGCGCCAGAAGGGCCGGATGGCGAACATCACGACGTGGCCCTTGCCGATGGGCGCGTCCACGACCTGCGCGCGACCGGCCAGGCTCTGCCCGCCCACGAGGACACCCGACAACAACATGTCCTTCGGATCCTGCGGGAATCGCAGGATCACCCGCGGGCCATCCACAGACAAGCCGGCCGGCACGCCGCCGCGACCGCCGCCCTGCGCGCCTTGCCCCCCTCGGCCACCACGGCCGCCCGCATCGGGCGTCGCCGCGGCACCGCTCACCGGGTTGGTCGAGGGCCCCAGCCACGGCGACAGGGCCTGGACGTTCCCGCTGTTCGGCGAGACGTTCTGCCCGACACCCGGAATCTGCGCGCCGCCGCCGAATCCGCCCATCCCGCCTCCGGGGCCCCCGGTCATGACTCCCGACGCGAGCACGGGCGCCTGGCTGAAGTAGACCGGCAACTGCGTGCCTTCGTAGCCGTACACGATCGGACTTCTGGAGTCGGCCAGCAGGCCACGCACGATCGATCCGCGAACGAAGAGGCCCTCCGGGCTCTCGACGGTCACGCCCGGCGTCAGCTTGTAATCCGGGAAGATGGTCGACGTCGCGCCCTCGACGATGAGCAGGCCGCCATCCTTTACGAACTGATAGAGGTGCATCAGGCCGTCGAAGCCCATGCCGCCGCGGATGTCGTCGGCGGAATCCTGCACGCCGAGGTTCGGCGTCAGGTCCGACTTCTTGTACGGCACCGGATCCGCGCCGGTGGCGGCGATGCCGTTCACCTGGCTGACGGACGTCCCGCCGACGTGCGGAAAGACGATGACGTCGTATTTCGCGCGGAGGTTGCCCTCGCGCAGCTTGATGTCCCCGAAGTATGCGTACGGGATCTTGTAGGCGTCGAAGGTGCCGCGCACCCAGCCTTCGTTCTGCGTGTTGGACCACGAGTGCACGTAACCGATGCGCGGCACGTCGAGGTCATGCGTCTTCACGGAGGGCGCCTTGTCGGTCGCCCACGCCGACAACCCGAACTCCTTCAGCGACGCGTCGATCGTCGCGCGATCGCCGGACGGGATGATGAACGCGCCGGCGCGGAACTTGTGCCCGGCCAGCTCGAAGTCTTCCTCGGCGGCCAGCATCTTCACGTTCGCGTGCCGGAAGCGGAAGGTCACCAGGGCGTTGTCGGACGTGTGATCCACGACGAGCACGGGGCCGTTCCCGGTAACGCCGCCCGCGGCGGTGACATCCGCAGTCAGGAGCGCCATCGGGCTCGACTGCACGGCCTTGTCGGCAATCGGCCGCACGTCCACATTGCGCATCAGCTGCATCGTCCAGCCCGTGTCGTCGTACGGACGCGGGTTGGCCGGCGAGAAGTTCTGCACGCTGAAGTACATGTCCGCCATCGTGCGGTACGGCTGATCGGCGCGGATGACCCAGTCACCGGCGGCGATGCCCGCCGGCTGCCCCTTGAAGTCGGCCGTCGCTTTCGATACCTCCAGGCCCTGGCGGCGAAGCGCGTTCACGAGGTCGGCGGCGTCGGCCTTTCGCCGCTGGTTGGCCGGGATGACCCACGCGTAGGGTGCCTGCGTCAGGCCTTTGTCGAGCGCGCGTTTGTTCTTGAGCCAGTAGTTCTCGAGGTAGGTCTGGCGGTTGGAGGCAACGTGGTGCAGCGCCAGGAGCAGCGCCGACTGCTGGATGTTGGTATTGTTGCGCGGGCCCCACTTGATGCTCGGCAGCGGCGGGTTCGGCCGGTACCACTCGCGCGTCGTCGCGCTGGCGCTCATCCGCAGGTTCTCGACGATGTCCGGGCCGTAACTCTGCACTTCGTAGAAGCGGCCGGTCGAGTTCTTGGTGTGCGCGACGTAGAACATGTAGTTCGGCGTCCATCCGTCGTAGAAGCCGTACGTCCACACGCCGGGCACGCCGCGCTTGGTCATTTCCTGCACTTCGACATTCGCCAGCGTCCACCATTCGTTGATGGTGATCGCGTCGAGTGCCTCGTTGTACGGACCGGTGCCGGTCGAGGCGTACAGGTAGTTCGAGGCCTCGTGGAGGTCGTGCAGGATCGTGGGCTTCCACTCGAGGAACGTCCTGTTGACGTGCTGCGTGAGCTTCAGCATCTGCCCCATGGCGTCACGGTTGTTGTCGTGCGCAACGTACTGTCCCCAGTAGACGAGCGGCGGGCGGGGTTTGCCGGTCTTCTTGCCGTAGTAGTAGGTGTCGACGTGTTTCTCCTTGCCGTCGACTTCCAGCACCGGCGTGATCAACACGATGACGTTGTTGCGGATGTGCTGGATGAAGGGCGTCTCTTCGACCGCCAGGCGGTACGGCAGCTCGATCAGCATTTCGGGGCCGCCGGTTTCGCTGGAATGCATGCCGGCGGTCACCCAGTAGATCGGCTTTGCCGTCTTCATGATCTGGCGCGCCTGTGCTTCCGTCGTCTTGCGGGGATCCGTGAGCGCGGCGAGGTCGCCCTTGTACTTGTCGAGGGTGCGAATGGTGGCTTCGTCGGCCACGGCCAGCAGCACCATGTCGCGGCCTTCTTCCGACTTCCCGATCGTCCAGAGCTTGAAACGGGGTGACGCCTTCGCGAGGGCCTCGTAGTAGCGGTGGATGTCCTTCGCGTAGGTGAGTTCGCCAGGCGTGCCCGGAATACGGCCGAAGAACTTCAGCGGCGACGGGACGGTCGCGCTGGCCGGCATGTGATCGACGAGTTCCGTGCTGATGCGCGGATCCTGCGTGTGGTCCTTGATGAGCTTGGTGTAGGCCTCGTCCAGCTTCTGCGGGGTCGGGGCTTTCTGCGCGAGCGCGGCTGGCGTCGCGAGCGCGATGACCAGGGCCGCGATCGCGAAGGGAGTGAGGGCGCGGAGACGGAAGCTGGGTGCCGGCTTCATCAGGGTGGTCCTCCGGAACGTCGCAGGGCCGGCGAGGGCCGGCCCCCATGCGCGTGGGATCGGGCGGTTATAGCACGAAATGCCCGCGACACAGCCGCGGCCCGGCCGGCGTGGGTAGAATGGAGTCTGAACCTGCCGCATGACCAAACCGCCAGACGTGAACGTACACGACACACCCCGATCGGACCAACTGAACGGGTGGAAGGAGATCGCCGCGTTCTTCGGGAAGGCGCCGAGAACGGTCCAGCGCTGGGAGTTGAAGCTCGGGCTGCCCGTCCGCCGGCTCATCACGCCGACCGGCGAGATCGTGTTCGCCCTCCGATCCGAACTCGAGGCGTGGCGGGACACGCAGAGCGGCAGGCAACTGGCCGACGAATCCGCCGGGGACGACGGGGTCGATGACGCGACGACGACCGGAACCACGCCTGGCGCCGCGGCTGCGGAGGCCGCCGCAGCCAGGGCGCTGCC
>CAZJRM010000132.1:0-11013 GCA_964547975.1 uncultured Vicinamibacterales bacterium | reverse complement strand
GTCACAGCCTGGATCGTCACCAGGCCCGGAACCGTCGCCACCGCGGTGTTCTCGGGGAATGCCGTGGTTGCCCGCGATCTGTCGGGGCGCGAAGCGTGGCGGCACGAGTTCGGCACGCCGCTGTGGGCCCATCCAGACCCGGCGGCCGTCAGGGCGGTTCATGAGGCCAGGCTGGCGCCCGGAGCGGATCCGCTGGTGGTGGACGTCAACCGGGACGGCCAACCGGAAGTCCTCGCGCTCGCCACGTACGGCGACCCGGCATCGGTCGGGTACCAGCAGGAACTGATCTGCTTCTCGTCGTCCGGAGACGTGATGTGGTCGTATCGGCCCAGGCTGGAGCTGGCGTTCGCCGAAGAACGGTTCGATTCCAACTGGGTCTTCCTGGACCTGCTCGTGGCCGACCCTCCGGCTCGCCCGGGCGTGTGGGTGTCGGTCGCCTCGTCGCCGTACTGGGGTGCTGCCGTTGTCCGCATCGACGTGTCCGGACGCGCCGAACTGCGGTTCGTCAACGCGGGCGCCATCTACGGCCTCGGCCAGATCACCACGCCGTCGGGCTGGCGCCTCCTGGCTGGCGGCGTCAACAACGAATACGAAACGGCGGCGTTCGCCGTGCTGGACGAACGGGAGGCCGCGAGTTCGCCTCAGTGCGCCGACTGCCGGTACCGGTGCACGAATGGCCCGGCCGGGTCTCCGGTGGCGTACGTCCTGCTCCCGCGATCCGACATCAACGTAGCCGAGGCGGTCAGGCCGTACAACCACGTGGCCCGCTTCCTGCCGGGCGGCAGGGGCGTCGACGTGGTCACGGTCGAGTCGCTGAAACACTCGTCGTTCGGGTTCTACCGCCTGTTGCCGGCGCTGGGGTTCGAACGTCTCGTCATGTCCGATTCCACCGCCCACCGGGTCCTCGAAGCCGAGGGCAAGCTCGATCACGCGGAGACGGATTGCCCGCTCACGGCCAAGGGCGCCGTGGTACGCCAGTGGACGCGGGACGGAGGCTGGCAGGACGTCGTCGTGCGCGTCACTCCGCGCTGAGCCGGCGCATCCCTCAGTGTTCGTCGTCGATCGGGGTGGGGCGTGCGGCCCGGCCTGGTTTCGAGGGTTTGCGCGGCCGCGCGCGCGAGGCGAGCTTCTTCCATTTCTGCTCGCCGCCGATCACCAGCAGCGGCTGCGTGGGATCGCGCAGGATGTTGAAGAGCCGGCCGTCCTGCATCTTCGCGTAGATTTCGCGGCCGTCGGTCAGGAGTGTCACAGGACCGCCGTCGCCGGCGGCCTCGTACACGCGCACGCCGAAATACTCCTTGAGCGCGGCAATCAGGTCGAGCAGTTCAGGGATGCCGAATCCGCGCCGGCGCAAGTCGGCCAGGACGAGCAGTTCGAGCAGATCCACCGGCGTGTAGCGCCGCTCGGTGAAGCCGCCGGCGTCGGTGCGATGGGACGCGACGGCGGGAGCAATGAGCTTCTGGCGCTCCCACCAGCGCAACTGGTCGGCCGTGAGCCCGGTGAGGGCCGTGACTTCACGCGAACTGTAGTACTTCTTCAGACGCATGCGGTTCGTCGGCGCCGCGGCGCCCTGGGGGCTGCTACTTCTGCTCCGCGGGCTCGACAGTAATCTTCACGGCCCGCATGTTGTTGTCCCAGTACCGCTCGTCGACCGCGCGTGTCGCGTTGCAGCGCGCGATGAGGTAGTAAGCCCCGGGCTCGACGGTCGCCGGCAGGACAACCTGCGTCGGCTCGAAACTCGTCCGGCCGGGCGACAGCGGCGGCGAACGCCGCTGGGCGATCACCAGGTCCGTCGAATCGATCACATCGTCCTTTGACAGGTAGAAGTACGTGAGGCTCAGGCCGGCGGGCATCTCGCCGACACTCTCCACTTCGTCCATCACGCGGAACTTCTTGCCGATCTTCACCTTGCCCGGCGCATTCAGTTGCGTCTGCACGAGATCGACGGGACTCTGCCGGATCTGGCCCGAGACGGCCGAGTCCAGGCCGGCCCACGCCAGCACCGCCGTCAGGCAGACCGCGCCGTGCCGCACGAACAGGAATCGCATGGGTCCTCCGCGCCCCCGCCGGCGCCGCCGGGCTAACGCGGCGTCAGGAGGTTCGTCGATTTCTTCAGGAACCGCGCCGTCAGAAAGAGCGCGGCCACGACCACCAGCGTCCACGTCCAGATCGGATCGGCGGCCCAGGTGCGCGCCCGACACCGGTTCTGGACGAGGTCCAGGACGAACACGCTCGCGGCAATGACCAGCAGGCCGTAGAACTCGCCTCGCAGCACCCGGCGCCACGCCAGCGGCTCGTTCGACGGTTGCCGGCCGACCCACGACGGCACGATGGCCGGTACGCGGGCGGCCCACGCCTGGAACACGGGCCCGAACTGCGCCTTCAGGAATTCTTCTTCGCGGGCGGCAATCCGCTCGTAGTACAGCAGCGTCGCCAGGACCACGATGGGCGGAAGGTACCAGATTCCGGGAAAAAGCGCGATACCAAGCCCCATGAGGCCGTTGGCGAGGTACAGCGGGTGCCGCAGCATCGAGTAGAGCCCGGACGTCCGCAACTGGCTCGCCCGGGGCGACACGGTACTCCGTTCCGACGTGCCTTCGGGTGCCGTGCCGACCGCCACCACGCGCACGGCGACTCCCAGCAGGGCCACCGCCACCGCCAGCAGTTCCCACCCGCGTTCGACCGCCAATGACGAAAATGGCCGGGGACGTTCGACAACGCCCGCGACGAGGACGGGAACCATCAGCAGTGGAAAATGACTGCGCCAGCGGAACAATCGGTCGCCATCGCGCAGGAACTGCTCGAGAATCGTCATGGTGGCGGCTATTGTGACCTGTTGCGGTCGCCCTGGGCAATGACCTCCGCCCAAAGGCTCCGCGCCTGGTGCGGTCTGAACCGGACAGGGCCCCGCCGCCGGGTGTCCTCGGCGGGAAACAGCACGAGCCCTACCGATTCTGCTAAACTGGCCCAAAAAGCCGAGATTCCCAGCGTCTGTCTGCCAAGCAGGAAGGTACGGGACTTGCTGTCGATCCGGCTGGAGGTCAGGGCTCATGTCGAAGAACGCGCTCATCACGCTGACCATCGTGCTGTGCGTCGTTGCGGCGGGGGTTGGTGGTTTCTTCGCCACCCGAGCCACCACGCCTCGCCCGGCTGCCGCCGCCGCCGCGGCCGCGACCGCCGCGCCGCAGACCACGACGACCGACGCGGCCTTGGTTCAGCCACCATCGATGGTGGAACCCGCCCAGAATCCGACTCCGGTCCCGGCACCTGAGCCGCCCGCGACCCGCGTCGAGCCGGCGGCTCCTGTGGAGATTCCGGCCGCCAAGCCCGTGGTTCCGGCGCGGCCCGCAGCGACGAACCCGAGCGCCACCGCCGTCCGGCCGCGTCCCGCGCCTCCGCTCTCGCAGGTTCCGGCGCAAGCTCCGGCCGTGGCGGTCGCGGTTGAAACGCCGCGCCAGGAGCAGGTGCAGGAAGCGCCCCCGGCCGTGGATCAGGCACCGATTCCCCAGGCTGCTGTTCCGGCCGCGCCGGTGCCGGACGAACCGAAGTTCGACGAAGTCGTCGTGTCCGCAGACTCGGTCATCGGCCTGAAGATCGACACCACCGTGCACAGCGAAACGTCGCGCGTCGAAGACCCGGTGGAGGCGCACGTCACCCGGGACGTTCGCGTGGGCTCGATGGTCGCCATCCCGGCCGGAAGCCGGGTGCTCGGTGTGGTCTCGCAACTCGAGCGCGGCGGCAAGATGAAGACCCGCGCGCGCCTCAGTGTGCGGTTCCACACGCTGGTGCTGGCCGACGGAACCCGGACGACGATCCAGACCGACTACGTCTACCGTGAAGGTGACGCGCCCGGCCAGGAGGCCGCGAGCAAGATGGGCGCGGCGGCGGCAGGTGGCGCGATCCTCGGCGCGTTGCTCGGCGGCGGCAAGGGCGCGGCCATCGGCGGATCGATTGGCGCCGCGGGCGGCGCGGCGGCTGTCATGTCGGGTGATCGTAATCCTGCCGTCCTCAAGGCCGGGACGGCGGTGACGGTCCGCCTGCTGCAGCCGGTGCCGGTGCTCGTCGCGCGCTGAGACCCGCACATCCACTCACGCAGCTGCCCGCAAAGACACCCGTGGCGTCCGGCTTCAGCCGGACGCTCACCGGGTAGAATCCTAGTATGCCCGAGGATCTCCCCCCACCGCCCCCACCCCCCGCGCTCGGCGACATGTCGGCCGACGAATTCCGTCGCCACGGCCATGAACTCGTGGAGTGGATCGCGCGGTACATGGACCACTCCGGACAGTACCCGGTGCTGGCGCGCGTTGCGCCGGGTGACGTGGCGAAGCACCTCCCGGCGCGGGCGCCCGACGCGGGGGAGCCCTTCGAGGCGATTCTCGCGGACGTGGACCGCGTCCTCATGCCCGGCGTGACGCATTGGAGCCACCCCGGCTTCATGGCGTACTTCGGGATCAGCGCGAGCGCGCCCGGCGTGTTCGCGGACTTCCTCGCGTCGGCGCTGAACCAGCAGGCGATGTTGTGGCGCACGTCACCCGTCTCGACGGAACTCGAAGAGGTGACGCTGCGCTGGCTCGCCGACTTGATCGGCCTGCCATCGTCGTTCGAAGGCGTCATCTACGACACGGCGTCCGTCTCGACGCTGCACGCGCTCGCGACGGCCCGCGAGGCGGCCGTGCCGGGCGTGCGGGCGCAGGGCTTGCCCGGCCGGGGCGACGTTCAGCGCCTGCGCGTCTACTGTTCCGACCAGACGCACTCGTCTATCGACAAGGGCGTGATGCTGCTCGGCCTCGGGCACGACGCGCTGCGCAAGATCCCGACGGACGATCGATTCCGGATGCGCCCGGACCTGCTGCGCGCGGCGATTGCCGAGGACCGCGCGGCGGGCTGGCGTCCCATCGCCGTGGTCGCGACCATCGGCACGACGTCGACGACGAGCGTCGATCCCGTGGCGGACATCGCGGACGTCTGCGAGGCCGAGCGGCTGTGGCTGCACGTGGACGGCGCCTACGGCGGCGTGTGCGGCATGCTGCCCGAGATGCGCGAGCATTTCATCGGGCTGGAACGCGCGGACTCGTTCGTGGTGAATCCGCACAAGTGGCTGTTCACGCCGTTCGACTTGAGCGCGTTCTACTGCAGGCGCATGGACGAACTGCGCCAGGCCTTCTCGCTCACGCCCGAGTACCTGCGCACGCCGGACGGTGCGCGCAACCTGTCGGACACCGGCGTGCAGCTGGGCCGGCGTTTCCGATCGCTCAAGCTGTGGATGATCCTGCGATACTTCGGCGCCGACGGGGTGCGCGCCAGGCTGCGGGAGCACATCCGGCTGGCGCAGTCGTTTGCCGCGTGGGTGGACGCGCATCCCGACCTCGAGCGCATGGCCCCGGTGCCGTTCAGCGTCGTGTGTTTCCGCGCGCGGCCGCGCGGGCGCGTGATGAGCGACGCCGAACTCGAGACGTTCAACGAAACGCTGATGCATCGCATCAACGCCTCGGGCGACGTGTTCCTGTCGCACACGAAACTGCGCGGCACGTTCGTGATTCGGGTCGCGATCGGGAACCTGCGGACCGGCGAAGCGCAGATCCGCCGCGTGCAGGAATTGGTGGAGGCCGGGCTCCGACCTTAGCCCTGCCTGCACGTCACAGAACGACTGGCACTCTTCGAACCGCCGTCGCGCGGCGTTCCGTCATCCGGAGCGCGCACGCGAGGACGAGCACGCCGGCCGTCGCCGCACCGCGCAAAGCACGCGCGAACTCGGGATCGATCGTCTCGGCTGGCGCGACGGATTCGACGTCACCCCGCTGGGCGACGAACACGATGGCGGCCGGACGGTGGCGCGCGAGCGCGGCGAGTTCGTCGCAGTGGCGAGCGCCCCGGGCGGTGACGGCATCGGGAAAGAGGCCCGCGTGGCCGTCCGCCAGCGAGACCGACTTCACTTCCACCAGGCGCCCGTCCACGTCGAAGTCGAACCGGGAACGGCCGTGCACCACTTCCCGCCGGATGACCTGGCCGTCCGAGCCCGCCCGCCGGCCCGGACCGCGCAATTCAGGGAAGAGGCCCGCCTCGACCAGCGCGGGAAACACGCGGTTGGCGTAGGTGGTCACGGTGCCTGACCACGTCCGGCCGGCGCGCGCCGCCAGCATCGTGTAGGGCAACGTCCGCGGAGGAGGGAACGGCCCGTCGAGTGCCACCGGACAACCGGGCGACAACACGCCGGTGAGGCGCCCGGGGTTCGCCAGGTGCGCCTCGATCACCGTTCCGTCCGCCAGGGCGACTCGGGCGGCAAACCGGTGCGGGCGCTCGATGAAGCGGCCGCGCGCGATGGGTCCCCGGCCTCCCATGGCCGGGAGAGCGATCCGCACCCAGTCACTCACGGACGGGTCTCCCGCGATTGCGGGCCGGACAACGGCCGGACGAGCGCGAACAGCACGACGCCGATGAGCACGATCGCAATCCAGCCGGCCATCCCGTCGTAGACCCGCCGCGTGCCCCAGCGCAGGACATCGGACTTCGCGAACGTCACGACGTACGGCACGAGGCGCAACACGACGACGCAACCGGCGTGCAGGCCGATCGACGCATACAACGACCCCGTCCTGAGCAGCAGCAGGTTCAGCAGGAGGCCGAACAGGAACAGCCCGACGGCGGCGGGCCACAACGTGCTCCAGTCGCTGGTCGCGCGGAAGGGCGCGGCCAGGAGACGGAGTCCGTCGATGACGCCAGGGTCCGGCCCGATGGGCGGGCGCCTGGCATCCACGAAATGGAGGAGCGCGTAGACCGCGCTCGTCGCGATGACGGCCGCAGAAACGCGCCCGCGGAAGGCGCGGTCCCGCATCCAACTGAACAGCGCGCCGCGGAAGACGAACTCCTCGAGTGGCCCGAGGAGGAGGCCCGCCAGAACACCACCTCCAACGATCCGGGTCCACTTCCAGGCGGTGAAATCGCGGTCCGCGATCGTGGCGCCGCCCCACAGGAGCGTGACGCCGACGAGGGCCGTCAGTCCCGCGACGCCCGCCGCGAATCCTGCGGCGGTCAGGTCCAGGCTGTCGGAGCGCCAGGTGAGCCCCCAGCGCGCCAGCGTCTCCCGCCTCACTCGTACGAACGCGACGATCACGGCGAGGGCGCCGATCGTCAGGAGCCGTTTGAAGACCACGTGAAACGGGAACGGCAGCAGCGCGTGCAGCAGCGGGGCCAGGACGACGCTCGCGGCGATCACGGCGACGACGGAAGCCGCGATGGCCGCGGTGCGGCGCGGCGCGGCGGTGGGAGCGTGAGGTGCGGGCGGAGAGTGAGGTGCGGTCATCTGGGGAAGGCACCCGAGTCAGCCGCGACGTTACCACAGCCCCGCCGCCGCCGCGAAAAGGGGGCCAGGCCCCCTTTTAGGTCCGACCACTCGTCGCGGAAAGGGGGCCAGGCCCCCTTTTAGGACCGACCACTCGGCGCGGAAAGGGGGACAGGCCCCCTTTCAGGACTGTCCGGAAGCGGACGGTCGGCGTTCGATCCCGAACGAATGAACCACAACAAGTTGTTTTGCGTCAATGGTTTACAAGCGCACAGCGGGGCATGGCATTTGCCTCATGCGACTGGCGGGAGGCAGAACGTGGACCGAGACATCGACGCAGGCGAACGCCGGAAGGGCCTGGTGAAGCGCGTGCTGGTCTGGCTGGGGATTCTCCTGGCCGCCTGGCTGGCGCTGGCGTGGGGGTTCGGCTTCATCAGGCCGTCCCTCAAACGTTCGCAGGTTCGATCGGCCACGGTCGATTCGGGGCCGGTCGACTCGTCGCTGTCGGCGACGGGCACGGTCGTGCCCGAAGTCGAACAGGTACTCTCGAGCCCGGTCGACGCCCGCGTCCTCAAGGTGCTGAAACGCGCCGGCTCGACCGTGCGCGCCGGCGAACCGCTCCTGAGCCTCGATACGAGCGCGTCGGTCCTGGCGGTCGACAAACTCGACCAGGACATCGCGCTCAAGGCCAACCAGCAGTCGCGCGCGAAGCTCACGCTCGAGAACACGCTGGCCGACCTCGACAGCCGCGTCGAAATCAAACAACTCCAGCTCGAGACGGCCCGGCTACAGCACATCCGCAACACCCAACTCTTCGGCGACGGGCTCCTCTCGCAGGAACTCCTCCGCCAGTCGGAGGTCGCCGAACGGCAGGCTGGCATCGAACTCAAACAACTCGAGGCCTCCAGGACGAACGCCAGGGCCGCCACGAAAGCGGAACTCGACGGCCTGACGCTCGAACTCACGAAGCTGCAGAAGGAACGTATCGAAGCGCGCCGCGTGCTTGATCTCGCGACCGCCGGCGCTGACCGCAATGGGGTCGTCACGTGGACGCTCACGGAAGAAGGCGCGGCCGTCTCCCGCGGTGCGGTCATCGCACGCATCGCCGACCTCAGTTCGTATCGCGTCGACGCGTCCGTTTCGGACGCCTACGTGAGCCGCCTCAGCCCGGGGCTGCCGGTGCAGGTCCGTGTCGACGACAAGACCTTCGCCGGCACGATTGCCGACGTCCTGCCGACGGTGCAGAACGGCGTCGTCACGGTGCGCGTCACGCTGGCGGACAAGTCAAACGCCCTGCTGCGCCCCAATCTCCGGGTCGAGGTGTTCATCGTCACCGGCCATCGCGATCGAGCGCTGCGCGTCGCGAAGGGCTCGTCCACGAGCGGCGAAGGCTACCAGCAGGTCTTCGTCATCCGCGGCGATCGCGCCGAACGCGTGCGCGTGCGGTTCGGCATCGCCAGCTTCGACTTCGTCGAGGTCCTCGAGGGCCTCGTCGCCGGCGACGAGATCATCGTCTCCGACATGACCGACTACCAGCATCTCACGTCCATTCGTCTCCGCTGAGGATTGCGCGCCATGAACACGATGATTGCCCTCGAGGGCGTCGACAAGGTCTACCGCACCGATCGTATCGAGACCGTCGCGTTGAGCGACGTCAACCTGAACGTCGGCCCCGGCGAGTTCGTCTCGGTGATGGGGCCGTCGGGCTGCGGCAAGAGCACGCTGCTGAACGTCATCGGCCTGCTCGACACGCCCACCAAGGGCAAGGTCCGCCTGAACGGCACGACGATCGATTCGTATCGCGACGCGGCGCTGGCGAAGATCCGCAACCGTGAGATCGGGTTCATCTTCCAGACGTTCCACCTCATCCCGGATCTGAGCGTGGTGGACAACGTCGAGATCCCGCTCCTCTACCGCCGCATGGCGGGATCCGAACGCCGGCGGCTCGCGCTCGAGGCGCTCGAACGCGTCGGTCTCACGGCGCGCATCCATCACTTCCCGTCGCAGCTTTCCGGCGGCCAGCAGCAGCGCGTCGCGATCGCCCGCGCGATTGTCGGCAAGCCGCGCATCCTGCTCGCCGATGAACCGACCGGCAACCTCGACAGCCAGATGGGCGACGAGATCATGCACATCCTGCACGGCCTGCAGAAGGACTCGGGCACGACCATCGTGATGGTGACCCACGACCCGCGCCTCGCCGCCGACACGCAACGCATCGTGCGGCTGTTCGACGGGCGCCAGGTCCAGTGACGCAGGGATGAGGGTATAGGCGATAGGGAAGAGGGAAAGGGAACAGGGAAAAGGGGACGACGGTGATTAGGAGCTATCTCACACTGGCGTGGCGGGTGCTGTGGCGCCGGCGGTTCTTCACCATCATCAGCCTGTTCGGCGTGTGCCTGACACTGGTCGTGCTGATGGTAGCCACCGCGATGCTCGACCACATCTTCGCGCCGCGGGCCCCGGAGATCAGGCAGGCGCGAACCCTGATGGTGTTCCGGGCCCGCCTCGTGGGCGAACGCGCGACGCAGACCAGCATGCCGGGTTACCTGCTGCTCGACACGTACGCGCGCAACCTCCCCGGCGTCGAGCGCATGGCCATCTTCAGCCTGCCGCAGATGGTCTTCTCGTACCCGGGTGGTCAGCGGGTGCGGTCGTTTCTCAAGCGCACCGATGCCGAGTTCTGGCGCGTGCTGGACTTCCGCTTCCTCGAAGGCGGCCCGTTCACGGATCAGGATGTCGCCAGCGGCGCCATGGTCGCGGTCATCAACGAAACCACGCGCGATCGGTTCTTCGCGGGCCAGCCCGCTGTCGGTAGGACCATCGAGGCCGATGGCCTCCGTTTCAGGGTCATCGGTGTCGTCCCCGATGTCCCTATCGTCCGGATGGTCGCGAACGGAGACATCTACGCGCCGCTCACAACGGCGAAGACGGATGCGTACAAACGCGAATTGATGAGCGGGTTCGGCGGACTGCTGCTCGCCAGGTCCGCGACCGACTTCCCCACCATCAAGGCCGAACTCGAGTCGCGCATCCGCTCGGCCCAGGTGCCGGGTAAGCAGTGGAAGCGGCTCTACGCGCCGGCCGAAACATTCTTCGAAGCGATGGCCGGCACGTTCTTCGGCGGCCGCGAGGAAGAACGAAGTCACCCGGAGCGGCTCTGGGCGCTGCTCATCGGTGCCGGCCTGCTCTTCGCGCTCCTGCCCGCCGTCAACCTGGTGAACCTGAACATCAGCCGCATCATGGAACGCGCCTCGGAGATCGGGGTCCGCAAGGCGTTCGGGGCGTCATCGTGGACGCTCGTCGGCCAGTTCATCATCGAGAACCTCGTGCTCTCGATTCTCGGCGGATCGGCTGGATTCGTGTTGTCGGGCCTCGTGCTCGAGGTCATCAATGCGACGGGCCTGATTCCGTACGCGCAGTTCAGCCTGAACGTGCGGGTCTTCCTCTACGCCGTTGGCCTCTCGGCCTTCTTCGGCCTCCTCTCCGGCGTGTACCCCGCGTGGCGGATGTCGCGGCTGCATCCCGTGCAGGCGCTGAAAGGAGCGACCCGATGATCCGCCACCTGCTGCGGCTGGTGTGGAACCGCAAACGGTCGAACCTGCTCGTCGCCGTCGAGATCCTCCTGGCCTTCATCGTCCTGACGGCCGTGATGACGCTGGGCGTGTTCTACGTCGACAACTACCGCCGACCGCTCGGCTTCGACGTGCAGGACATCTGGGTCATCTCGATGCAGA
>CAZJRM010000131.1:0-15309 GCA_964547975.1 uncultured Vicinamibacterales bacterium | reverse complement strand
GGTCGCGCGGCGTCGAACGCGCCAGCAACTGCTCCACACCCGCCAGCGCCGCGTGTGCCGTCATGTCGGGCTGGAGCGGGGTCACCGAGATGTAGCCCGCCTGCACCGCCTGGTAATCCGACTCGGCATCGCGCTCCCATTCGTCGATGGCCTCGTCAATCCAGTAGTAGGTGCGGTGCTTTGGATCCGTCCGCTCCTGCACCTGCGTGTAGTGACTGCGTGCGGCCTGCCGCGTCACCTTGAACTCGCCGTTCGGCACGCGTGGCACGTTGACGTTGAGAAACGTCCTCGGCGGCAACCCGTCTCGGAGGACCCTCTTCGCCACGTCGGCGGCCGCGCGCGCCGCCGGGCCGAAGTCCATCCGCTCCCGCGTGCGCTGGAGCGACACGGCAATCGCGGGCACCCCCAGCAACGCGCCTTCCAGCGCGCCCGACACCGTCCCCGAATACGTCACGTCGTCACCGACGTTGAGGCCCTTGTTGATGCCCGAGACGATCAGGTCCGGCAGGCCCTTCAGGATTACGCTCACCGCGATGTTGACGCAGTCTGTCGGCGTGCCGTCCACCGCGTACACCTGCTTCTCGAGCCGCTCGAGGCGCAGTGGATAGTGCAACGTCAGCGCGTGGCCTACCGCGCTCGCCTCTTTCGCCGGGGCGACCACAGTCACGTCACCGACCCTGCGGAGGGCTGCGGCGAGCGCTTCAATCCCCTCGGAACGGACACCATCGTCGTTGGTGATGAGGATCTTCTTCATGGGTATCCGGACATTATAGATGGCCGACGGCGCACGTGACTCATGCCGCATGCAGTCGCGGGAACCAGGGCACGACGACGGACACGTCCGGCTGAAGCCGGACGCCACGACGGTCATCTCACGCGGGTGAGGTGAAGGCGGGACAACAAGAGAGCCGCGACCAGGGCCAGCGCGGCGCCGGTGTGGAACGCCGTCGGCGCACCCCATTGTCTCCAAACCGCGCCGAACACCAGGCTGGCGGCCAGCGAACCGACCCCCGCGACCGCGTGGTACCACCCGAAGGCCAGGCCGCGCGCGTGCGCCGGCGCGATATCGGCGACGAGGGCCTTCTCTCCACCTTCGGTCAGCGCGTAGTAGAGGCCGTAAACGAGGAAGACGACCATCAGTCCCCCGAGGGAGGTCACCCGCGCAAACGCCAGGTAGACCAGGCCGTACAAGATCCAGCCGGCGATGATGACCTTGCGTCGGTCGATGCGGTCGGACAATGCGCCCCCAATGGGCGACGCCGCCGCCTTCACGACGTGCAGCGCGGCCCACAGGAGCGGAATCCACGCGGAAGGCGCCCCGGCGTCGCTCAGACGCAGCAGCAGGAAGGCGTCGGTCGAATTGCCCAGAGCGAAGATGAAGAGGACACCGAGGTAGCGGTAGAAGGCCGGGTGCAGGCTCGGCGTAACCGGTGTCGCGCTGCGATCACGATTCGGCGAGTTGAAGCTCGGTCCTACGCCTGCCGGCGCTTCCTTCACGGGCAGCAGCAGCAGGACGGCGATGAGGCCCGGGATGGCCGTCAGCATGAAGAGCGTGCGGTAGTCGTCGGGTCGGAACCACAGGAAGAGCGCCGCGAGCAGCGGTCCGAGCACCGCGCCCGAGTGGTCCATCGCCCGGTGAAGCCCGAAGACGTACCCGCGTGTCGCGGGATCCGCCCAAGCCGTCAGCAGCGCATCGCGGGGCGCCCCCCGGATGCCCTTTCCCACTCGATCGGTCAGCCGCACCGCGAAGACCTGCGGCCACGCCGTCGCGAAGCCCACGAGGGGTCGCACGAACGACGACAACGCGTAGCCGGCAATCACGAAGGGCTTGCGCGCACGAATCCGATCCGACCAGTGCCCGGACACGATGCGCAGCAGGCTGTTGACCGCCTCCGCCGCGCCCTCGATGATGCCGATGGACAGCGCGCTTGCGCCAATCGCCCTGGCGAGGAACAGCGGCATCAGCGGGTACACCGCTTCGCTCGCCGTGTCGGTGAAGAAACTCGTCCACGACAGCAACCAGACCGGCCGCGGAAGCTGGGGGATCCACCGCCGGCGTGTCATAGCTTCACGAACCAGCGCCGCCTGTACATCACGTACAGCAGGGCGAACATTACCGCGAGGTTCGCCAGCGCGAACAGCAGCGAAGCCTGGTACGGGTCGCCGAGCGGCACGAAGTAGTGCGTGTAGATGTAACCCTTGAGCGTCATCGAGGTGCCGTCCGCCAGTGTCACGCGTCGCAGCCCCATCCACTTCGCCAGCATACCGCTCGCAAAGAAGAGCGCGATCGCGTTGACGCCCAGCACGGCGAACGGCCAGCTCCAGCGCCGCCATCCCCGCACGTCGATGAGCCAGTAGCACAGGCTCAGCGCCAGCGACGCGGCGCCGCCCATGAACCACACGTACGAACTGGTCCACAGGTTCTTGTTGATCGGAAACACCGGGTTCCACACGAGGCCGACCAGGATCCCAAGCAGACCCGCGACGGCCATGCCGGCGGCCTTCCGGTCAGGACTCGCCGACGACCCCAGCCACAACCCCGCGATCAGGCCGAGCAGCGTGGTGGCGATCGCGGGGATCGTGCTGAGGATCCCCTCGGGATCCCAGGTCTTCGACTGCGACCACAGATGCCCGCCAAGCAGCGTCCGGTCGATGAAGGCCCCGAGGTCCTGGCCCCGTTCGAGCACGCCGGCTGAACCGCCCGGTACCGGCACGAGTGTCACGACCGCCCAGTATCCCATCGTCAGCGCGACGGCCAGCGCGAGCAGCCGAGGCCCATTCGCGCGGAACCGCGCATCGCCGTCCCCCGGCGCCGACGCGGTCGCGCGGAACAGGGCGGCCGCCGCGACGTAACACACCGCGATCCGCTGCAGCACGCCCGGGATCCTCCACGTCGCGAACGGGAATCGTGGCCAGCCCGCCATGAACAGCCCCACCGCGAAGATGAGGACGCCTCGCCGCAGGATCTTCCACGGGCTGCCCATCGTGCTGCGTGACAACGCCATCGAGACGCCCACGATGAACAGGAAGAACGGGAACACCATGTCGGTCGGCGTCCACCCATGCCACGGCGCATGCAACAGCGGCGGATAGACGTGTCCCCAGTCGCCCGGGTTGTTGACGATGACCATGCCGGCCATGGTGAGACCGCGGAACGCGTCGAGGGACACGAGGCGCGCCGGGGTGTGCGACGGTGTCTGCATGTGGCGGTGATCTTCCCCCTTTTTCGCGCCCGGCGGAAGAGGCTCGTTGCAATCGTGCGTCGAGAGGGCTACAAAGGGGCGTGGTCAGCCTGGCGGACCTGCTCGCGGCCCGGACTCGCGACGCGCAACTCTACGACCGCTACGACGGCACGTGGGTGCGTTGCCACGCGTGTGCCCATGAATGCCCGATTCCCGACGGCGCATCGGGCGTGTGCCGGATACGATTCAATCGGCAGGGGACGCTCATGGCGCCCTGGGGCTACGTCGCGGGCGCGCAGGCCGACCCCATCGAGAAGAAGCCGTTCTTCCACGTGCTGCCAGGAAGCGTCGCGTTCAGCTTCGGCATGCTGGGCTGCGACTTCCACTGCGCCTACTGCCAGAACTGGCTCTCCTCGCAGGCCCTGCGCGATGCCGCCGCCCAGCCCGGCTTCTCCGACGCGTCGCCCGACGGCCTCGCGCGCCGGGCGGCCAGCGCGGGCGCGGCCTCGGTCGTCAGCACGTACAACGAGCCCCTCATCACCGCCGAATGGGCCGCCGAGATCTTCGCCCATGCACGACGTTCGGCGATGGCCACGGGAATGGTCTCGAACGGCCATGGCACGCCCGCCGTGCTGGACTTCCTCCGGCCGAACCTGGATTTCTTCAAGGTCGACCTGAAGTGTTTCGACGACCGGAAGTACCGCACGCTGGGAGGACGACTCCAGCCCGTCCTCGACACCATCCAGGGGCTCAGAGACCGCGGGATCTGGGTCGAAGTGGTCTCGCTGCTCGTCCCCGGCTTCAACGACAGCGACGAGGAACTCCGTTGGATGGCCGGCTTTCTTAGCGAGGTCTCGCCGGACATCCCGTGGCACATCACCGCGTTCTACCCGCAGTACCGCATGGACGATCGCCCGGCCACCTCGGCCTCCGCGCTGCAGCACGCGGCCGCCATTGGCCTCCGCGCCGGACTGCGGTTCGTCTACGCCGGCAACCTGCCGGGCCAGGTGGGCGACCTCGAAGACACGCGGTGCCCGGAATGCCAGCAGACCGTCCTTCGGCGCCGAGGGTACCAGACCGACATCGTCGGCCTCGCCCACGGCCAGTGCGCCGGATGCGGATACACGCTCCCGGGCCTGTGGCACGTCTCCCGCTGAGCCCGTGTCGACGCCCCGCGCGCGTCGGCGATAATGGACGGAATGGCGCTCGTCGATACCTACGCCCGGCCGCTGCGATCCCTCCGCCTGTCGGTCACCGATCGGTGCAACCTCCGATGCGAGTACTGCATGCCCGAGGAGGAGTACGCGTGGCTGTCGCGCCACGACCTGCTCCAGTTCGACGAGATTCACACGCTGGTCACCATCTTCCGGGCGCTGGGTGTCACGAAGGTCCGCCTCACCGGCGGTGAGCCGCTCCTGCGGCGGAACCTGCCCGAACTGGTCGCCCTGCTGACCGGGGACTCCGGGCTGGACGTGACGCTGACGACGAACGGCGTGCTCCTCGGGGATCTCGCCGAGCCGTTGAAGGCCGCCGGACTCGGGCGGCTCAATATCAGCCTCGACACGATGCGGCCGGAACGGTTCGCGACGCTGACACGCCAGAACCTCCACGGGGCGGTGCTCGACGCGATCGTCACCGCCAGCCGGCTCTTCCCGGGCAACAAGCTCGACACCGTGGTCATGCGCGGCGTCAACGATGACGAACTGGTCGACCTGGTCGAATTCGGAGCGACCGTCGACGCCGAGGTACGGTTCATCGAATACATGGATGTTGGCGGCGCAACGCACTGGCGCCGCGACCTGGTCGTGCCTCGGGTGGAACTGCTTCGCCGCCTCAAGGCCCACTACGGCCCCATCACGTCCATCGACGAGCCTGGCTCGTCGGCCCCGGCAGAACGGTTCTCGTTGCCGGACGGCCGCACCTTCGGCGTCATCGCCTCGACGACCGAACCGTTCTGCCGCACCTGCGATCGCGGGCGCCTTACCGCCGACGGCGTCTTCTACTCATGCCTATATGCAACGGACGGGCTGCCGCTGCGCGAACCCCTTCGGGCCGGCCTCGCTCCAGCCGGCCTGCAGACCATGCTGCAGGAACGCTGGGCTCGCCGGACCGATCGCGCGGCCGAAATCCGCCACGAACTCCGCGACCGGTCGGTCTTCCTGCCGGTCACCGTACTTCGCGCCGACCCGCACCTCGAAATGCACAAACGGGGCGGATAACGGCAGCGCGTGCGTGCGTGTCGAGGGGCAGGCACGACGCGTCCCTCCGCCGCGCTACCGCAGGCGCGGCTTCCAGCCCTCGTCGAATCGTGTGCCCACCAGAAGCGTCGTCACCTCGTCGTAGCTCCGCACGCCCTCGGCGACCCGATTCGCCTTGAGGTACTGGTCGTAGACCCGCCAGGACGCGGCGCTGACCCACCGAACCCGCTGGCGATCGTCCCGTGCGGCCGCCGCTCGGACGTCGCGCACCACGTCGGGTGAGAGGCGCCGCACGAGCGACCGGCGCGCGTCGTCCGGGAGTTGATCGACGATCCGCATCGCCACGTCGAGCCAGCCGCTGTAGCGCGCCTGCGCATCACCGCGGAGGCACGTGATCGTGCCGACGAACGCGGCCTCCGATTCCGGCCCGAGCCCCGCCAGGTGACCCCATTCGTGGGCGATGACCGCCGGCTGTTCGAACGGCAGCAGATCCGACGCGACCAGCGTCTCGAGTCCCAGCGGGTTGGTCATCCCGCTCACGCCGGCGCGATTGAAGAACACCGTGAGTACGGGCACCTTGGGCTTCGCGAGCCGCGGCATCGGCAATCCCAGGTCGTGGCACACGCCCGCGAACGGCGGCGCGAGGCGGTCCGCGACGGTCTGCAGACGCCCGGGCCACGCGCCCACCGCGCCAGCGTCGCGGCGCGCGGCATTGGCGTAATCCACGGCACGATCGGCGAGCGCCAGCACGCGGTCCCCGGTCACCCGGCTCCGATCGAAGTCGAGCCGGGTCCGAAGCGGTTCGCGACGGTAGTTCAGGCCCCAGCAACCCAGGAAGATCACGTACAGCGCGGCGCCGGCGACACTCCATCGGAACAACCAGCGCCATCCCCCACCGGCGGCGCGCCCCGCCGCCACACGCCACAGACCTCCCACGAACGCCACAACGGCCACGACGACCACGACGTCGAGCCAGGAGAACGGCACCAGGTTCGTCGCACCGGTCAACAGATGCTGCACGTGCGGATACGCCGCGCGGCTGAAACTCCGCTCGACGCGGGACGGCACGCGCGGCAGCCACACCGCGAGCAACGCGACTCCAATGAGTCCCCACCCGAAACCCGATCGTCCCCGCACCGCGCCTCCCGTCGTGAGTCGTGCTCCGCGTCCCCCGTATTCTGCCACTGGACTTCGCCGGTCTCACCGACTATAACGAGACGCATCGAGGGTCCAGGCAGCGACATGCCCACTGACGGTCTCCGCTTCGAGATGCGCGGTACGGTCCAGGGTGTCGGCTTCCGCCCGTGGGTCTATCGGCTCGCCGTCGAGCGAGGCCTATCGGGCTCGGTGCGCAACGATTCGACCGGTGTCTTCATCGAGGTCTTTGGAGACGCGGCTGCCCTGGCGTCATTCGGGGCCGCCCTTCGTGCGTCCCCCCCTCCGGCGGCGCGCATCACGCGGTGTTCGGAGACGGCGCTCTCCCGCGAGACCGTTCCGGAGGTCTTCACCATCGAGGCGTCGCTGGCGACTGACGAACGGCGTGTCTCCATCCCGCCGGATCTCGCGACGTGCGAGGCGTGCCTGGCGGAGATCTTCGATCCGCTCAACCGCCGGTTTCGCTACGCGTTCACGAACTGCACCGCCTGCGGCCCGCGATTCACGATTGCGCAAGGTGTCCCGTACGATCGCCCGCAGACGACGATGGCGGCGTTCGTGATGTGCGAGGCGTGCCAGGCGGAGTACGACAATCCCCTGGACCGGCGATTCCACGCGCAGCCGAACGCGTGCCCGGCGTGCGGGCCGCGCCTCTCGGCATACGACCGCGACGGCCGGCCACTCTCCGGCGATCCGCTCGCCGCGGCCGTCGGCGCGCTTCGTGCCGGTCGCATCGTCTCCGTCAAGGGCCTCGGCGGCGTTCACCTCGCGTGCGACGCGACGGATGCCGCGGCGGTCGAGCGGCTGCGCGCGCGCAAGCACCGTGACGAAAAACCCTTCGCGGTTATGTCGCGGGACCTGGACGGCGCGGCCCGCCTCGGTGCGTTCGGGCTCCTTGACGCTTCCCTGCTGATGTCACCGGCCCGACCCATCGTCCTCGTCCCACGCGCGGCAGACTCGGGCCTCGCGGCCAACGTGGCCCCGCGTAACCCGATGGTCGGACTCCTGCTGCCGTACTCGCCGCTGCACCACCTGCTGATGGCGGGCGTGCAGCGACCGCTCGTCATGACATCCGGGAACGTCTCGGACGAACCACTCGCGCACGACAATGAAGAGGCGTTGCGTCGACTGGCAGGGATCGCCGACCTCTTCCTGCTGCACGATCGCGACATCGACACACGCTGCGACGACTCCGTCGTCCGGGTGATCGCCGGAGCGGCCGTGCCGATCCGACGTTCGCGGGGCTACACGCCTGTCGGGATTCGTGTGCCGTTCCAGTTCGCTCGACCCGTGCTCGCCTGCGGAGGACTGCTGAAGAACACGTTCTGCGTCGGCGTGGGCGACACCGCGTATCTCGGTCCGCACATCGGCGATCTCGAGAACCTCGACACGTACGAGTCCTACATCCACGCGATGGCACGGCTGGAGCGTTTCCTGGGCATCACGCCGGCGGTGGTCGCGCACGACTGGCATCCCGGGTACCTCTCGACCCGGTACGCGCAGGCCCGCCCCGGCGTCACCACCGTCGGTGTTCAGCACCACCACGCCCATGTCGCCAGCGCCCTTGCCGAATCAGGAGTCTCAGGCCCGGCCCTGGGCGTCGCCTTCGACGGCACGGGATTCGGCGCGGACGGCACCGCGTGGGGCGGCGAGTTCCTGCTGGTGGACGGACCGGACTATGCCCGTGTGGGCACGTTCCGGCCCCTGCAACTCGCCGGAGGAGACGCGGCCATCACGAAGGTCTGGCGGCAAGGCCTGGCCGTCCTCATCGACGCCTTCGACGGGTCGCCGCCCGCCGCCGTGATGCAGTGGCTCGACGGGGTCCATGAGCGCGAAGTCGCGATCGTCCGGGAGATGCTCCGGCAATCGCTGAACACGTTCGGTGCTCGCGGCGTCGGCCGTTACTTCGACGCCGCCGGCGCGATCGGCCTTCGCCGCCCGCGCGCGCAGTACGAAGGACAGGTGGCCCTCGAATGGAACCTCGCGGCATCAGCCGGGGAAACCGCGGCGTACCCGTGGGCCGTCACCGACGACGACGAACTGCTGACGATCGACGTGCGGCCGCTGTTTCGGGCGCTGGCGGAAGACGTGGCGCGCGGGTCCGGATCCGGCCTCGTCTCGGCACGATTCCACAATACGATCGCGCGCGCCACGGTCGACCTCGTCGAGCGGATCCGGCGCCGCTTCGGCCCGCTGCCTGTGGCCCTGAGCGGCGGGTGCTTCCAGAACGCCAGACTGACGGAGAGCATTGTGGACGGCCTCGGTTCCGCGGTACAAGTGTTGCGACACCAGCTCGTGCCCCCGGGAGACGGCGGTCTGGCACTCGGCCAGGCGGCGATTGCGCAGGCGGTCATCGAGAGCGGACGCGCGTGCCCGCTGGAGGGCGTATGTGCCTCGGCATTCCTGGCAAGGTAGTCGCGGTGGACGGCCACCTGGCAATCGTGGACTTCTGGGGGGTGCGCCGCCAGGTCCGCCTGGATGTCGTGGACGAACCCGTCTCGCCGGGCGATTACATCCTCAACCACGTGGGGTACGCCATCCGCCGGATCCCCGAAGACGAGATTGGCGAGACGCTCACCTTGTTCCAGCAACTGCTCGAGGCCGCCGATGAGGGGGACGATGCCGTCTCCTGAACCGACGACCGGCCTCCGGGAACTCGAATTCCGCGATCCCGAACGCGCACGCCAGATGGTCGAGGCGCTCGGCCGGGTGATGGCGGCGATCGGACGCACCCCCGTCTCCGTCATGCACGTCTGCGGCAGCCACGAGCAGGCCATCGCCAGGTTCGGGCTGCGCACCGTCTTCCCTCGGGGCCTCAATCTCATCATGGGACCCGGCTGCCCCGTCTGCGTGACCGACACGCCAGAGGTGGACGAAGGGGTCGTGCTGGCCCGACAGGGCGTGCACGTCGCCACCTACGGCGACATGCTGCGTGTTCCCGGCACGGTGATGTCGCTGGCGGACGCCAGAGCCGAAGGCGCGAAGGTCCACGTCATCTACAGCCCCGATCAGGTCATCTCGCTCGCGAAGACACTCGGCGAACCCGTCGTGTTCTTCGCGACGGGCTTCGAAACGACCGCCGTCGCCACGGCCGCCGTCGTGCTCGGCGGGCTGCCCGACAACCTGTCGATTCTGTCCGCACACAAGTACGTCCCGCCGGCGATGGACATCGTCGCCGGCATGCCCGGCACGAAGGTCGAAGGATTCCTTGCGGCGGGCCATGCCGCCACGATCACCGGCTGGGGCGTGTTCGAACCGTTCGTCGAACGTTATCGCCGTCCCGTTGTGGTCGCGGGGTTCGAGCCGCTCGACATCCTGGCAGGCCTCCTCAAACTGCTCGAACTGGTGCTGGAGCGGAGGCCGGATGTCGCCAACATGTTCCCGCGCTGCGTCACCCGCGAAGGCAACCGCCGGGCGCAGGAGCAGCTCTGGAAGGTCTTCACGCCGGCCGGCGGCCGCTGGCGCGGCATCGCCCATGTGCCCAACGGCAACCTTCGTCTGCGCGACGAATGGGCCCACCTGGATGCCCGGCGGCGGTTCACGATCGACCTGACGACGCTCGCGGGCTTCGCGCCGCCGCTCCTCGCGCAGTCGTGTCTCTGCGGCGACATCATGGCCGGTCTGCGCGTACCGACGGACTGCACGCTCTTTTCAGAGGCGTGTACGCCAGAGCGCCCCGTCGGCGCGTGCATGGTCAGTGCGGAGGGCGCCTGCCGCATCTGGCATCAGTACGGCGGCTATCCGGATCTTGGAGATCGGGCATGAACGGCCGGACGGCGCTCGACGCGACGATCGGCCTGAAGCACGGGGCGGGCGGGCGCGCCATGCGCGCGCTCATCGAGCAGGTCTGCCTCCCCGGTCTTGGTGTCGCCACCGGCGAAGACGTCGGCCTCGCAGCGATGGACGACGGCGCGGCCATCCGGTTCGGCGACGACTGGCTGATCGTCACGACGGATTCGCACGTCGTGTCGCCCCGGTTCTTTCCCGGAGGCGACATCGGCAGGCTTGCGGTCGCGGGCACGGTCAACGATCTCGCGATGATGGGCGCGCCGACGCCCCTCGCGCTGACGTGCGCCATCGTGATTGAAGAAGGATTCCCGAGCGCGGAACTCGAACGCGTCTATGCCTCGATCCGCCGGACGTGCCAGGAATCCGGCGCCGCCATCGTCACGGGCGATACGAAGGTCATGGGGCGAGGCGACATCGACGGACTCGTGATCAACACCGCCGGCGTGGCCCTCTGCCGGCGTGTCGTGCGGGATGCTGGATTGCGCCCGGGAGACATCCTCATCGTCACCGGCACCGTCGGAGACCATGGCCTGGCCATCATGGCGGCCCGGCACACCCTCGACCTGGTCGGCGATCTGCGATCGGACGTCGCCCCCATCAACGGCCTGGTGCGAGCCGCCCTCGACGCTGGCGGGGACGCCATCACGGCGATGAAGGACCCGACACGCGGGGGGCTCTCGAGCGCGTTGCACGAGATGGCCGAGAAGAGCCGCGTCGGCATCGTGCTCGACGAACACGCGGTCCCGGTGCGGGATGCCGTGCGAGCGGCGTCGGAGTTGCTCGGCCTCGATCCGCTGGCGATCGCCAACGAAGGCAAGGCCGTCCTGGGCGTGCGCGCCGACCGGGCCGACGCCGTCCTGGCGGTCCTTCGCGCGCATCCCCTCGGGATGGCTGCGGCCATTGTCGGCCGCTGCATCGATCAGCATGCGGGCGCCGTCATTCTCGACACGGGTGTCGGGCGGCGGATTCTCGCCGAACCCGAGGGCGAACTTCTCCCGAGGATTTGTTGACCGGCCTACGCCGGGAAGGCATGACGTGCACGAGTTTTCGGTCGGTCAGGCGCTCATGGATCGTATCGAAGCCGAAGTTGCGGCGCACCGCGCCTCGGCCGTGCACCGGGTCACGCTCAGGATCGGCGAAGTCTCCGGCGTCGAGCCCGAGCTCCTGGCCAGCGCCTTCGAAATCCTCAAGGCGCAGTCGGTGTGCGCCGCAGCCACCCTGGTGATCGAACGAGTGTCCGCCCGGTGGTCCTGCCCATCCTGCGGCGTCCCCATCGCCTCGGGCGCAGTCCTGAGGTGCCCGGCCTGCGATCGCCCGGCGACACTCGCTGCCGGTGACGAAATCGTACTCGCCCAACTCGAGATGGAGGTGGCGTAGTGTGTGAGACGTGCGGTTGCGGCGACCCCCGCCTGGTACCCGTCGATATCCAGGAGAAGATCCTGTCGGTGAACGACCGGCAGGCGGCACACAACCGGGAGCACTTCGCCTCTCGGAGCATCCTGGCGATCAACCTGATGGGCTCCCCCGGATCCGGCAAGACGGCCGTCCTGGAGGCCACCGCCAGGAACTTCACGGGACGCCTCCGCTGCGGCGCCATCGCCGGCGACCTCGAGACCGAACGCGACGCCGAGCGCCTGCGCCGCGCCGGTATCCCGGCGCTGGCGATCACCACCGGATCGGCCTGCCATCTGGACGCCGGGATGGTGCATCACGCGCTCCACCACGGCCCGGATGCGACGGACGTCCTGTTTGTCGAGAACGTCGGGAACCTGGTGTGTCCGGCGGTCTACGATCTCGGCCAGGCGTACAACGTGGTCGCACTGGCCGTCACGGAGGGCGAAGACAAGCCCCTGAAGTATCCGGTCATGTTCCGACGGGCCGACCTGGTATTGATCACGAAGACGGACCTGCTCCCTCACCTCGACATCACGCTGGAGGCCATTCAGGACGCGCTCGCCCGGGTGATGCCCGTTCCGCTGGCATTCCCGGTCTCCGCGCGGAGCGGCGCAGGTCTCGAACGGTGGTTCGAGTGGCTCGCGGCCAGGGCCGCGGAAACCAGAACCACCAGTAGAAACACTCATCACCAGCCACGCGGCGCCTCCGCAGGGTGTTGAAATCTGTGACGGTTTTCCGGCAACCAGAAATGCCGACCGGCACCCATTCGCGATAAGACATTGCTGGTCAGCACTTTAGCGCGGTACTTAGCGGTGGCAGAAGGCTTGCGTCAGCGTTGTGATCAGCAGGCATCGCCCCCGTCCCGGTTCATTTGCGATCGCCCGCCTCCGAAGGTCGCTCTTATGTTGATGCTCGCACTCCTCGTCGTCCTGTGCGTGTCGGCCTCACCGGCTGAGGCCCGGCAGGCACCTGACGTCGACACCTGTCTGGGCTGTCACTCGGATACGACGCTGGCCGTGTCGCTGCCGAGCGGTGAAACCCGGTCGCTGTACGTGAACATCGACGCCTTCAAGGCGTCGGTCCACGGCAACAAGCTGAGTTGCACCGACTGCCACCAGGACATGACGGAAGTCCCGCACGCGTCGAGACCCTTCCGTTCGCTTCGCGAGTTCACGGTGGCGTACTACGAACAGTGCAAGCGGTGCCACTTCGCGAACTACACGAAGACCCTCGACAGCGTGCATTACCAGTCTCTCGCCCGGGGAGACAAGACGGCCCCGGTCTGCGTGGACTGCCACGGCGCCCACGATATCAAGCCGGCGCACGGCCCCGGCGCGAAACTCTCGAGCACCTGCGCCCGCTGCCACGAAGGCGTGGCGCTGACCTACGAGAAGTCGGTCCATGGGCGGTCGGCCGGTTCGAACGCCGACGTGCCGGCCTGCACCGACTGTCACAAGTCCCACGACGTGTCCGGGCCGCGCACGGCGAACTGGCAGAAGCACATCCCCGAGTTGTGCAGCAACTGTCACTCCAATGCGGCACTGATGAAGAAGTACGGGCTGTCGGCCAGCGTCAGCCAGACCTACGTCGCGGATTTCCACGGGATGACCGCGTCGTTGCAGAAGGACGCCGGCAAGTCGGACGCGAGCGTTGTCGCGCTCTGCACGGACTGCCATGGCGTGCACGACATCATGAAGGTCGACGAGCCGGGTTCGAGGGTGCTGCGGGCCAACCTGGTCAAGACCTGCGCACGGTGCCACGAAGGTGCCAGCGACAACTTCCCGTCCGCCTGGATGTCGCACTACGAACCCACCTGGGAGAAGGCGCCCCTCGTGTACGGCGTGCAGAAGTTCTACGACGTCCTCATTCCCTTCATGATGATCGGCCTCGTGCTGCAGATCCTGCTGCACTTCTGGCGCGTGGTGGTCAACCGATGACGACGTACCTGCAGCGTTTCACCCTTCGCCAGCGCATCGAGCACCTGCTCGTCATGTCGCTGTTCATCGTGCTGTCCGTGACCGGCCTGCCCCAGAAGTTCTTCGACGCGGGGTGGGCGCACTGGTTCATCAACGCCGTTGGCGGCATCGACCGTGTCCGATGGTTCCACCGGGTGGCCGGACTGTCGTTTGCCGGCATGACGGCGCTGCACCTGATGACCGCGATCTACTCGGTGGCTGCCGGCAAGGCCCCGCTGTCGATTGTGCCGAACAAGAAGGACTTCGCCGACGCGATCCAGACGCTGAACTACTATCTGGGGCGCGCGGACGAGCCGGCCCGCTTCGATCGATTCGACTACCGGCAGAAGTTCGAGTACTGGGGCCTCGTCCTCGGCGCGGCCGTCGTCATTGTGACCGGCCTCATCCTCTACTTCCCCATTTCGTTCACGAAACTCTTTCCCGGCGCGCTCATCCCGGCCGCCAAGGTGGCGCACAGCAACGAGGGCCTGATGGCCTTCCTGGTCGTCATTCTCTGGCACGTCTACAACGCGCACTTCAACCCCGACGTCTTCCCGTTCGACAAGACGATCTTCACGGGGAAGATCAGCCTGGAACGGATGCAGCACGAACATCCGCTCGAACTCGAGCGGATCAGGCAGACGCAGGATCTCAAGGAGACATAAGCTCCGTGCTCGCGCACGCAGGCCAGGCGATCCTGCACGGCTGCCTTGCCGCCGTCTTCATCGAAGGCGTGATGCGCGCGTGGCGCGTTGGGGACCCCGCTGCCCGCCTGCGGTTGCGGCTGGTCGCGCTGCTCGCGCCGCTGGCCTCGGTCATCCTCCTGCCCTGGGCCGTCCCCGCAAGAGGCACACGCGAGTTCCTGGTCACATGGTCGGTCTTCTCCGGAGCCAGCTGGGACGTCTTTCGCCTCGGCCCCCTCGGCCTGTCCGCCCTGGCCACCGTCGTCCTGATCGGAGCCGGCATCGCCCTCTTCCTGCGCGACGCGCTGCCGTTCCTCATCGACGTGGTGCGCGCGAGACACGACGACGGGCCGGTCAGGCCGGACGCCTCGGCCGCCGCCCGGATGACGGCGGCACTCGCCCGATTCGCGCCCGGGGACGCGCCCGGCGCCGAACTGGAACTCCTGGCGGCCGACACGCCGGTCCTCTACTGTTCCGGCGTGGAACGGGCTCGTCTCACCGTATCGACGGGAACGCTGGCGCTCCTGTCGGACGACGAGCTTCACGCCGCCGTCGCGCACGAGTTCGTCCATATCAGACGCCGCGACCCGGCATTCGGCTGGACGCTCATGGCGATCCGCACCCTGCTGGCGTTCAACCCGGCGTCCCAGATCGTGGCACGCCAGATCGTGGACGATCTCGAACGGCGAGCGGACCGGGACGTCGCCGAGGCCGGTCTCGCGGCACCACTCGCGCGGGCGGTGGCCAGGTTGTCCAGCCGGTCCCAGACACGGTCGGACCTGTCCCAGCGCTCGCGTCTGCCGGCGTTCGTCAGGTCCGTGGCTGCCCGCGCCGCCGATGAAGCGACCGCGGCCCGCTGCGAACGAATCCTGACGGCGGCGCCTGACGTCCACACTTGCGGCCCCGTGCATGTGGTGCTTGCTGCCACGGCCCTCGCGGCCCTCCTGCTCTT
>CAZJRM010000130.1:8740-15314 GCA_964547975.1 uncultured Vicinamibacterales bacterium | reverse complement strand
AAGCGTGTCACCCCCTCGCGGTCACGTTTGCAGACTGACGCACCTCGGCGTGCTCGCAGGGCCCGGGCAGAGATCAGCCAGCGCCCTCAGCCCGGTGAGCCGCAAGCCGCGAGCCGCGAGCCGCAAGCCGTGAGCCGAAAGCCGTGAGCCGAAAGCCGTGAGCCGCAAGCCGCAAGCCGCAAGCCGCCTACCGATATACGTCAACCAGCGCGAGGCCGGAGGCGTTGACGATGACGTCCTTCACGTCCGACGGCGCGGGGATGCGGTGCTCGACGATCTGCTGTCTGACCGGGACGAGGACGTCCTGCGTCCTGTTGTCCGGCAGTTGCAGGGTGACGGGGATGGGCAGATCGAACACCGATCCGACCTGTTCGAATCGTACGACGACGGCGGTGTCGGCGCCGGAGCCCTCACGTTTCCATGAGAACTTCACGACGGGGATCCCGGAGCTGTTGAACCACTCTTCGAAGAAGACCGACAGGTCCTGCCCGCTTTCGGCCTCGAAGGCCGCGCGCACGTCGCTGGCCCCCGCCTTCTTGAAGCGCCGCTCGAAATAGAAACGCCTGAGGCCGCGGAGGAACACGTCGTCGCCGAGCAGCAGCCGCAGGTGGTGCAGCACGACGGCGGCCTTGTTGTAGACGAGCGACCGGAAGACGCGCGGGTCCCCCTTGACGTGGCCCAGCCGGTACCCGAGCGAGATCGGGCCCTGCGAGGACTGGTCGCGCGCGAAGCGGGCCATGCGCCGCATGACGTCGTCGAAGGCTGCGTCGCCGCCCTTCTGCCGGGCGTAGAGCGCGGCGAAGTACTGGGAGAACCCTTCGCTGATCCACTGTTCGTGGTAACTCTTCCAGCCCACCGCCTGGCCCCACCACTGGTGGGCGATTTCGTGGGCCACGAAGAACTCGGGGAAGTTCGGAAACGCGGCCGGGTCGTTCCCCCAGGAGTACGTGGCCTGGGGCAGCGGCTGGTTGATGACGTTCATGTACGCGGGGCTGTGCCCCCCGGGCAGTTCCTTTTCCACCAGGCCGAGCGACAAGCTCGGATACGGAACGTCACCGACGAGTCCCGTGTAGAACCGAAGGATGTCGGCGGCGGTTTCGCCCGTCCGTTTGCCCTTGGAGCGCAACCGCTGCGTGGCATCGACGCTCAGGCGCACCGAGTCGTAGAAGACACCCGGCCGCGCTCCCCGGATGAACTGGCGGCTGCCGTCGGCGCCCGGCACGGTCAGCACGTCCGCCAGCGGTACCGTGCGCGTATCGGTGCGGCTGAACCGCGCGACGATGCACGACAGGTAGCGGCTCGGCTGCGACGCCGTGAACGTGTAGCGGCGACTGCCCGCGCGCTGACCTGGCGGCGGCGCGACAACCTGGGGTGACTCGGGCGCCGGTTCGCCGCTGGCCAGCACGCTGTAACCGTCGGGGACCGTGATCCGCATCACGGCCGACGCGTAGTCGGTGACGCCCGCCTGCGGATACCAGAAACTCCGGTTGGTATACAGGCGGCTCTGTTCGAGGGGCAGGCTCGTGATGTCCTGGGAGAACTCCTGGTCCGCGCGGACGTCGATGGCTTCGTGCTCGAACTGCGCCGCGGCGATCGGGCCGTCGTACTCGACGAGCAGCGTCATCGGAAGGCCCGGCGGCACCGACGCCGGGAGGTTGATCACGATGGCGTTCTGGCCGCGTACGCGGAGGAAGAGCAGGCGCCCGAGTTCCGGGCTGAAGACGGTCCGCACGGTCAGCGACTCGGCGAGCTTGAGCGTCAGCGCGTTCATCGACGAGTGGGTCGCCTGCAGGCGAAGCCGCGTCGTGCCGTCCATCGTGTCGCGATCGGGATCGAACCGGACGTCGATCTCGTAGTCCGTGATGTCGTACGGGACCAGCGCGTCTTCGTCGAAGAACCGTCCGCGGGCGGCGACGTTGGCGCGCGACGGGTACACCGAGATGTTCCGGCGCCGCCGGCGGTCGAACAGCGAGATATCTTCGGGATCGCCGCTGGACTTCGCGTAGGTCAGGGTGCGGAACCGGTTGGTGCGCACCTCCGCCAGGAAGTCGCCGGCGCCCGGCGACAGCGACCAGGGTTCGCGGCTCATGTCGCCCAGGTCGAGACTGAACGTCTTGCCGAGGTCTTCCTTGAAGATGGCATCCGCGCGCCGGAACGACGCCGGATCGACGGGCTCGACTTCGAGTGACGCCTGCGGGAACCGCTCCCTGAACTCGCCGGGATTCACGCGGATGAACGCCGCGTCGAACCCGTCTTCGATCGTCTGCGTGCCGGCAAAGAGCTTCACCTGGTCCCGTTCGGTCTCCGGCGTCGGCGAGAACACGAACACGCCATTGGCACGCGGGAGCAGCACGACGGCCATCGTGCCTTCCTGGGTTTCGGCGACGAACATCCGGCCGTCGGTCACGCGCAGTTCGAGGTCTTCGGAGCGGACCACCAGGTCCCGGACGCGGTACTGGCGCGCCGGGTTGAGCGAGAGCCGGTACAGCCCGTCCACGAAGCTCAGTTGCTGCTGGCCGGAGATGACCCAGACGTCGTTGCCCTGGTCGTCGGCCCGCCGCCGGGTATCGAGCCGCCAGGTCGAGACGCGGGCCCGATCGCCGTATTCGACGAAGATTTCGACCATCAGCCGATGGCCGTCGCCGGGGAGGGTGCCCTCGAGCGGCTGGCGGTCCCGCTCGCGGACCACGACCCGCGTGATGGCGGGAGACACGAGGGCCCTGGCCGCATCCCTGGCGCCCGCGCGGTCCGCGTACGTGCTGAGCAGGTCGAGGTACGCGTCGGGCTGTCCCGCCGCCATGACACGTTCGATCCGGCGCAGCAGCTGGGCCACGCCGTCTTCGCGCACCTGTGGCGACGCCGACGCGACGGCAGGCCAGGCGCTCACGGCCAGCCAGCCGCAGACGACGAAGACGAGGGCCCGGCGTGTCATCCGAGCAGACGCGAGGGACGCGTGCATGCGCTGTGCGTATTAGACCCCAAGTCCGGCCGTTTTGCGCCGGCCCACCCCATTAGGACGCACCTGCCGTCGATGCCGGTGCACCGCCAGCAGGGGAAACGGACGGCGGTGGAGGCGTACGCCGCGCCAGGAGAATCGTCAGATCGTCCGCGAATCGTACGTCCTGCGCGTGCCGTTCGACGGCCCCGAAGATGGCCGAGCCGATGTCGGGCAGCGCCGACCCCGCGTACGCGCCGACCAGGCTTCGCAGTCCCGTTTCGTCGAACGGCGTTCCCCGCGGATCTTCCGCTTCGGTAATGCCATCGCTGTAGAGCACGAGGAGATCGCCCGGGTCGAGGCGCGTGGTCTGCGCCGTGTACGTCGATCCGTCGAACATCCCGAGCGCGATGCCGCCTTCTTCGAGTGCGTCGACGCGGCCGTCGGTGCGCTGGACGAGCGCGGGCAGGTGCCCCGCGTTCACCGACGTCACCTCGCCGGTGGCCGGGTCGATGAGGATGAAGAGCAGCGTGATGAACCGGGACGGCGGCGCGTGCCTGGCAATCTGCACGTTCAGCCTGGCGACCAGCGCCGCCGGCTCGAGGCCTTCGTCGACCAGCGTCCGCAGCATGGCGAGCAGGAGCGCCATGAGCAGCGCCGCGGGGCTGCCCTTGCCGGCCACGTCGCCCAGCGCGACGAGCAGGCGGCCGTCAGGCAGCGGCAGCACGTCGTAGAAGTCGCCGCCCACGGTGTTGGCCGGGCGCGTCAGGCCGAAGGCTTCGATTCCGCGATCGGCGTAGAGGCCCCGCGGCAACATCGCTTTCTGGATGTCGCGCGCGATCTCCAGGTCGTTCTTGAGCGACAGGCGTTCGAAGACCTCGAGCAGCACGATCAGGTTGAGCGCGGCGAGTGCCAGGATGAGCCAGCCCGTGCCCCCGGGCCACTGCGGCATCGGAATGGGAAAGCGCAGCACGACCGGGTCGATAGGCACCCAGGCGATGCGGAACCCGAGGTTGAGCTGCAGCAATCCGACGATGGCCATCACGAGCGCCGAGGCAAACAGGAACCGGCGCGCGGGCGTCATCTTCAGCGTGAACGCCAGGAAGAACCCGCGGACGAACACGAACGGCCGCTTGTACCAGGGCACACGACGAAGTGCCTCGCGGTCGATGTGCCGCGAGAAGTAGCGGTACGCGTCACGCGTATCCCGCGTGAACATCCGCTGGAACTCCTCGGTCGTCAGGCCCTTCGTGTACATGTCGACAAACGCCCGCACGTGTCCCGGCCCCGCGGGACCCCGGTGTTGCCCGGACGAAGTGGCCATGGCGCCATTATAGGCGCCGGCCCCGGCGTGGCAGGGGTGCCCTGTGAAAGAGAGACGGATTCCGTGCCGGAAACGATCACAGGATTGCCCTCTCGGACGTGGTTCGGGTGCCGAGGTCCCTGTGTTACACTCGCGCCCGTTCCTGCATCCCGTGTCCACAACGGGTCCCCGTGATGACTGGCGCCGGGCTCGACCTTTTCGACGTCGCGCGCATCGAGCGGGAAGTGTCCCGCCACGGTCCCGATCTGCTCCACGAACTCCTCACGCCCGCCGAACTCGCCGAATGCCGTGCCCGCCGGCGGCCCGCGCAGGGTCACGCCGAACGGTTCGCCGCGAAAGAAGCGTGTTTCAAGGCGCTCGGCACCGGGAAGATCGGCGCGATGCGCTGGCACGACATCGAGATTTCGACGTCGGCCCCCGGCAACCCCGCGGTCTCCCTCCGTGGTGAGACCGCCCGCGAAGCCGAGGCCCTCGGGGTCACGGGCATCCACCTCTCGTGGTCGTCCACGCCGGACCGGGCGGTGGCCTGGGTCGTCATGCAGGGTGCCGAGGGCGGCATCGGTTCGTCGGAAAGGAGCGGCTGATGGCCTTCGACTACGAACGGCTTCGACGCGACCTCACCTGGGACGTGGCGAAACGGGAACTCGGCCACACTGACGGCCGGCCGCTGAACATCGCGCAGATCTGCGTCGATCGACAGGTTGAACTCGGCCGGGGCGACAAGGCCGCGTTCATCCACGAAGACCACGAAGGGGCGGTGCAGGTCTTCAGCTTCGCCGACCTGCGGCACCTGAGCAACGGCTGGGCGCATTTCCTGCGCGCCGAGGTCGGCATCAAGCCGCTCGATCGTGTCTGCCTCTATCTCGACCGCCGGCCGGACCTCTACATCGGGTTCATGGGCATCCTGAAGGTCGGCGCGATCGTCGAACCGTTGTTCTCCGCCTTTGGCGAGGACGCCCTCGTCTCGCGCATGCTCGACAGCCGCGCGGTCGCGGTCATCACCGAACGACGGCACCTGGCGAAGGTCCGCAAAGCCCGGGAACGTCTGCCCGACCTCCGCGTGGTCATCGTGATCGACGACGACCACGGGCGGCCGCTGAAGGACGGCGAGGTGGCCTACCGGATGCTCGACCATCGCGTGGACGATCTCGAGCCCGCGCCGACCTACGCGGACAGCCCCAGCGTGCTCCACTACACGAGCGGGACGACGGGCGCGCCCAAGGGCGCGCTCCACGTCCACGGCAGCGTGTTCGCCCAGTACCTCACGACGAAGGTCGCCCTCGACCTGCAAGATGACGACGTGTACTGGTGCACGGCCGATCCCGGCTGGGTGACGGGGACGAGTTACGGCATCATCGGACCCTGGTCGCTCGGAGCCACGCAGGTCGTCCTCGACGCCGGCTACTCCAGCGCGCGCTGGTACGCCACGCTCGCGCGGCACCGCGTCACCGTGTGGTACACGGCGCCGACGGCCATCCGGATGCTGATGAAAGACGGGCTGGACGCGGTGCGTGCTCACGACCTCTCGAGCCTTCGGCACATGGCGAGCGTCGGTGAACCGCTGAACCCCGAGGCCGTCCGGTGGGGGCACGACGCGTTCGGCCTCTGGTTCCACGACACGTTCTGGCAGACCGAAACCGGATCCATCGTGGTGACCAATCTGCCCGGGATGCCCGTCAAGCCCGGCAGCATGGGACGGCCCTTTCCCGCCGTCGAGGCCGCCATCGTCGAGCCGAAGACCGGGATCCGGATTACCGAACCCGGCCGGGTCGGGCTCATCGCCGTCCGGCCGCCGTGGCCGAGCCTGATGCGGACCTACTGGAACAACACCGCGACCTACTACGGCAAGTTCCTCAACGGCTGGTACATCTGCGGCGACGAAGGCAGCCTCGACAGCGACGGGTACTTCTGGTTCTGCGGGCGAGACGACGATGTCATCAACACCGCCGGTCACCTGGTGGGACCGTTCGAGATCGAGAGCGCCCTGCTCGAACACCCGGCGGTCGCCGAGTCGGCCGCCATCGGCAAGCCGGATCCCGTCAACATGGAGGTCGTGAAGGTGTTCGTGGCGCTCCGGCCGGGCTTCATCCCAGGCGAAGACCTCGAACTGGACATCATGAACTTCGTGCGCAGGCGCCTCTCACCGCTGGCGATGCCGCAGGCCATCGAGTTCATCCACCAGGTGCCCAAGACGCGCAGCGGAAAGATCCTCCGGCGCGTGCTGAAGGCCAGAGAAACCGGCCAGCCCGTCGGCGATCTCAGTACAATGGCGGACGACTGAACGAGGCAGGGAAAAGGGAATAGGCGATAGGGAA
>CAZJRM010000130.1:0-8640 GCA_964547975.1 uncultured Vicinamibacterales bacterium | reverse complement strand
GCCGAAAGCCGTGAGCCGTGAGCCGCGAGCGATCACCGCAAGGAGCCAACATGAAGGACGCGATTCTGGACTACATCCGTAACGAATACCTCGAGAACGACGACGACGTGGAGTTGACGGAGACGACACCGTTGATTTCCAGCGGGATCGTGGACAGTTTCAGCATGGTCAGCCTGAAGCGGTTCCTCGAAAAGAAGAACGGCATCTCGATTCCAGACGACGAGGCGACGCCGCAGGCGTTCGATACCGTGGCGAATATCGTGGCGCTGGTGAGCAAGCAGTTGGCCAAGAAGGGGGCGTAACATGGCCTACCCGGCAGCGGCGAAGGAGGCCTGGCAGGCCGAGCTCTCAGGGATCCGCGAGAAAGGTATCTACAAGGAAGAGCGGTTCATCCACTCGCCGCAGTCGTCGAGAATCACGGTGGAGTTCCCGTCGGGGGCGGGGCTCAAGGAGGTCGTCAACCTCTGTGCGAACAACTACCTCGGCCTCTCGAGTCATCCCGACGTGGTGGCTGCCGCGCACCGGGCGCTCGACGACCGGGGCTACGGCATGTCGAGCGTGCGGTTCATCTGCGGCACGCAGGACGTGCACCGCACGCTCGAACAGAAGCTGACGGCGTTTCTCGGCACCGAAGACACGATCCTCTTCGCGAGTTGTCTCGACGCCAACGCCGGTGTGTTCGAAGCCATCCTCGGTCCCGACGACGTGATGATTTCGGACCGGCTGGTCCACGCCAGCATTGTCGACGGCATCCGCCTGTGCAAGGCGATGCACGACACGTACAAACACTGCGACATGGCGCACCTGGAGCAGAAGCTCCAGGAACACCAGGACCGCCGCATCCGCGTGATCATCACCGACGGCGTGTTCAGCATGGACGGCGACCTCGCGCCGCTCGACCAGATCTGCGATCTCGCCGACCGCTACAACGCGCTCGTGTTCCTCGATGACAGTCACGCGACGGGATTCATCGGGAAGACCGGCCGGGGCGTGCACGAACACTTCGGCGTGATGGGCCGGATCGACATCATCACGACCACGCTGGGCAAGGCCCTCGGCGGCGCGAGCGGCGGCTGCGTCTCGGGACGCAAGGAAATCGTCGAGTTGTGCCGGCAGCGCGCGCGGCCCTACCTGTTCAGCAACGCCGTGCCTCCGCCCATCGCGGCCTCGGCCATCACCGTGCTCGACCTGCTGAGCGCGAGCACCGAGCGGCGGGACGCCCTCGAGGCGAACGCGACGTTCTGGCGCAAGGGCCTCATCGACGCCGGGTTCGTCATCCGCGACGGCGACAGCCCGATCGTGCCCGTGATGCTCTTCAACGCGAAACTGGCGCAGGACGTCGCCCGGGACCTCTACCAGGAAGGCGTGTACGTGGTCGGGTTCTTCTTCCCGGTGGTGCCCGCGGGACAGGCGCGTATCCGCACGCAGCTGTCGGCGGACCACGACATTCCCATGCTGGAGCGCGCGCTGGACGCGTTCAAGAAGATTGGCGCGAAGTACGGAATCCTCGGCCTCGACAAGAAGGGGATCATCGAGAAGTACGGGGCGTAGCTCTCTCTAGAGGCTAGGGGCTAGGGGCTAGAGGCTAGAGGCTAGGGGCTAGGGGCTAACCTCAGAGCTAGTACCTAGCCTCTAGTACCTAGCCTCTAGTCCCTAGTGCAGCCCGAGCACGCTCAGCCAGGGCATCACGGCGCCGCCGAGATAGACGGCCGTCAGCGCCGCCACGATGCGGTGAACGCCGAGCAGGTGCAGGAACATCCCGAGCCCGGCCGCCAGCACCTTCGCGGACAACAACGCCGGCGCCGCGCCAATGGACACCATCAGTCCCAGCAGCAGCGGATTGGCTTCCGCCCCGAGGCCGTGCATTGCCACGCCGACGTAGGTCAGCGCGCCGTCCGCGGCCTGCATCAGCAGGAACGCCAGGATCGCGAGGTTGCCGAACGTACCGCGATTGATGCGGCCTTTGTCGCCGAGAGCCACAACTCCTCCGAAGCCGGGCCGGTGCGATCCCACACGGTGTGTTGCCCCGCTGACCCCGGGGAGTGCCACACAGCCGGTGGGACAGGTCACGGCCCGCCTGAACGGTCAGTTGTGCAAGAACCGTTCGCGAGGGCGGCAGTCGCGGAAATGCCCGTCTTTCCGAAGGATTCGTCCGGAAACCGGAAACGAGGCGTCAGGGGGAGCTACACCGTGCGTAGAAGTGGGTAAAACCGTGCAACACAATGCGGGGGTGTGCAGGCTACCGGAGCTCGAAGAGCCGGTCGTGCCCCCGGGCGTCCACCGGCCGAGCCCCGCGTGACTCGAGCCAGGCGCTCACACGTGCGCCGTCGCCATCGAGAAACGCTCCTTCGTGAACGACGACGTGGGTGACCCCCCGCGCGCGCAGCAGATCCCACGCGCGCGACGGCTCCGCGAGCACTCGCCCGAGCACCGCGCGCGCCTGCACGTAGCTCAGCGGGAACCCCCCGCTGTACCCGTTCAGGAGGGGGCGGCGATGCCGCGCCGACGCAAGCATGTACCGCAGTTCGTAGTCTTCGACGCCGAACGGGAACTCGGCGAGGACCGCCGCCGATGGCAGCGTCGCGACCGTCGCGTAGATGGCTGGAGTCTTCCCGCCGACGTCGAGCGGGCCCTGGGGTGTCACCACGCCCGCGAGTGGTGACGTGCCGTTGACCAGCGTCGGTGCCGTCCAGGCTTCGGCCAGGATGGCCGCGGACAGGTACACGAGGACCCAGCGTCCCGCCTGACGTCTCCGTTCGAGCGTGATGAATCCGAACGCGGCGGCGGCCGCGCCAAACATCCAGACCAGCATCGCGAACCGGGCCGGCACGCGCAGTCCGTCGAATCCGGGGATCGCCGCGTGCAGCCAGGCGTAGGGTCCCCAGTCGCCGATTGGACGCCCCATCGTCGTCGGTGTCGGTCCGAGCGAGAGGACCCAGGCCGTCGCCATGGCGGCCAACAGGAACGCCAGTGGCGACGACGTGGCACGGATGCAGGCGGCGCGAAGCCGCGGAGAGGCCCATATCGCGAGTGCCGCGCACGCGGCGGCCAGGAGCAACGCACGCCCCGGGCTCGACGCCCGGACGGACAGGCCGGCGATTCGGGTCGACACCCGGCCTCCAGCCACCATCGCGACGAGCAGGACGACCTGGGTGGTGCCCATCGTCACGAGCGCCCCGGCCAGGACTCGCCGCCACCATGGAGTCGGCGGCAGGGGGTCGGTGTCCGTCGCGCTGGTGAACACCCGCGGCGGCCGGACCGCGGCGACAGCCGCGCCGGCGAGCCCCGCCAGGATGAGCGCCATGGCCACGAGACCGCCGAATAACTCGCCCTCCGGACGGACGAAGGCACTGACCGTGCCGCCCCACAGGCGATTGAGGACGTGCGCGTTCGCGTAGGCCCACGTGTCGGCTGAGAAGGCGGCGATCTCCGCGAGCGGCCTTGCGTCGAACCCGCGTGCCCGGACGTGGGCGTAGGGCAGGAGGAACGGTACCGTCAGCGCGATGCCGGCCGCGAGTCCGGCCGACAGTTCGACCCAGAGGCGACGGTCGGCCCAGAGTCTCCGTCGCCCGACTTCCCACAGGATGAACGCCGCGACGAACGGCGGGAAGTACAGCAGGAAGTACCCGCAGGACCAGGCATTGAAGGCGAGGGCCGCGGCCAACCCCGCCAGCGGCCACCGGCTCCTCGTGTTGAAGTAGCGCGCGAGGGCGAACAGCGCCAGCGGCATCCACTGCGACGACAACACCTGGAGGTGCGAGTACTGCCCGATGCGATACGGGGAGAACGCGAAGATGAGACCCGCGACGAAGGCCGCGCGCGCGTGGCCCGTGAGTTCACGCACGAACAGGAAGAGGCCCAGGCCCGACAGGACGAAGGTCGAGAGAAACAGGAGGTTGTAGGTCAGGATGATGTTGCCCGTGGCGGCGTACACCGGCAACCCCTGGAGCACCTGGGCCGTCAGGTGCTCCGAGTACGCGAGCGCACCGGGTTCGGGATGGAAGATGCCCGGACTCCAGTACCCCGCGAGGGCGCCGAGATTGCCGCCCAGCAGCGCCAGGATGTGATCCGACCCCCACTGCAGGATGTAGGCGTTGAGGATGGAATCCCCCAGGTCCCACGGGAGATCGCGCGTCAGCCCCGACGCGAGCGGCCACGTCATCACGATCGCGGCGGCGGCGTAGGCCAGCGCGGCTCCAGGCGCCGACAGGCGCGATTCCTGCCCGTTCATCGGTAACTAGCTCATCAGGCCCCGCCTGGCCGTGTCCTCGAGGATCGAGGCAAAGGTGTCGACCTCCTCGAGCGTGGTATAGACGTTTGGCGTGACGCGGATGCCCTGGTAGTCGTCGCGTTTGATCGGGGTCACGATGATCCGGTGTTTCGCCCAGAGGCCTTCGCTCAGCTTGACGCAATCCACCGCGTCGAGGCCGACCGTCGCGAGGCCGCACGACTGCGTCGGGTCGACGCTCGTGTGCAGCCTGACGCCCGGGATGGCGGCGACCCGTCCGGCCCAGCGGTCCTTGAGGTACCGCAATCGCGCGGCCTTGCGTTCGAGGCCGATGCCGTGGAGGAATACGAGCGCTTCGGCGATGGCGTTGTGCAGCGAGGCGGGATGGGTCCCGATTTCTTCGAACTTGCGGATGTTCGTGTCGAGCGACGCCGGGCCCGGCTGGAGCGGCCACGTGCTCGAGATGTGTTCGCGGCGCACGTACAGGAACCCGGTGCCCACCGGCGCCGTCAGCCACTTGTGCAGGCTGCACCCGTAGTAGTCGCATTCCAGGTCAGCGACCTTGAACGGGAAATGCGCGAACGCATGCGCGCCGTCGACGATGGTCCTGATGCCGCGGGCGCGGGCGGCGCGGGCGATCTCGCGCACCGGGAAGATCTGCCCGGTCAGGTTCGTGATGTGGCACAGCAGGATGACCCTGGTCCGGGGCGTGACGGCCTTCTCGAACATGTCGACCAGGAACTGCGGGCTCGGCGCCGGGACCGGGAAGGCGACCTTCACGACCTTGATCCCGTCGCGCCTGGCGCGGTGTTCCCACGTCCACAACATCCGCGGGTAATCCTGCGTCGTCGTCAGGACCTCGTCGCCGGCCTTGAGATCGATGCCCAACTGGGCGATCTGGAGGGCTTCGCTGGCGTTGCGCGTGACGGCCAGTTCTTCGGGATCGCACCCGAACTCGGCGGCGAGGCCCCGCCGCACGTTCTCGATGCCGGGCTCCAGGATCTGCCACATGTGATACACGGGCGACAGGTTCTGGATGTCGGCGTACCGCTTGAACGCCTCGTGCACCACGCGGGGGCTGGGGCAGACGCCGCCGTTGTTCAGGTTCGTAAGCGTCCGGTCGAGCGTGAACGCGCCCTGGATCTCGCGCCAGTAGGACTCGTCGCGGGCGACCTCGTCGGCCGAACGTCCGGCCACCGCCTGCGAGGCCTCGATTACGCGCGACAGGCCGCTGTCATCAAAGGCCGCCAGCGCCGCCGATCCTGCCACTCCGCTCCGAACGACATTCGAGAGGAACCGGCGACGCGTGACCATGGCACCCTCCTCAGGCGTGTTTCTTGAACACCGTGTCCAGTTGCGCCAGGCGTTCGTTCGACCCCAGCAGCGACAGCACGTCGCCCGCGAGAATCACATCGTCTGCGGCCGGCGCCACGTTCGTCGTTTCCACGCCGGCGGCCGACTTGCGCTTGATGGCGATGAGCATCAGGCCGAACCTGTTGCGCAGCTGCAGTTCCTTGAGCGACTTCCCGACGAAGTCGCCGGGCGCGGGCATGTCGATGATGCTGAAGTCGCGCGACAACTCGATGTAGTCGATGACGTTCGGCACCACGAGGCTGTGGGCCAGCCGCGCGCCCATTTCGCGCTCCGGAAAGACGACGCGCTCGACGCCGATCTTCTGGAGGATACGGCCGTGCAGCGACGTCACGGCCTTGGCGATGATGCGCTTCACCCCCAGTTCCCGGACGAGCATCACGACGAGCAGGCTGGCTTCGATGTTCTCCCCGATGGAGATGACCGCGACGTCGACGTCCTTGATCCCGGCGACGCGCAGCGCCCGTTCGTCGGTCGCATCGAGCTGCACGACGGCCTGAAGCACCTCGGCCATCTTCTGCACGTTCGATTCGCTGGCGTCGATGCCGATGACGTCCTGGCCCATCTCCACGAGGGTGCGGGCGACGGCAGAGCCGAATCGCCCAAGCCCGATGACCGCGATTGATTGTTTGACCATCAGCCGATCGTCACCCTTCCTTCGGGGTACCGGATGCGCGGCGGCGTGCTGCGCCCCGCGAGCGCCAGCGCCACCGTGAGCGGGCCGACCCGGCCCAGGAACATCATGCCCATCATCAGCAGCTTGCCGGCCATCCCGTAGAACGCCGACCCCGACAGCACGCTGCCGGGACGGCCCATCGACAGCCCGACGGTGCCGAAGGCCGACGTGGTTTCGAACAGCGCGTGCACCAGGTCGCCGCCTTCGACGATGAGGAGGCCCATCGCGATGACGTTCACGGCGAGAAACGCGATGAGCGACACCGCAAAGGCGCGCGCGACCGTGTCGGACGCCAGCCGGCGTTTGAAGATGACGACCTCGGTGGATCCGCGCACCGTCGCCCAGATGGCGCCGACGGTCACGCCGAAGGTGGTCGTCTTCACGCCTCCGCCCGTGCCGCCAGGCGAGGCCCCGATGAACATCAGGACGATCGTCAGGAACAGCGCCGGCGTCGTCATGGCGCCGATGTCGATCGTGTTGAAGCCGGCGGTTCGCGGGGTCACCGCCTGGAACCACGCGGCCAGCCAGCGTTCACCGGGCGGGAGCGGTCCCAGGGTTCTCCCGTTGCCCGCCTCGAGCACCCAGATGGCGACGGTGCCGCCAATCAGGAGCACCGCCGTCAGCAGGAGAACGAACCGGGAGTGCGTCGACAACCCCGGCCGGCGGCCCGGTCGCCAGATATTGAGCACCTCACCGACGACGAGGAAACCGAGCCCGCCCACGATGATGAGCCCCGTCACGACCAGGTTGATCGTGAGATCGCCCCGGTAGTCGATCAGGCTGTTCGAGAACAACGCGAACCCGGCGTTGTTGAAGGCCGAGACCGAGTGGAACAGCCCGACGTACAACGCGCGGTCCCAGGGCATGTCGCGGGCAAACCTGGCGGCCATCACCAGTGCGCCCACGGCTTCGAACGCGAAGGTCAGCGCCGCAATCGTACCGGCGAAACGCAGCAGACCTTCCATGCTCGACACGTTCAGTGCGTCGGCCAGCGTGAGGCGGTCCCGAAGCGACGTCCGGCGCCCGAGGGCGATCGCAATGATCGTCGAGATCGTCATGTAGCCCAGGCCGCCCGCCTGGATGAGCAACATGATGACGACCTGGCCGAAGGTCGAAAATTCCACCGGCGTGTCGCGCACGATCAGCCCGGTGACGCACACCGCCGACGTGGAGGTGAAGAACGCGTCGAGGATCGGAATAGGCGTCGGACCTGTCGCCGAGACGGGCAGGCTCAACAGGATGCCCCCGAGGACAATGAGCCCCGCGATGTGCAGCGACAGGAGTTGCGCGGGTGAAAGCGCACGTTTGCGCACGTTCGGATGATAGCGCAGTACAAGACAGGGATTAGGGAATAGGCGATAGGGATTAGGGACTAGGGATTAGGCGATAGGGATTAGGGATTGGGCGAGAGGGAGAGTGAACGGCCGCGAGCCGTGAGCCGGTCTACAATGGGCCATGCTCCTCCAGAACCGCGTGGTGCTCGTCACCGGCGCGAAGCGTATCGGGGCCGAAGTCGCGCGCCAGGTGGCCGCGCAGGGCGCCGACGTGGCGCTGGCGTTCCGGTCGTCACGCGCTGAAGCGGACGCCGCCGCCGCAGACGTCGTGGCGCTCGGGCGCCGTGCAACCACCATCCAGGCCGACGTGTCGCGCGGAGACGAGTGCCGGCGCCTGGTCGACGAGACCGTCCGCCAGTTCGGCAGGCTCGATGTCCTCGTCAACATGGCGTCGGTTTACGCGTCACAGCCGTTCGACAGCCTGGACGAGGCCGTGTGGGACGCGGGGCTCGCCGTCGACCTGAAGGCCGCGTTCCTGTGCGCGAAAGCCGCCGTGCCCCACCTGCGTGCCGCCGGCGGCGGCCGCATCGTCAACATCGCCGACTGGCTCCCCGCCAGCGGCCGGCCGCGGTATCAGGGGTTCGTGCCGTACTACGTCGCCAAGGCCGGGGTGATTGCCCTGACCGAAGCACTGGCCCTCGAACTCGCGGGTGAGGGCATCCTGGTGAACGCGATTGCGCCCGGCCCCATCGTCGCACCGCCAGGCACCAGCGCGGACGAGATCAAGGCTGTCGAAGACTCGACGCCCGTCGGCCGCTGGGGTGGCGCCGAAGAAGTCGCCAAGGCCGTGCTGTTCCTGCTCGCCAGCGATTTCGTGACGGGCGAAACCATCCGCGTGGACGGCGGGAGGCACCTCCGCTGACGGCTGACGGCTGACGGCTCGCGGCTCGCGGCTCGCGGCTTGCGGCTCGCGGCGTGCGGCTTGCGGCTGGAAGGCACCGGCTTGTCTCGCGCGGGCCCTGCGAGCACGTCGGAAGCGTCAGTCTGCAAACGTGACCGTGAGGGGGCGACACGCTTGGGGCTGGGGGTCC
>CAZJRM010000129.1:0-15318 GCA_964547975.1 uncultured Vicinamibacterales bacterium | reverse complement strand
ATGGCCACCCGGCCGCCGTGCCGCACGCACAGGATGGTGGTGGCGTGGATCATGGGTCCATTATCGCCCGGACTCGAACCCGGGCGACATGGACGACCGCAGACGGCGGGCTCGGCGGGGATCAGCGGCCTCTCGCGAAGTTCCCTACGAACAGGATCCCGCCGTCGGGGAGTTGCGCCACGATGGGCCCATCGGGATGCGCCTTCGCGTCAGGGGAAAACTGGACGTGAACTAGCTTGTTCTTCAGGTCGCGGGCCATGGCGATGTACGACGCGCGCCCGGTCCCGGTGAATTGGCCCGGAAAGAACAGCGTGCCGGCCTTCATGGTCGACACGAGCTGCTTCTCCCGCAGTGTCCCGCCAGCAGTGAATCGCACCAGGTGCACGGCTGCTGCCGCCGGGTCCGCAATCAGCAGGTCATCGTGCTTGTCGCCGTCGTAGTCCCGACCGGCCGTCCACACCGTCGTCGCTGCCCAGCCCGCATCCACGGTGGTGGACTTCGCGACGCCGCCTTTCGGCGTGAACTGGAGCATCGAGACCGAGCCGGACGCGGAGTCATGGATCAGCAGGTCGGAGCGCCCGTCTCCTGTGAAGTCGCCGACACCGAACCGCCGGCCCGGCCCCTGCGTGGGCAGCTGACGCCTGATCGCAGCCAGGCGTTTGCCGTCGTTGGTGTCGGTCAGGTCGAGACTGACCAGTTCGAGCGTGCCCGCGGGCTCCGCGTAGTCGAGCAGGTCATCGGTGCCATCGCCGTCCGCATCCAACACCACGAGCACGCCGTGCGAGTTCCACTGGACGGGCACGGTCCCCAATTCGTGACTGATAACAACCGCGGCGCCGCCCGGCGAGTAGATCAGGACTTCGTGGTGAGCTGTGCCAAGGAAGCGGCCGGCCGTCAGGACCGGAAACCCGGATCCGAACGACAGCTTCTGCGGTGGCTTGGCGCTCGTGAATCCAGCCGCGTCGTCGTAGCGCAGAAACGACAGTTCGACCTTCCCCGGATCCGCCGCGCTGAGATGCTCGAGCAACGCGAGGTCGGTCTGACCATCACCGTCGAAGTCGCCTGGGGCCGCCTGGAACTGGTCGGATCGGACGGCCAGGGTGACGGGCCGTTCCTCTTCGAGCTGGCCGGCAGCGGCGGATTTGCCGAATCGCCCCAGCGTGCCCTGCTTGCTCTTGGGATAGACCACGACGAATTCGTCCGGGTCGTACGACATCTCGACGCCGGAGGCGGGATGGCTTCCGGGCTGGCCAGGGTGAGACGGCGGCGTGTCTCCAGGTTCGGTCTTCTGTCCGGATGGCAACGTCCCCGGCGACGGCTGGGCCGGGGGTACCGAACTCTGCGGCTGAGCCTGGCCGGCTGAACCCGCCGACTGGGAGGCCACGACGGCCTTCAACGCCGAGAGGACGGCACCGACGTTGCGCGTGGGCGGCTGACCTTGTGGCGGCGGCGGTGGCTGCTGGGCCGGCGGCGCCTGGGGCGGCGGCGGGGTTTGCGACCCCTGAGGCGGAGGCATCTTCAAACGACCCCGTCCGGCCGGAGCGTTGGCGCGGGTGCAGGTGATGCTCTTGAAGCCGTCGCAGGCGGGCTGGTCGCACACCTTGCGGTCGTCCAGCGTCATCGTGGGCGTCTTGGCCCCGATCTTCGGATCGACGACAAACGACTGCGCGCGATCGAATCCCTGCGTCCGGCAGAATGCGTCAGCGGCGTCCTGGCCGCAGCCCTGCCCCCACGTCCGACAGACATCGAGGCGATAGCCGTTGTGGGATGGCGTTGGGAAGAAGAGGTCTTCTGCCGCGATCGTGGCAAGCGACAACGAGAGCACGACTCCGACGACGAGGGGGGCACGTGTCATGATATGTTCCTCCAGGCCAGCCTCAAGCTTCGAGACGCTCCATCACGAGGGCTCCATCAGTCGCAGACGAACACGATCCACACCAGCCAGCCAGCCAGACGAGGCTGGCGCCTTGCCGGTGATCATGAGCGACACGCGCCGGGGCCCGGGCTGAAGCGTGAAGGTGCCCAGCGAAACCGTCGCCGGCCCAGACACCGAGGGCGTGTAGCCGTCGAATCCCAGCAATGCCTTGGTACCGTCAACTTCGAAGGCAAGGCGCCCATAGTCGGGGGCACTGGTCAACCAGAGTTCCACACTCCATCGGCCCGCGGTGGGGACGTCAACAAGCAGATCGAGCACCGCGCCCACGGCGCCGCCACGCCAGAACAGCTGCGCCCCACCTCCCCATCCCGAGCCGAAACCGGTCATGGGCTGCGGCACGGCTTCTCCGCCGCGGAGTTGGTACCGCGGCGGCACGAGCAACGACTCGGCCTCGACCTCGACGGACTGCAGGCGGCGAACATCGCCCGGCGCGGCCATCACGGGTGAAGACATTCCGGACCGGGCCCGCTGCGACGGCGACCCGGCCGACGAACTGCCGCCGAACGGCACGGCCGCAGCAATAGCGGGACCGACTGGCCCAGAGGCACCCGGCGTGCCACGTGCCGACACTGCGGCGATATCCCTGCGGCAGACCTTGGCCGCAACGCCCGGGAACTCGGCCAGGCACGCCGCGTAGGCCTGGGGACTGCCACACCCGAGCACGAGGCCACCCGTCTTCTGCCCCCCCGATGGCGGGCGTTCACACCCCAGCTTGGTCAACCGGCCTACCTTTGCGATGAGGCTAAGCGACTCCCCGGCGAAGACCTGCCCGTACGACACGCCCGCCTCTTCACACGCCCGCGCCCAGACGGTGGGCTGCACGTCCTGCAGCTTGACATTCGCGTAGCACTGTTTCGCGAGCAGGCCGTTCAGTACGGCGAAACTGAACGGGTCAGGTTTCTTCTTCAAGACAGCGACGCGCTGCTCCAGCAGACGGCACTTCGCGTCGTCCGGTTCTGGAAACGGGAAACGCAATCGCATCTGGAATGCGCAATTCTGTTCGAAGAACTTCCGGCCGGGCACATCGGCGGCGGCGGGCTTGCCGTACGACGCGACGGCGAAGCCACGCACGGCCGGCTTCGCCACGGTCTGGAAGTATCCGTCCACGGCCACCGGGAACGCCGCCGCGAAGGCTTCGACATGGCGCGTGTACTTGGTCCGGAGATCGCGGCAGGTCTTGCGTGCTGTCGAGCGATACTGATTGTGGGAATCGAAGTAGTCGACGCAGTTGTCGTAGATGTCACCCATCCCAATCCCCTGGCCGGCCATCACGCGCGCCACCGAGTAGTGGTACCAAGGCTGCCAGTAGATCGCGTAGTACGTGTCATACGGCATGTGGCTGTCATCACCGAAGATGGCGTTCTCGAGAGCATCAGCGCCCGCCTCGAGTCCCTTGACGAGGGTCTCTGCCATCTTCTTGGCCTCGAGAAGCACGGACGCCAGGGGGCCGCACAGCACCTCCTTCGCGATGCCAGCGGCGCCGTTCCCGGGAATGAGTCCGCACACGCCGGGGCCGGCCAGTTCGACCAGCGCCCACCAGTCCGGTCCGCTCAATGCGCGGTAGGCGTCATCGACGATGGCCACGTTCTTCGACAGCACCCATCCGATGATGTTGCAGGCAGGTGTCTTGAGCGGTCCCTGCACGGGCACCATCGCGCAGGCCAACGACCGCGCGACGACTTCGCCGCCGATCGTCACGACGTCTCTCCAGCGTTCATCCCGAGCGGCCTCGAAGATCGCCACCGTCTTCACCACCCGGTTGTCGGACGGACCAATCGGCAGGGCGCCGAGGGCCTGATGCTTCGCGGCGTCGGCCGCGCACGCGGCGGCCTCTCCGCCGGCCGCCAGGCACTCGATGAGTGGACGTGCGGGCGCGAGTGACGGGTCGATCGCAGCAATGACGTAGTCCAGCAGATCGGCGGCCGTGGCGGGAATCGTCGGGGCACCGAACAGTGTCGCCGCCACGACGAGGGCGCGGAACAGCGGGCGGGGGCTCATGGCTTCTCCTGGGACGATGGCCTGGACCGGGCCGGCTCACGAGGGCAGTCGCGCGAGCGCCGCAGGCGCGAGCGTGTAGAACACCTTCGACGTCAAGTCGTGGTCGAACCGGGGGGAGATGATCTTGATGAGCACATCTCCCTTGAGGACCCAGGACGGCATGACGTCGCTGTAGAACGCATCCTCGGCCTTCACACCTTCGGCACCCGTCAGCCGGGCAATGTCGGCGCCGCCGGCTGACCGCATGGCCTTCACCGCCAGCTGATAGCCGGCTTTCTCCGCTCTGGCGAGGTCCCGACCGCCGGCCCAGTGCACCTCGACGTAGATGACGACGACCGGACCACTGGCATAGGAAATCTCACACGTCGTCTGCGACTCGTCCTCGACGTCGTGCAACATGGCCACAGGTTGGCCGACCAGGCGGGCGACCTCATCCCGGTCCACAAGTGCGCACGCGTTGCGCCTGGCGGCGGGAGCCTGCTTCGCGACCGAGGCCGCCGGTAGCGTCGCAGGCTCCCGGGCAGCGGGGCCGTCGGGAGAGCGGCGACAGCCGAGCAGGGCCAGCGCGATGAACGTGAAGGTGAGCGGCAGACGACCGCCGACTGAGGCAGAGGCCATATCGACTCCTGGGACGTCGACGACGCACGAAGGCGCGGGCCCCGGCCGTGAGGGGCGGACGCGACTCCTGGGAGCACGGCTCGCATCCGAGTTCGATGTGGGTAGTGCGGCAGAGTATAGACCAGACACGCCGGGGCGGCAAGGGGCCGGATCACGGCTTGCGCATCGCATCCTGGCCACCCCGGCGTGAGGCCTGCCTCACCGGAACTTGAAGAGCGCGGTGCGCGCGATACCCTCGCCGAGGTTCAGGCGCAGCGTCTTGCACGAGTTCGCGTACGAGGTTGGGGTCTTCCAGTTGAGCTGGTAGTACCCGTTCCCAAGATTCTGCAGGCCCGATCCGCCGGCTGCAGTTTCTTCGATGAGGTCCGCCGTGGTACCCGAGGCACAGTCCAGCCCTTGCACCGTGAACGAGGCCGTCGAGAGTGATTCGAACGGGACTCCCGCCCCGTCGGTCAGCCGCCATCTGAGCGGCACTGCCCGCCCGGCGTTGACGACGTTCATGACTCCGCCCCCGTCGACCGGCGCCTGGAACCCGCTGAAGTTGTAGGTCACGCCGTACGCACACCGCTCACTCCTGGTGTGGCCAGCCAGGTCCGTCCCGGTGAGCACAACAGTCTTGGCGCCGGCGGTGCTGGTGTCGGCGGCGGCCGACACGGTTGTCGCGGCGGGCCCGGACAGCGCATCCGACACGGTCGCCGAGACGACGGCGCCGGTCGTCCCGAGGGTGAACGTCGCCGTTGGGATCGCGCAAGCGACCGATGGCGGCGTCTTGTCGATTGACAGCGCCAGCGAGCCGGTCCCGCAGTTGGCCCTGGGGTCACAGCTCGGACTGCTCGTGAACACGACGCCGGATCCTTCGGTGGCGGCCACGGTGTCGGGCGGGTCGCTCGCCCCCCCCGCACTCGGGGCCGGGTCGGCCGCCTGCCAGTCGATGACGACATCCGCCGAGTACCAGCCGTTGGCGTCCGGCTGCCGTGATGGCAGTCCGGTCACCTCGGGAGGTGTCGTATCGTGAACGGTCGCCAGGTTTGGATTGGGCGGGCGCGGGGCCGTCCCGGGGCCGCCGCCGGTGGCGGGAAACAGGTCAGCCTGCATCGCGTCCGCGATGGCCGCGCCGGATGCCGCGTGGCCGGCGGCGGTCGGGTGGACCGCGCCCTCCTTCGTGCCCTGCATCGTGAACGAATCCTGCATCCGCCGGAACCAGCCGACGCTGGAGCAGTACCCTCGTGGCGTGAATCGCGAGAAGATCCCGCTGACGAACGTCCACGCATGTTCGGCGGCGGCTTCGGCGACCTTGGCGTTCAGGCCGACGGTCACGGTGTCACGCAGCCAGAGCGCCTCGCCACCGCTGATGCCCGGCAGCATCACAAACGGATCGGGATACGCGGCGGAGTCGCAGAGAGACCCATCGAAGTCCTGGACGGCGTTGGGGTACTCCGTGATGTAGACGCGGTTCGGCTCGGCGGCCACGGCCGGGAACGCCTCGGCAAGGCTCGCCGCCAGTCGTCGGTACCGCCCAGGCAGCGCCGCAACCCCGGCGTCGAAGATCTCCGCCGCGCTGCGATCACGAGCGATGCCCTCCCACCACCGCCGACAGTCGGCGCTGGCGGGTCCGAGCGCTTCGCAGAGCAGGGCGATCTGTGGTTCAACCGCGGCGTCCACGGCCGATGGTGACTGGTCGCACGGTTCCTGCTTCACGCACGCTTCGACGATGGGGCCAAAACCGGCGTCGTTGCCGCCGATCGAGAGGAGGACAGCGTCCACTTCGCGGTCGCGGACGAGCGCCAGAGCCTGGTCGATCTGCGAGGGCAGCGCGGGCGCGCCCACCGGAGGCTCGACGCCGGCATAGGGCCCGACCACGCCGCTGGAGATCTCCGCGCCGGAGCACGCCAGGTGGACCAGCGTCACTGACGTGTGGGAGTCGGCCCGCTCCAGGGCGAGGGCCGCCTGGGCCTGGCCCGCGAGCGCGCTGCGGTTGCAGCGGCGGTCCTGCCAGACCGGGGACAGCGCGGCCTGCGCGGCCTCCAGCGCGTCCAGGGCGTCCGCGACCGCGGCCTCAGCCAGGTCGACGGCGGCCTGAGCCGCTTCGAGGGCCTCCCGAAGGCTGGCGTCGATGAGGGTCAGCGTGTCCAGTAGCGCCGACAGACCGAGGTCGGCGAGGGCACCCGCCAGCGCGCCGTGCGCCGCGGCAAGCGCCTCCGTCGCGGTCCCGCATGCCTCCAGATTGAAATTCGGACTGAGTGGCAGGCAGACGTCGGCCTCGTGCAGCAGGGCCCGGGTGTAGTCCTGGTACCGCTGGCTTGCGGCACGCGTCTTCCTCTCGACCTCGTCGAACGCGCCTTGTGTCCGCAGGAGGTCACGGAGTCGGGCGGTATAGACGCCGTAGGCCTGGCGGGCCTGTTCGAAATCCGGGCCAGGAATCGGGATATCAGGGTTGCCCTGTCCCGATCCGAACGAATCGCCGAGCGCCACGACGAGGAAGTCTTGGACGACAATCGTCTCGATCACATGGGCTTCGACGCCACGGGAGTCCCGGACGGTCAACGCGATCTCGTACGAACCCTCTCGGGGAAACCAGTGGGTGAAGCCACCGCACGGCCGACCCTCGCCGATGAACTGCTGATCCACGTACCACGTGTAGCTGACAATCGCGGCGCCGTCTGCCGGCGTGGAGCCGCAGGCGTCGAAGTGGACCGGCCAGCCGTCCAGCGGAACCACATCGTCCGGGGTGCGGGCGGCATCCACGATGCCGTCTCCGTCCCTATCGAGGCCGGTGCGATCCGGCACCCGCCATTCGAACCGCGCCGTCGTTTCGGCGGTCACGCTCAATGCCGCCCCGCCCGGCGCTCCGCCGACGCCGAACACCGACCCGAACAGCGGGACCGAGGCCGCCGCCGCCATGACCAACACCACGGGCATGCATCGTTTCGCCATACGCCCTCCTCGGCCCGATGATTCGCCGGACGGACGCCCGGCGGAAGTGTCATACGGTGTCATCCGAGGCGGGGGACCGCGCGGTTCCGTGCCGGGGCAGCGGTCAGGCCATACCGGTGGGCAGGTTCAGCCGCCGGTAGAGGGCGCTCGCCAGCGGCTCGTGACGTAGTTGGGCAAAGGGCGGGTGGTCGGATAGGTGGACGAGAAACGGATCGCCTTCCGCCGCGGCCCGTTCGAGGCATGCGACGGCTTCGGCGGGCTGGCGGCGCCCGAGCGCCGACAGCGCCCGCGCCATGTAGTGAGGCCCCTCTTGGTTCGCGATCTTCCGCTCGGTCTCGGCGGCCTCGGTCACGCGCCCAGCCCGCGCCTGATAGTACGCTATGAAGCCCTCGATGAGTGGCCAGCGGCCACCGGCCTGATCAACGGCCTGCTGAAGCAAGGCAAGCCCGAGGTCGGTCTCACCCGATTCCGCCTCGATCAGGCCGTGCAGGTAGGTCGCGAACGCCGCTCCGGGAGCCAGGTCGCGCGCCTGGCTGACGTGTTCGCGGGCCCGTGAGAGTTCCCCCCGAGCGAACCAGACATACGCCACGCCCCGGTGCGCCACCATCGAAAGCGGGTCGAGAGCGACGGCGCTTTCGGCGTGGCGCAACGCCTCGTCGAATCGGCGCAACACGCACGCGGCCATGCTCCAGACGTAGCGGGCCATGAGGTACCCAGGCTTCAGTTCGATCGCACGCGTCAGGTGGCGCTCGCTCGCGGCGTGGTCGAACCGATACTGGCCGAGAGCCCACCCGCGGGCCGCGTGCGCTTCGGCCAGCATCGGGGCGAGAATCAACGCCCGTTCGCTGCAGGCCAACGCCAGCGGACCGTAGGTTGCCGGCCGGCCGGGGGCGTCCAGCCCGAGAATGCAGTAACACTCGGCGCGGGCGGCCCAGGGTGCCGCGTAGTCCGGGTACCGGGTGTTGAGTTCCTCGAGGAGTGTCAGGGCTCGAGCCACGCCGTGCGCCGTCCTCGCATGCCAGTGATACCGTGCCCTGAGCAGGAGCGGATAGGCGTCCGGGGGCGGAGAATCCCGCTCCGGGAGTCCGGGTTCGCCCGGCCCAATCCGCAGAAGCAGCGCCTCCCGGATTCGGACGGCCAGCTGCTGCTGGCAGGCGAGGATGTCGCCTTCGTCGGTGTCGTAGCTGTGGGTCCAGCGGTGGAAGCCACTGTCGGCCTCGATCAACTGCACGGTCGCGCGCACGCGGCCGGCGCTCCACCGGACGCTGCCTTCGACCAGCGTGGCGACGTTGAGCCGCCGACCGATTTCGCGGACATCAGCTCCGCTCCCCTTGAACGCGAAGGCTGACGTCCGCGCGACCACGCGAAGATCGGAGGCACGAGCCAACTCACTGGTCAACTCCTCCGTGAGCCCGTCGACGAAGTAGTCTCGCTCAGGGTCCCCGCTGAGGTTCGCAAACGGCAGGACCGCGATCGACGCGGGAGCCGCAGCAGGCGGGCGCCGCCGCCAGGTCAACGCATAGCTCCCTTTGGGCAGTTCGAAAATGAGTTCGGCACTTGCCCCGGCACCGGCATAGTGCTCCAGCAGCTTCTGTCGCAGCCGTCGGACCTCAACGCGCACGGCAGGGTCGGTTCGTGGATCGAAACCGGTGGGACGTCCGAGCGCCTCGGTCGCAATCGAGTACTCCTTCGGGACTACCCCGGCCAGGGCGGCATCCACGAGGTACCGCAGAATCGCGGAGCCCTGAGGAGAGCGGCGGAAGTCCTCACTCGCCAGGACCTCCGCCAGATGGGCGGGGACGGCATCCATTACAGCGCCTCCGGAACACTCGTGGGCATCGTCAGATGGGAATGGGGATGATCTTATGCGGTCGTCCCCCGGGGCGCCAGAGGGACGTGCGTCCATAACGGGACGCGTCGACGACCGCCGGTCGCCGGTGGCCCCTGACGGGGACACCGCCATCGGGTGTCACATGGAGGCGTCGGCCGCTGGACAACGCAGGCAGACAGGAGTAGATTTTACTAGAGAAATCAGCCACGCCTGCCTGGCAACGGAGTTGCTTTTGTTGATGTGGCGGCGAGGGATGCCAGCCGCCGACCGTCACCTCGACAGAAGGAGCGCATCATGAACCGGCTCAAGTACTCGACCGTCATTCTGGCCGTGGCCACGGCCGCGCTGGTCGTGCCGGCTACGCTGCTCGCGCAGGGTGACCCGCCGCCGCGCGGAGGCGCTGGGACGAACCTGCCCGCCACGGGTGGAGGGGGTGGCGCCTCGGGTGGCGGCGCGGCAGTCAGCCGGCCCGATGCCGGAGGCGGCACGGCAACCCCGTCTGGCGGCTACTCGGGCGGTGGCGGCAGCAGCCCGACCTGGGGAGGAGGCGCTGGCACCTCCGGGGCGGCGTGGGCCAATCCCGACACCCGTCGGGCGGCGGCGGCCGAAGCCGCCCGCTCCCGGATGGAACTTCGCGGTGAGAACGGCGGCCGGCGTTACGGCACCAGCGCCGACTCGAGCGGAGACGCCGTCAACAGGACGGTGCCCTGGTACTCACGCAGCCGCGAAGGCCGGCCCATCGTCGGGACGGCGGCCGGACGAGAAGAAATCGGGAAGCCGGGACGGCCGAACGTCGGCGGCGGCTACACGCCCGGCTACGGTTACGACTCGTACTACTACTGGAATCTCTACTACGGCAACAACTCGGGGTTGTGGAGGAACTACGCGAACTGCTACATGTTCGGCGCCGGCGCCTGGGCCATGGGGTTCGCGGCGTACGATCCGTTCTCGTACATGGGCGGTCCGGGGTGCGCGTCGTTCTGGAACACCGCGCCGTACGGGTACTTCGGCTCCGGTGCCTACGACATGTACGGCCGTTACGGCGGGTTCGGGAGTTACGGCGGGTTCGGCGGCGGCGGCGGGGGCGGCTCCTATTACGGCGAGTCCAACCCCGGCGCGAACGCCAGCCTCAAGCTCAAGGTGAAACCGAACAACGCCCAGGTGTTCATCGACGGCTACTTCGCCGGCTCGGTGGACGACTTCGACGGCATGTTCCAGAAGCTCCCGGTGCAGCCGGGCGAACACCGGCTCGAGTTCCGCGCCCCGGGCTACGAGGCGCTCGTCACCGACGTGAAGGTTGACCCCTACCAGATCTTCAACTTCAAGGCTGAGCTGAAACGAAAGTAGGGGGCCACCATGAAACGCATGACGTTCCGAGGCGGGCTGGTCGTTCTGGCCTCGGTGGCTTTTGTTGTGCCCACGGTGGCATTCGCGCAGGGTGACCCCGCGCCGCGTGGCGGCGCGGGCGCCAACCTGCCCGCGGTGAATGGCTCGGCAGCCGCCGCGGCCGAAGCGCGCCTCGCCAATCCTGTCATCAACACGCCTCCGGTAACCACGAGTCCGGCGGGTGCGCCGAACACGGCCGACGTGCGGAGTGGCATGTCGCGAACCATCACGAGCGAAGGACCGGCGTCGCCGTTCGAAATGCACCGGCGCCTGGAGGCGATCCGGGATCGGCGGGCTTCGGGCAACGACGCCCCGGCGGCTGGCGCCGCCTGGTATGGTGATGAAGGCGGGCGCGCCAGCGTGAAGATCCGCGTGCCTCAGCCGGGTCCGACGGGGGGAAACGTCCCCACGAGGGGATTCTCTGAGGCTGGCGGGTGCATGGACGTCTATGTGCAGATGTGGGGGCCGGCCGAGAATTGGCACCCGCAGGTTCTGGCCGGGCTGTCGGAATGCGCGGACGGCTCTTGGAGTCGCGCCTACGCGGCGTGGGACAACTGGTACTCCCTGTATAGCGAGCCCGCGCCGGGCGCCAGGAATCGATACCGGCGGCGCTTCTGGGACCCCGGCTCATTCGACCCGCAGATGTACTGGGGGAGCCCCCACGCGAGCGGCATGGGCTACTCCCAGCGATCGGGCGGGTTCTCGCGTGCCTATGCGGATGCGGGCTTGAAGCTGGACGTCACGCCGACCGACGCCAGGGTGTACGTGGACGGTTACTACGCCGGGCAGGTCGCGGACTTCGATGGCCAGATCAGGCGGCTGCCGCTCAATCCCGGCGCACATCGTGTCGAGTTCGTGGCGAACGGGCTGGAACCGCTGGTCATCTCGGCCGAGGTGCCTGAGGGCCAGATGGTGACGTTCACCGGTCAGTTGACGCGGAAGAAGTAGGACCGACGCCACGCGAGCGCGTCGACAGGAGCGCCCCGAGCGTCACGAGCGCGAGCGTGCCGTCGCACGCGGCAAAGAGCAGGTAACTCGTCGGCGACGAACGCAGGATCACGTCGCCGACGAACCACGCGGCCCCCACGCCCTTCAAGAACGGTCCCATCACCCACAGATACCCGCGATACCGTTCAGGGTCGCGGTACGGAAGGACGTAACCCACGCCGATGGCCAGCGTGAAGAGGCCGTTGAGGTCGGCGTGGATGGGCGGCTGCGGCGCAGGGAGTGCGAACCACTGCATGAGGAACGGTCGCGCGGCCAGCATCCCGACACCGAGCAGGACGTCATAGACGCCCGAGATCAACGCGACGGCACGCAGTGACATCGTCTCTCCCGGCTTCGGGCTTCGGGCTTCGGGCTTCGGGCTTCGGGCTTCGGGCTTCGGGCTTCGGGCTCCGGCCCCCCCGCCTCTCGCCTCTCGCCTCTCGCCCATTCCCTCTTCCCTATCGCCTTGTCCCTCTTCCCTATCGCCTCGTCCCTATCCCCTGCTCTTCAGCCACGCATAGAGCGGAATCCCCGACGCCATCAGCAACAGCCCCCAGCCCGACGGTCCCGGCTCGCGCATGATGGCATTGACGACAATGACGAGGCACGCGAGGGCGAAGATGCCCGGGGCGATCGGATAGCCGAGCGCCTTGAAGGGGCGCGGTTCGTTCGGGTTCCTCCATCGCAGGACGAAGACCGCCGAGACCGCCAGCCCCGAGAAGAGCACGACCGCGAAACCTGTGTACGTGAGCAACTGGTTGAACGTGCCCGACAGCACCAGGACGCAGCTCCAGGCGGCCTGCGCGACGATGGCGGCCGACGGCGTGTGGTAGGTCGGGTGTACGCGCGCGGCCGCCTTGAAGAACGCGCCGTCCTGCGCCATCGCGTAATACACGCGGGGGCCGGCGAGGATCATCGCGCTCAGGCTGCCGAGCAGGATGACGATGGTGGCGGCGCCGAGCAGAGTCGCCACCGGCGCCCCGAGCAGCCGCCGGGCGGCCGCGTCGGCAATCGCGATCTGGCCCTGGGCGTTGAGCGACGCGATGTCCTGGATCGGCAGCGCGTAGAGATAGAGCGCGTTGATGCCGAGGTACAACACGACCACCGCGGCCGTGCCGAGCGCCAGCGCGCGTGGCACGTTGCGGCCGGGGTCGCGCACTTCTTCCGCGACGTACGACGCGGCGTTCCAGCCGCTGTAGCTGAACATCACGGGGACGAGGGCGAGCAGCCAACTCGTCGCCACGACTCCCTGTCCGGGCGCCGCCTGCGCCCACGTCCCCTGCCCGACCGTCAGGCCGAACGCCACGAAGAGCAGGAGCGCGGCGACCTTGCCGCCGGCCAGGATGTTCTGGACGATGCGGCCCGGGCCGAGCCCGCGCAGGTGGATGAGCGCGAGCGCCAGGATCGCGGTGACCGCCACGAGGGCGCGCGGCGACACCGAGAGCGTCACGAGGCCCAGCGGGATCGAGACGAGCGGCGTCGTCACGCCGGCCGCCGGGATGAACCGCCCCAGGTAGTCGGCCACGCCGATCGCGCCGGCCGCAATCGCCCCCGAGAAGCCGGCGACGAACGACGTCCATCCGCTGAGGAATCCTGCGAGCGGCCCGTAGGCGGCGCGCAGGTAGACGTACTCGCCGCCCGACCGCGGCCGGAGCGCGGCCAGTTCCGCATACGCCATCGCGCCGGCAAACGCGAGCAGGCCGCCGGCCAGCCACACCGTCAGCATGCCGGCGGGATGCGGTACAATCTGCGCGATGATGCCGGGGCTCGTGAAGATCCCGACGCCGATGACGTTGGAGATGACGATCGCCGAGGCATCGAGCGGACCGAGACGTCGTTCCAGGTGTTGGGGTGATTCTGCCGATTTCATGGGCACGCCGCAATTATAACTGGTGCGTTCTCAACTCCCGTCGTGGTTCGTGGCGCCACTCCTCATGGCGACGACACTGATGTCCGCCGACGGTGCACAGCGCGACACATGGGCGATCGCGCGCCAGGCGATGGTCGACACCCAGATCGCCGCGCGGGGCGTGCGCGATCCGCGCGTCCTCGCGGCCATGCGCACCGTCCCGCGCCACGAGTTCGTCCCGGCCGGCGAACAGCGCTATGCCTATGACGACTATCCCCTCCCGATTGGCCGGGATCAGACCATCTCCCAGCCGTACATCGTGGCCCTGATGACGGAACTCGCCCGCCCCGCGCCCACCGACTCGGTGCTGGAAGTCGGGACGGGGTCGGGGTACCAGGCGGCGGTGCTGTCGGGACTCGTGGCGCGCGTGCGCACGATCGAGCTCGAGCCCGAGCTGGCGGCATCGGCATCAGCACGGCTGGCGCGACTGGGCTATGCGAACGTCGACGTGAGGCAGGGCGACGGCTACGCCGGCTGGCCCGAGGCCGCGCCGTTCGACGTCATCATCGTGACCGCGGCGCCCGAGACCGTGCCGCCGGCGCTCGTGGCGCAACTGAAGCCCCGGGGCCGGCTGGTCATCCCCGTCGGCCCCGTGCATGACGTCCAGCACCTGCAGGTGATTGAGAAGAACGAGGCGGGCGCGACCCGTGCGCGGGTCGTGCTGCCGGTGCGTTTCGTGCCGATGCGCCGCCCCGGCCGCTGAAAAGGGGGCCAGGCCCCATTTCACTTCCTGCGTACTCGCACAGGAAATCCGCAGAAACGGAAAAGGGGGCCTGGCCCCCTTTTCAGCGTGGCGCACTCGCCGCCGGGTGTCAGTGGGTGAGCAACTGGCGTTTGATCGTCGCTTCGGTCAGCTTCACGTAGTCCTTCGAGCCGTGCTTGGCGAAGACCTCGACGCGAGCGTCCTGGAACCGGTGGTCCACGAGCATTTGCGCGCGGGTCAGGGGACTGGTGAAGCCCCAGGTGGCGTGGATGCTGATGGGCTTGCTCGTGGCTGACGGCCCGAGGGCCTCATCGCCGCGCAGCACGATGTACGACGATCCGAGTTCTTCGGTCTCGCCGACGAAGCGGAACACCGACAGCACCTGGAGCGCGTTGATCTTCTCCGCACCCGCATTGGTGAGCGTGAAGGACACGCTCGGCACGAGCTTGTTCTCTCCGTTCACGACACCGGCGTCGTACCAGCCGGTCACCACGTTGCCGACCTTCACGACCGATCCCACATCGACGGAGGACCCGGTGCAGCCCGGGGTCGACACCGCGACACCAACGCAGAACAGCAACGCAAACAGCCTGGAGGAGACTCGCATGTGGCACCTGCTCGTTACCGGATTAGTCACCGGCACGCGCCTGAAGGTTCCACTATATCAATACTCCTTCAGCTCGATCCGCTGCCGTGCCTCGGCCCGGGTGAGTTTGCCCGCCCGGAACGCCTGCAAGTCCGCGCCCCTGATCCGCATCAGGAAGGTCACCGTGTCGAACGGGTCGCTCCCGCCCATCCTGGGATCGGTATCGTCGTGCGCCGCGACCGCCAGCCACTCGTCCGGGCCAACGGTCAGCGCATGGCTGTGATCGAGCATCGCGTCGAAGAGCGCGTTCTTGACCTCGGCCGTGTAGGCGGCCCCGGGGTCGCCCTCCAACGGATCGCCCGCGCCGCCGGCCGTCGCCCCCGGCGGCGCCGGGAGCTGCACGCCTGCCGCAACGGTCGGATCCGATGAC
>CAZJRM010000128.1:7582-15400 GCA_964547975.1 uncultured Vicinamibacterales bacterium | reverse complement strand
GACGAGTACTACACGTCGGACGTCGCGTACGAGACCGGGGGTGAGAAGATCGAACCCTGGGAGCCGAACGTGACGGCGCTGCGCGATCCCGCGACCCTGAAGTGGAAGGACCTCGTGGCCGCCGGCACACCGCTGCCGACGCCGTGGGAGAAGGACGCTTACGAAGCGAAGGCGCGCGAGGTCCAGGCCGAACGACGCCGTCTCCGCGCGGCGGGAGCCCCCGAAACCGCGATGGACACGCTCTTCGCGGCGCAGAAGGCCTGGGAAACGGCCTTCCTGTCGTCGCAGGCGCACGCGAAGAAGGTCGGCGCGTTCGAAGGCGCGGCGTACGAGCCGAAGGGGCTCTACCGCCCGGAAACCGACTGCATCATGTTCTCGCGCAACGATGTCGGATTCTGCCGGGTGTGCCGGCGGGCGATCGAACGCGTGATCGACATGTATACGAGATAGACTCGCGGCTCACGGCTCACGGATCGCGGCTTTCGGCCTGGAGAGTGTCACGCCCTCTCTCGCCTCCGCCCTGATCCCTGGTCCCTTTCCTTGTCCCCTATCGCCTATTCCCTTATCCCTTCTGGGTGAGTTCCCAGGGCTTCGGCCGGAAGCTCGCGTTCAGGATCCGCTTCCGCAAGCGGATGGACTTGGGTGTCACTTCGACGAGTTCGTCGTCGTTGATGAAGCCGATGGCCTGTTCGAGTCCGAGGATGCGCGGCGGCACGAGACGAATGGCTTCGTCGGCCGTCGACGCGCGCATGTTCGTCTGCTTCTTCTCTTTCGTCACGTTGACGTCGAGATCGTTCGCGCGGGCGTTCTCGCCGATGATCATCCCTTCGTAGACCTGCGTCGCCGGTCCGATGAAGATCTCGCCGCGCTCCTGCAGGTTCCAGATGGCGTAGGCCGTCGCCACGCCGGAACGGTCCGCGACGAGGCCGCCGGTCACGCGCGAGGGGATCGGGCCGAACCACGGCCGCCAGCCGTGGAACAGGTGATTCATGATGCCGGTGCCGCGCGTGTCGGTCAGGAACTGCGAACGGAAACCAATCAGGCCCCGCGTGGGGATCTGGAACTCGAGGCGCACGCGCCCGCTGCCGTGGTTGACCATCTTCGTCATGGTCCCCTTCCGGCCGCCGACCATCGCGATCACCACGCCCTGGAAGTCTTCCTGGACGTCGATGATCAGATCCTCGACGGGTTCCATGCGCGTGCCCTGCTCCTCACGGGTCACGATCTCCGGCCGCGACACCTGCAGCTCGAAGCCTTCTCGGCGCATCATCTCGATCAGGATCGACAGCTGCAGTTCCCCGCGGCCGATGACCTTCATCTGTTCGGGCGAGTCCGTGTCTTCCACGCGGATGGACACGTTCCCGAGCAGTTCCTTGGCCAGCCGGTCACGGAGTTGGCGCGACGTCACGAACTGCCCGTCGCGGCCCGCCAGCGGGGAGGTGTTCACGCCGAACACCATCGACACCGTCGGTTCGTCGATCGCCATCGCCGGGAGCGGCGTGGGCGTTTCGGGGTTCGTGACCGTTTCTCCGATGGTGATGTCGGCGATGCCCGCCAGGCACACAACATCGCCGGCCGTGGCACTGGTGATGTCCACGCGGCGGAGACCGTCGAACGCGTAGAGCTTGGTCACCTTGGTGATCTGCAATGACCCGTCGAGCTTGCTGACCGCCACGTTGTCACCGACGGTCACCCGGCCGTTGAAGATGCGGCCGATGGCGATGCGGCCGACGTAGTCGCTCGAATCCAGGTTCGCGACATACAGCTGGAGTGGCGCGTCGGCGTCGCCCATTGGCGGCGGCACGTGCGCCAGGATCGCGTCGAAGAGCGGGCGCAGGTCTTCACCCGGCGTCGCCAGGTCGGTCGTCGCCGTGCCCGTGCGCGCGTTCGTGTAGAGGATCGGGAATTCGAGCTGGTCCTCGGTGGCGTCGAGATCGATGAACAGGTCGTAGATCTCGTTCAGGACGTCCTGGATGCGCGCGTCGGGCCGGTCGATCTTGTTGATGACCACGATGGGCGTCAGGCGCCGTTCAAGCGCCTTCCGCAGCACGTAGCGGGTCTGCGGCAGCGGCCCTTCGGACGCGTCCACCAGCAGCAGCACGCCGTCGACCATCGACAACGTCCGTTCGACCTCGCCGCCGAAGTCGGCGTGGCCGGGAGTGTCCACGATGTTCACGAGCGTGTCGTGGTAGTGGACGGCCGTGTTCTTGGCAAGAATCGTAATGCCGCGCTCGCGCTCGAGGTCCGTATTGTCCATGGCGCGCTCCGCCACACGTTCGTTGGCGCGGAACGTGCCGCTCTGGAAGAGCAGCGCATCGACCAGCGTGGTCTTGCCGTGGTCGACGTGGGCGATGATGGCCACATTCCGCCGGAGCGGGTTGGCGACCGATGTCGGGGCTTTCTGGCGATCGGGCATCCTACCAGTATACCGCGTAAGGACAGGCTCGCGGCTCGCGGCGCACGACGCACGGCGCGGCCGCCGAAGGGCACCGGGCGCTCCCCTGCGGTCCCGGCTCGACACGCCGGCAAACGTCGCCTTGCCGGGCGGTCGTCCTGGCGAAGGCTTGGGGGCCCCCAACCCCAAGCGTGTCACCCCCTCACGGCGACGTTTGCAGACTCACGCCGTCGGCGTGCTCGCAGGGACCGCACGCGATCGCCCGGCGCCCTCCGGCGCACGGCGCACGGCTCGCGGCTCACGGCCTGTCGTGGGGCAGGGCTCCTATCGTTGGTTGCCCGGGGGCATGTCGGTGAAAGCCCTGCCTGGTTTCGGGTTCGGGCTTTCCCTATCCCCTATCGCCTCTCCCCTACTCCCTTATGCTCTAGACTGTTCCCATGGACCAGGTTCGTTCGAAGCGCACCGCGCTCATCACCGGGGCGTCGGCTGGTATCGGCACCGCCCTCGCTCGTGTCTTCGCGGCTGAGGGCTTCGACCTCGTGCTCACGGCCCGCCGGGCCGATCGCCTCGAGGCACTCGCGGCCGAACTGTGTTCGGCACACGGGTGCGCGGTCCACGTCGTCGTCGCCGATCTGGCCGACCCTGGAGCTCCGGCCAGGATCTGGGAGGATGTGACGGCGGCCGGCATTCACGTGGATGCGCTCGTCAACAACGCTGGCTACGGGTTGACGGGGTCCTTCATCGATTCGTCGTGGCACGCGCACCGCGACTTCATCCAGGTCATGGTCACGGCCGTCGCCGAGCTGACGTACCGGTTCCTGCCCGGCATGCTCGACCGGCATCGCGGCTGGATCATCAACGTCGCTTCGGTCGCGGGACTCGTCCCGCCGACGGCCGGCCACACGCTCTACGGCGCGTCGAAGTCGCTCGTCACGAAGTTCTCGCAGGCGCTCGCGGCGGAAGTCGAACGCGACGGTGTCCACGTGACCGCGCTCTGTCCCGGCTTCACGTACTCCGAGTTCCACGACGTCAACGGCATGCGCTCGCGGGTGAGCCGCATGCCCCGCTGGGTCTGGCTCACCGCGGACCGGGTGGCGCGCGAAGGATACGACGCCGTCATGCGCGGGCAGGTCATCTGCATCAACGGCTGGGTGTATCGCGCGCTCATCCAGGCGGTCCGCTACCTGCCGCAGTGGCTCGTGAGGCTGGTGAGCCGCCGGGTTGCGGGTTCGTACCGCAAGGTGTGACCGTGACGACGATGCACGCGGGAGACGGCCGGTGATGGGGGCGTTTTCGGCCTGCGCCCTCGCGGGGCTGCTCGCCCTCGGTGGGTGGGAACGCCTGCAGCGCGATCGTGCGCACCGCGACATCCCCGTCCGCATCCACGTCAACGGCACGCGCGGCAAGTCCACGGTGACGCGCATGGTCGCGGCGGCGCTCCGCGCGTCGGGCCGTCGGGTCGTGGCAAAGAGCACCGGCACGGCGGCACGGATCATCCTGCCCGACGGGAGCGAACGTGAGGTGCCCCGCCGCTCCGGACCGAGCATCCGCGAACAGCTGTGGTTCCTGCGCGAAGCCCGCCGCCTCCGCGCCGACGCCATCGTCGTGGAGTGCATGGCCATCGATCCGGCCCTGCAGCGCGTGAGCGAGCTCGACATGATCGCGTCGACGCTGGGGATCGTCACCAACACGAGGCCGGATCACGCGGACGTGATGGGAACCACCGCGGCGGAAGTCGCGGCCGCGCTCGCTGGCACGGTGCCGCGCGGCGGTGTGCTGGTGCTGGGTGACGTGGAACGGCCCGATCTGTTCGAGGTGGCGGCGGACGAGCGCGGATGCCGGATCGTGCGGGCCGCCGCGCCTCCTCTCGACGACGGGACTCCGGCGTGGGTCGCCGAGAACGTCGGCCTCGCCCTCGCCGCGACCCGCGAACTCGGCCTCCCTGACGCGCTCGCGACGCCAGCCATCCTGGCGGCCCCCGGAGACCCCGGCGCGTGCCGGCGTTATCGGATCCGCGTTGCCGCGCAGGATGCCCTGGCCGTCGATGCCTCGGCGGCCAACGACCCGGACTCGCTGGGACGGTTGCTCGCGGATGTCCCGCGACCGCGTCTCTTTGTCTTCAACCACCGCGGCGATCGACCGACTCGCCTGGCGCAGTTCGCCGTCTCTCCGACACTCTCGGCCTCAGGCGATGACCTGCTCGTGACGGGAGACCGGCCCGACTGGTACACGACACGGAGGCTGAACAGGAATCGGCCGGGACGTGCCGGATTCGTGCCGGCCGCGACACTCGCCCGGGCCATCCGTACCCGCGCCGAAGGCGGCATCTGGTGTCCGGCGGTCGTCTTCTGCGGCAACGCCCGGGGACTCGACGTCCCGGCGCTCGTCGCCTCACTCGAGCACTGGTAAGCCCCATGGTCGAAGTGGCCCTTGCGGCAGGCATCCTCGTCAACCTGATCTTCACCGAGGTCTTCGGACTCGCCTCTGGCGGGCTCGTCGTGCCGGGGTACCTCGCCCTGCACCTCGATGCCCCCGGACGGATTCTCGCGACGTTTGCCGTGTCGCTGGCGACCTGGCTCCTCGTCCGGCACGGGCTCATGCGCCTTGTCGTGCTCTACGGGCGGAGGCGTTTCGGGATCACGATCCTGGCCGGATTCGTCATGCAGGGACTCTACGGCGCCGCGCTGGGCACCGCGGCCTCGCTGCCTGCCGATCTGCGGGCGGTCGGATACCTCGTGCCGGGCCTCATCGCGCACACCGCGCTCGTGCAGGGCGTGTGGCCAACCGTCACCATGACCCTCGCAGGCGCGGTCATCGTGCGGCTGCTGCTGGCGGTCGTGGGCGGGCTGTTCACCTAGGCGGCATCATGGCAGCGCGCATCACGCTTCCGACGTGGGTCACGACAGGCGCCGGAATCGGTGCGCTGGTGATGCTGGCCCTCGCGGCGGCGGGCGTGGTACCGACACCCCGGTGGCCCGGAGCCATCACACGGGGTTCCGCCCCACCCAGTGTCGCCGCCCGCGCGGCCGAAGCCGAGTCGATCATGCGCAGGGCCGCGGCGGTGGTTCGCGATGCAAAGACCGCAGCCGGCCTCCCCGTGGAACGTGGGTCGGATGATGCCTCGGGCGCGCTCGTCGGCTCCGAAATCACGCCGCTCGTGACGACACTCGGCAGTCTCGAAGCCAAGCGCCTCGCGGCGTCACCAGCGTGGGCGCGCGTGTTGACCGTCGAACTGGCACGGCAGGGCATCGGCGACGGGTCGATCGTGGCGGCGAACTTTTCCGGGTCGTTTCCCGGACTGAATCTCGCCGTCGTCAGCGCGGCGCAAGCGCTCGGCGCCACCCTTGTGGCCGCGACGTCGGTGACGGCCTCCACATGGGGCGCCACTGATCCCGGCTTCACGTGGCCCGAGATCGAGGTGCGCCTCGTTCGGGCCGGCGTCTTCGCGAAGCCGGCAACCGCAGCCATCAGTGTTGGCGGCGCGGGCGACCGCGGCACGGACCTCGAACCCGAGGCCCGTGAAGCCGCGCGCCGTATTGCGGCCGATTGCGCCCGTGCGCTCGGGGCGACGCTGCTCGAGCCGGCGTCGTTCGAAGAGGCGGTACGTGCGCGGATCGCGGCCTTCGACGAGCGCCGCGGCGCAGCCGCGCTTGCCGTCTTCATCAACGTCGGCGGCGTCGAAGCCAGCCTCGGGCGTTCGCCGGCGATCCTGAAGATGCGCAACGGCTGGCTCGAACCGTTCCCGCCCACGCGCGACGAGGACGCCGGCGTCATCGCACGCCTGTCCGCGCGCGGCACGCCCGTCCTGCACCTCCTGAACGTGCGGGAACTGGGCGAGCGGTGGGGAGTGCGCTGACCCGGCTGTAGAATGCGCTGTCATCCGACCGGCGGAGCAATCCGAGGTGCACATGACGCGATTCGGACCGATGGTATTGCTCGTCGGCACGGCCGCGGCAACCGCGTTGACCGCGTCTTCCGTCACGTCCCAAGCGGGCGCGCCACCGCGAGGTTCGCGCATCGCCATCGTCGCGTACCACGACTCGCGCCTCCTGACGCTGTGCCCGATCCTCGGGAAGGACGTGATCGAATCGAACATCTGGACCTCGCGGATGCCGATCAAGTCCACGGTGTCCTACCCACCGACGGGGGGACAGCGGATCACCTTCCAGGTCGGCGACGGACGTGCCGCGAGCGTGGTGCTCGCACTGCCGGGAGAAGGAACGCCGGCCGACCTCGATCGCCTTGCGCGCGACGTCGGCGTCGAACGGCGACTCGTCGACGAGTTCCGCGCGCGCAAGGTCTACTCGGTGGTCGACTCGGCGGCGGACGCCGACTTCGTCATGATCGCGGAGAGCACGTACATCGCGATGGCCGCCGGTGCGGCCGACGCTCCGCCGCAACGCACGAACGACGCGTCCGACGCCGGCCGCGGCTCGGCGGCGCAGATCTTCAGTGACGCCGATAGCGAGTGGGAACGGCGGTACAACTGGCGGGACGACATGGGAAACCCGTTGGCACCGCCCCGCCCGGGGCGCGATGCGTCATCGGCATCGGCTCCGATGCTTCTGGGCGTTATCGCCGGCGACCGGCACCCGAACTGGCGGCACGCCATCGTCGGAATTGTGGTTCCCGCGGCCACCTACCGGCAGAGTGCGGGCGACGGCTCGGCGCTCACGGCAGCGAGCGTCTGGCGGGGCATCGCCCCGGAAGAAGTTGCCAGACGCGGGGACGGCGGTTGGACCAAGTCCGCCGCGTCGCCAGCATCGCTCGTCGGGCAATTCCACGCGAGGGGTCGAGGGCTCCCGGAGTACCTGCCTGTATGCGCCGCAACGACCGGCCGCATCCGCTCGATACACGAAGGGTCCGACGCCGCGCCTTCGGCGCCGGCCGCCGCCGACCCGGCGGCGCCTGGATCGCTTGTTCTTCGCGAGCCGGGCCGCCCGCGTTTCACGTCCGGCATCACACTCGTGACCGTGCCGCTGACGGTGACCGGACGCGACGGCCAGACGGTCCGCGACCTGCCCATGACGGCGTTCCGCGTGTTCGAGGACGACGTCGAGCAGAAGGTAGAACGCCTCGAAGCCGGCAGCATGCCGACAGACGTCGCGCTGCTCATCGACACCTCGGGCAGTATGCGGGCCGTCCGCGATGCGATCCGGGTATCGGCGCCCGCATTCGCCTCGGCCCTGCGCGCCGCTGACCGCGTGATGATCGTCTCAATCGACCGGCGCATCCGCGTGCTGACGGAGTTCACCGGAGATCGAGCGGCCCTCCAACGCGCGATCGCCCGAATCGGTCCTGGAGGCGGTACACGCCTCTACGACGGGCTCGTGCTGATCGCGGCCGACCGGCTGAGCGCGATCAACAGCAGGAAGGCCATCATCCTGCTCACCGACGGCATCGACACCCAGAGCCAGTTGACG
>CAZJRM010000128.1:0-7572 GCA_964547975.1 uncultured Vicinamibacterales bacterium | reverse complement strand
ACCGGGCCCCTTGTGCCGCCCGGATACGTGAAGCGTTGGCTGATCGCGCCTGACCCGCCGCAGACGACCGCAGACGCCCGCACGGACGCCGAACGATTCCTGGAACGCCTGAGCGCATCGAGCGGCGGGAGGCTGGTGGCCGCTCGCGCGGACGCCGACATCCCGGAAGTGCTGGCGCGCGTCGGTGAGGAACTGTCGAGCCAGATCGTCCTTGGCTACTACCCCTCCAATGCCGCGGTGGATGGGACCTACAGACGTATCCGCGTCACCGCCGAGTGTGACGGGTGCTCGGTCCGGGCGCGCGCCGGCTACCGCGCGGGAGTCGCGAGATAGGGCGCGAGTGCGGGGATCGCCGGCCTGGCAGGGCTGACCTGTTCTGGGCGCAGTCGAATGAGACCCTGCCCCACGGTGCCGCGGGTCGCGAGCCGCGCGCCCGACTGAATCCTACGCCCTCGTGCCTGACGTCTCCACGAACGTCCAGCCGCGCTTGCGACCCTCGGCGACGATGAGTGCGCCGGACACGGACTCGACGGAACGCACCCCTGCCGGCAACTGCCCGCGCACGGCCAGACCCGCGACGATCGCCGCGTGCCAGCCGGTGAGACGCTGCATGGCGGTGAACCCGGTGCCCTCGTCGAAACGGTCGACGAGTTCCACCGTGAACGACTCCGGGCGGCCGTTGTTCTCGCCCGTCCCCGTGACACGCATGACGCAGACGTCGGGCACGATGCCCGCGGTGACGCCGATGCGCGGCTCGAGCAGGGCGTGGAAGACGTCCCGCGGCACGACCTGCGCGCCGGCCACGTCGATCGGTTCGAGGCCGAGCATGCCGAGGTGCTCGAACGACTTGAACATCGCGCAGTGCCCCGGATAGCGCAGCGTCTTGTTCTCGAGGACCTGGAGCCGGCCTTCCCACGTCCACGGCGCGGTGGACAAACCGCCGGACGTCACGAACGCCTCGAGCGTCCCGAGCGGCGGCGCGAACTGCAGCGTTTCGAGGCCGTCGAAACACGGCACTTCGACGACCCGGCCCTCACGCAGGAAGAACGCCGAGCCGTCGTACTCGTTGGTGAGCCCGCTCATGGCGAACGTGGACGAGTAGTTCCACGGAGCGCGCGGTGCCTGCGGCAATCCGCCGTCCCAGATCCGCACGTCGCGCGGGCGTTCGAACCGGCTCATCGCGTATTCGCCCAGCGACACGTTCAAACCGGGTCCCATCCCGCAGTCGGGTACGACGGTCAGGCCCGCCGCCTTCGCCGCCGCGTCGAACGCATGCTGCTGACGCACGACACCGGTATGCCCACCGAGGTCCACCATGTGCATCTTGAGATCGACGGCGACTTCGGTGAGCTTCAGGTTGATGGCGTAATGCGCCGCGCTCAGCACGGCGTGACAGCCGGTCAGCACATCACGCAGGCGCGCAGTGTCGTGGGCGTCAGCCGCGATGCCTGACGCCACGGCCCGGCCCGTCAGCTGATTCAACGTGCCGGCGGCCGCCCATGCGGCTTCCTCGCGCACGTCCACGAATAACACACGCGACGCGTCCCCGAACGTGACGAGATCGTAAGCGGCGGCAATGCCCTGCCGGCCGGCGCCAACAACGGCGTACTGGTAAGCCATGGAGTCCTCCCGGAACCGAATCGACTATGCAGGTCTGTCCCACGCCAGCGCGAATCAGCGCCGGCTTACAGCCCGGACGCCAGCGCGCACAGGCGCTTCGGCGTCCACGTCGTCCGTCGTCGGACCCTCGCCATCTGTCGTCGTCCTCCAGGCCAAGACCATGGGCTCTCGGCTCTCGGCTCTCGGCTGTGGGCTTGCGGCTTGCGGCTCTAGCCTCTAGCCTCTAGCCACTAGCCTCTAGCCTCTAGCCTACCTCGGGTAGTCGAGCACTTCGGGCACCTCGACACGCGTCAGGGCCTCGGCGGCCCGGTCTTTGGCCAGGCGCGATCCGGTCATGCAGCCGTCGAGCTTGCTGCGCATCCGGAGGAACGGCTCGAGGCCGCCAATCTGCGCACAGGGCCCGGCCTTGTGCGGATGCGAACCGTCGATTTCGACGACGTCGCCGTAGAACCGCGCCGTGGACGAGAGGCCCGGAATGACCTCTTCCGCCTCTTCGAGTTCGTTGGAGACATAGCAGGTCGAACAGCCGTCCGTCTCCCACGACGGGTGCTTGCGATAGCCGAAGATGAGCTCCGTGCAGATCCGTCCGACTTCACCAGCCGCGTGCGACGTCTGGAGGTGGCACAGATCCGTGAGGAACGGCAGGAGCGTCGGCAGCTGCGCGGCCACGTCGGGATTCGCCGGCCCGTGCTGCTCGAGTTCCATGAGATCCAGCACCTGCTGACGTGCCGACAGAATCCAGCACAACGCGTCGGCCAGCGGGAACGTCACGCCCTGGCGCGCGCTCTGGTAGAGCTTGCGGCCCTCGGCGTCGGTGCTGCGCTGCAGGAACTGCAGCGTCCACAACCACATCTGCATCGCCGTCGCGAGCGTGCAGGCGCCGCTGCCCGGGCGGTCCGATGAGATGTCGCGCATCTCGTTCACCCACGCGCGGTACTGCGCGAGGAACAGGTCGCGCGTCATCGTCACGGAGAGCTGGCGGCGCTGGACGGCTTCGGGACCTTCGTAGGTCGCTTCCAGCTGCGCGTCCATCCACTTGTAGCCGAGGAACCCGGGGCAGTTCTCGGTAATGCCGTAGCCGCCCATCAGGCTCACCGCTTCGCGCATCATCGTCGCGCCGTGACCGGTGTTCCAGAGCTTGACCGCCGGCGACAGGACGTCGGCGACGGCATCGAGCCGCGCGTAGCGCACGAGTTCGTCGGCCTCGAGTTCGGCCAGGCGCGCCGCGTTGCGGCGCTGCGGCGACTTCGCCAGTTCGGCGAAGTACGCCAGGGCCTCGTCGGCCGCCTGTTCGAGGGCCTTCGTCCGGGCGCTCCCGCGTTCGATGCCCTTCTCGGCCAACTGCGAAAAGACGCGCCGTTCGAGCACATCGAGTTCGTCGAGCAGGCGCGCGGTACCGAAGCCGAGCGCGGCCGCGGCCTCGCCCGTCGTCCAGACGTCGATCAGGCGGTGCAGCACGTCTTCTTTCTGCTGCAGGCCCGAGAGGTCGCGGGCGGAACCCGGCGACGTGGCCTCGCTGCCGCGGAACCGATCGCGGTGGTACCGAATGACGGGTTCGACGGCCGACAGGAGCTTCGCCGCGGTCATCAGGCCCACGGTGACACGCGTGCGGCGGAACACGGTTTCGAGCGCCTCGCCGTGCGACCAGTTTGGCACGATGCGCCCATCGACCACGCGATAGCCGCCGACGATGCGGCTGGCGGGCACCTGGACGCTGAACACCGGGTCGTGCGTCGAAGACAACGGGTGGACGAGTTTCCGCGTGGCCCCGCCGCGATCGAACATGCCGGGGTCGTTCTTGTGGATGATGATGAGACAGCTGCCTTTGATCTGCTCGTCGCCCGCATCGACGGCCACGGTCACGAAGTCGGCGAAGCCCATGTTCGTGATGAAGCGGCCGCGCTTGTCCACCTGCAGCACCGGCTCCTGCCCGTCAACCCACGCGGCCACGCGAGCTTTACCGTGCAGGATGCCGGTCTCGACGCCGGCGTACGGAATCGGCTCGGTCAGCGCGAAGGCGCCGCGCCACGGCGCGCCCGTGTCGCCTTGCGGCACGGACGCGGCCGTCATGTAGAACGCGCGCTGCTCGGGCGTGCCGCATTCGCGCAGCGGCGACACGGCCAGGTAGTTGGCCAATGCCGTCGTCGCGGCCCCGCCGTCCACCCAGGCCAGTTCGAAGGCCGAGAGCGCCATGGCGAGGTTGCGTGTCCCTTCGGCGGAACCGCCGTGCTCGACGTCGAGACCGACCAGGTTCACCCCCGCGGTGTCGAACGACCGGAGCAGCGCGTCCTTCCCCGATGTCCAGTCCTGCCGCTGGCGTTCGCCGCCCGCCACCAGACCCGCCACGGGCCCGCGTGCCACCTCGCGGCTGGCCTTCACCAGGCGCTGCAAGGCGTCGAGGTGAGCGTAGCGCCACAACACGGCCCGCACGCTGTCGTCGGGAAGCTGCCGGAGGGGATCGGGGGCCTGCGAACCTGCGCTCATTGACGGTCCTTTCGTTCGACACTCCCGGCCGACAGATGACCGGAGCGAGAGTGGCGCCGCCTCTAGTGTCCCGGATTGCCGGGAGGATGACAATAGGGCGGACGACCGGTCAGGCGGTCGCGTAGCTCCCGGCCCGTTCGATGACCTCGCCCAGCGCGAGGAGGTTCGCGGGAGGAGTGTGGGGAGCCACCGAACACGCCGAACTGAGGATGTAGCCGCCACCCCGCTTGGCGGCCGCCAGGCACCCCAGCGCGGCCCGCCGGACGTCCTCCTCGGTCCCCTTCAGGAGCGTATTCACCGGGTCGATGTTGCCCTTGATGAAGGCCCGCGTGCCCATCCGGGCTTTCGCGTCGGCAAGATCCACCGTGCCGAGCGGCGGCGGGTCGAGGGTATCGATGCCACCGGTGCCGCTCCGCAGGATCAGTTCGAGCCGATCGCCGATGGCCCCGCACGTGTGGGTGTAGATCGGCAGGTCTGGCCACAGGCGGCGGATGCCGTCGATGACGCGCGCCTCGGCCGGCAGGACGAACCGCTCGTAGTGTTTCGGCGAGAGGAAACCAGCCCCGGCGAACGCCGACGAGATGAGGATGGCGTCCGCTCCGGCCTCGGCGAGGCCGCAGGCCAGTTCCGCGGCCCCATCGGCGAGCTTCTGCAGGCACGCGGACACGCGGGCGGGGTCCGTGCGCAGCGCCATCAGCCCCTGCTCGCAGTCCACGAGCTCCAGCCACTGCGACAGCGGCGAAAACACCTCGCCGTGGACCGAAAGATTCGGCACCCGCCCTCGCACGTGACGCATCGTGTCGAACTGCCACGGCGGAAACGACCGCGCCGAGGGATACACGGGTCCGGCGGGCGCATGGGGCTCGACGTAGAACAGGAGGTCGGGATCGATGTCCTCCGGCAGGGGCGCGCGGCGCGGCGCGCCGTCGGAACCGCACACGTACGGGTTGTCATCCGCCGGCACGATCGACGTGCACCCGTCCTTCCAGTGAATCTCGGTCCGCCCGTCGCGGACCGCCGACGTTCGAATGTCGTCTCGCCAGTCCGGGTCGCGGCCGGGCAGGTTCACGAGGATCCCGTCGAAGCCGTACTCCCGCTGCAGCACCAGCAGCGCGTCGCAGAACGCTGCCGAGTCGTACCAGATCTCGACGGGAGGCAGTCCGCTGTGGAGGAAGTAGTGCCCGAGGGACAACTGGCACATCAGCGGCACACGATCCGGCAGCAGCCCGCGTCCGGGCCTCATCGCGCGCGCCATTCGTTCGCGGGGCGTCACGAACCGGAGGATACCAACCGCGCGGCTTGACCGCAATCGCACGGCCGATTACGCTGCCGCCCATGAATGCTGTCGTGCTGCGCGAACTCGGCCAGGCTGCTCACGTCCTTCGCCTCGAACACGTGCCCGACCCGGCCCCCGGTCCGGGCCAGGCCGTCGTGCGCCTGAAGGCCGCGGCCCTCAACCACCGAGACTCGTGGATCCGCCGCGGCCTCTACGCCGGCATCAAGTTGCCGGTCATCCTCGGCTCGGACGGCGCGGGCAGCGTCGAAGCTGTTGGCGCGGGTGTCGACAAGGCGTGGATTGGACGCGACGTGATCGTCAATCCCAGCCTCGACTGGGGCCCCGACCCGCGCGCGCAGGGCCCGCACTTTCGTATCCTCGGTCTTCCCGACGACGGTACGTATGCGGAACGCGTCGTCGTGCCGGCGAAGAACCTGTTCGTGAAACCCTCGGCGCTGTCCTGGACCGACGCGGCCGCCGTGCCCCTCGCGGGTCTGACCGCCTATCGCGCGCTCGTGACCCGCGCCGCAGTCGCGCGCGGCGACACGGTGCTCGTCACGGGCATCGGCGGCGGCGTCGCGACGTTCGCGCTGCGCTTCGCCCTGCACCTCGGCGCGCGCGTCATCGTCACGTCGGGCAGCGACGGGAAGATCGCCCGCGCGAAGGCGCTCGGCGCGACCGGCGGCGTGAACTACCACGAAGAAGGCTGGGGCAAAGCCGTCCAGGCGCTCTGCGACGGCGGGCCGGACGTGATCGTCGACAGCGCCGGTCACCTGGCGTTCCCAACGCTCCTCGACGTCGCGAAACCCGGCGCGCGGATCGTCACGTTCGGCGCCACCACCGGATCGCCGACAACGCTCGAGATCCGCAAGATCTTCTGGAAGCAGATCTCGATCCTGGGCTCGACGATGGGGACGCCGGACGAATTCGGTGCGATGCTGCGCCTGTTCGACGACGGGACGCTGCGCCCGGTGGTGGACCAGGTGTTCCCGCTGGCCGAAACGGCGCTCGCCCACGAGCGCATGGACGACGCCGGACAGTTCGGCAAGCTCGTGTTGTCGATCGACTGATTGCGCGAAGGAGCTGGGATCGTGTCGCTCGTGCACCTCTTCAGTCCGCTGACCATTCGTGACGTGACGTTCCGCAACCGCATCGGCCTGTCGCCGATGTGCCAGTATTCGGCGACGGACGGGTACGTCAACGACTGGCATGTCGCCCATCTCGGCGCGCGTGCCGCAGGCGGCGCCGGTCTCATCCTCGTCGAGGCGACGGCGGTCGAAGCCCGCGGGCGCATCAGCCCGGGCGATCTCGGCATCTGGGACGACCGCTACGTGGACGGATTGCGCCGCGTCGCGTCGTTCGTCGCGCGGTGTGGCGCCGTGCCCGGCATCCAGATCGCGCATGCCGGGCGCAAGGCCAGCACGGCGCCGCCGACTGCGGGCGGCGGCGCGCTCATGCCGGACAACGGTGGCTGGCCGGTCGTCGCGCCGAGCGCGATCGCGTTCGATGAACGCTCACCGGTGCCGGAGGCGCTGGACGCGGATGGCATCCGCACGGTCATCGACGCGTTCCGGCAGGCTGCACACCGCGCGCGCGCCGCAGGATTCCAGGTCGTCGAAATTCACGCCGCGCACGGCTATCTGATCCACGAGTTCCTGTCGCCGCTGACGAATCACCGCCAGGACGAATACGGCGGGTCGTACGACAACCGCACGCGACTGCTGAAGCAGGTGTGCCGCGCGGTGCGCCAAGAATGGCCTGCGGGCCTGCCGCTCTTCGTGCGCGTGTCGTCCACCGATTGGGCCGAGGGCGGATGGGACGATCGCCAGACGGTCGCGCTCGCGCATCACCTGTCGTCGTACGGCGTCGATCTGCTCGATTGTTCGTCGGGCGGAATCGCGCCGGGCATCGCGATACCGGCGGGCCCCGGGTACCAGGTGCCGTTCTCGCAGCGTGTCAAAGACACGGTGCCGATGCTCACCGCCGCCGTCGGGTTCATCACGTCGCCGGAACAGGCGGATCAGATCGTCCGCAACGACCAGGCCGACCTGGTGCTCATCGGCCGGCAGATGCTGCGCGACCCGCACTGGCCGCTGCACGCGGCCAAGGCCCTCGGCCACGACGGGCCGTGGCCCGCGCAGTACCTGCGGGCAAAGTAACCGTGTTATGGTAGCGGCGAGTCCCGACATCCG
>CAZJRM010000127.1:0-15577 GCA_964547975.1 uncultured Vicinamibacterales bacterium | reverse complement strand
CTGGCGAGTCGTCGGGATCGCGACGCGGCGGCACGGATCGGCGTTCAGCGCACGAGGCCTCGATCTCGTCCACGCGCTGAAGCTCTCCGAGATGGGCACGCCGCTCGGCGAACTGACGCAGGTGGACGGCGGGCGGTCCCTGCCCGCGGAGGCGTCGGGCCTGGAACTCATCCGCCACGCGACCGGCGATTCCCGCCTGCGCCGGCTGCAGCAACTGGTCGTGGTCGAGACGACGGTACTCGACATCGATCGGGGCCAGCCGGCGACCGAGCACGCCGTGGCGGCGCTGCGCGGCGGAGCGCACGTGGTGACGGCGAACAAGGGTCCCGTGGCCTTCTCGTACAGCGAAATCGCGGCCGTCGCCGCCGGCGCGCGCAAGCGATTCCTGTTCGAGTCGGCCGTGATGGACGGCATCCCGGTCTTCAACATGGTCCGGGAGACCCTGCCCGGCGCCGAGATCCACGGCTTCCGCGGCGTGGTCAACGCGACGACGAACTACATCCTGAGCGCGATGGAAGCCGGCCGATCCTTCGACGCGGCGCTGGCGGAGATGCAGCAGGCGGGTATCGCGGAAGCGGACGCTTCGTTCGACATCGACGGCTGGGACGCGGCGGCCAAGGCGGCAGCCCTCATCAACGTATTGATGCAGGGGCGGACGACGCCCCATGGGATCGTGCGCGGCGGCATCCGGGACGTGACGCCGGACATGGCGCAGGCGGCCGTGCGCCGCGGCAGGCGCCTCAGGCTCGTGGCTCGAGGCGAACGCCGCGACGGGGCGGCGGTCGGACGCGTGGGCGTCGAAGAGCTCGACGCGTCGGACCCGATGGCCGGGCTCACCGGCATGCAGAACCTGCTGGTGCTGAGCACGGACCACCTGGGAGACATCGGCATTCACCAGCTCGACGGCGGGGTCCAGCAGACGGCGTACGGCCTCTACGCCGACCTCGTCACCCTCGCCCGCGACTACAAGGACCGCGAATGACCGCCCCTCCGATTGTCGTCTTCAGCGGATCGCATTGAATGGCCTGCGAGCGAGTGAAGGGGTTCCTTTCACAGGCGGGCCTGCCGTTCACGGTGCGCGACGTGGACGACGATCCCGGCGCCTACGACGCGCTCGTCGCGGCCGGCTTCCGCACGGTGCCGGTCACATTCGTCGGCAACACCGCGGTGAAGGGGTTCGACCGGGCCGCGCTGCACGACGCGACTAGACTGCCGGCACACACCACCCGGCTTGATGTGGGGCAGGTCTTCAACACGCCCCCGGAATGACGATGCGACCGCTCGACGGTGTGACCGTCCTCGATCTCACGCGGGTGCTGTCCGGCCCCTACTGCACGATGTTGCTCGGCGACATGGGCGCCAGAGTCATCAAGATCGAGCGCCCGGGCACCGGCGACGACACGCGCGCGTGGGGCCCGCCCTTCGTCGGCGGCGAGAGTTCGTACTTCCTCAGCATCAACCGCAACAAGGAAAGCGTCGCGCTCGACTTCAAGCACCCCGACGGCCGGCGCGTGCTCGACACGCTCATCGCGAAGGCCGACATCCTCATCGAGAACTTCGCGCCGGGCACGCTCGACCGCCTCGGTCTCGGCTACGACACGCTCGCGACGATGTACCCGCGGCTTGTCTACGCGTCCATCACGGGATTCGGCGCGACGGGTCCGCGGCGTGACAGGCCGGGCTACGACGCCGTGGTGCAGGCCGAGGGCGGCCTCATGAGCCTCACCGGCCCCGCGAACGGCGAACCCTACCGCCTCGGCGTCGCCATTGCCGACATCGTCGCCGGGTTGTTTGCCGTGCAGGGCATCACGCTGGCGCTGCTCGTACGCGAGCGGACGGGGCGGGGTCAGTTCGTCGACGTGGGCATGCTCGATTCGGTGGTGTCGCTGCTGACCTACCAGGCCGGCATCCACTTCACGACGGGCGGCACACCGATGCGCTCCGGCAACCGGCACCCCAGCATCGCGCCGTACGATACGTACGCCGCCGCGGACGGCACCCTCGTGCTGGCCATCGGCAATGACGCTCAGTGGCGGACGTTCTGCCGGCTGACCGGAGAAACCTGGCTCGGCGCCGATTCGCGCTTCAGAACGAACGCCGGGCGAGTCCGCCACGAACCGGAACTGCGGCCGTTGCTGGCGTCCCTGGTCGCCGGCCGCACCCGGCAGGCCTGGATCGACCTCCTGGTACCCGAGGGTGTGCCGTGCGCCAGCGTCCGGACCCTGGACGAAGTCTTGCGCGATCCGCAGGTCGCCGCTCGTGAGATGATCCAGGAGATCGATCATCCGGCGGCCGGGGCCTTGAAACTCCTCGGGGTTCCCATCAAGCTGTCAGAGACGCCCGGAGCGGTCCGCACGCCGCCGCCCCGCCTCGGGGCACATACGGCAGCCGTGCTGACCGAACTGGCCGGTCTGTCGAGGGGCGAGGTGGACGCCTTGCGGAACGCGGGAGTGGTGGGCGTCGAGGACGCCGGGAGGAACGTGTAATGGCACTGGAAGTCTCGCAGGTCCGGAAACTCGTCCAGAATCGCCTGGCCGACGTGAAACGCGCCGCCGCGGCCCGCCGCGAACGCGCGACAGCCGCCGAACGCGACTACGCGGTATTCCTGCCGTCGGTCGCGGTTCCGGTCGTGACGCTGGTCTCGCAGATTCTCACGGCCGAAGGGTATCCGTACCGCGTGACGACCCCGGGCGGGGGCGTCCGCATGACGTCCGAACGCTCGTCGCGCACCTATCTGGACCTGCGCCTCGACACGGCTGGCGCCGAGCCGGTCGTCACCTGCGAATTGTCGCGCGAACGCGGCCATCGCGTGCTCGTGGACGAACATCCGTTCGCGCCGGGCAAGGCGATCGGGTCGCTGACGGACGAGGACCTCGTCGAATTCCTGCTGGGACTGGTGGCGGATCTGGTCGAGCGGTAGTGACGTTCGTGGCGTCCGGCTTCAGCCGGACGACGTCAGGCGAGGCGTTCGACGAACGACGTGTCGACGCCGTCGCGGCGCAGCAGTTCGATGAACGCCACGCGGTCGAAGGCCTTGCGGTAGGCCTCGCGAGCGTCGACCGCGCCACTCTGCACGAAAGCGGCCAGCGCGTCGTTCATCGGGATCATCCCGTACTTCCGCCCCGACTCGATGGCCAGCGACAGCTGGCTCACCTTGCCCTCGGCGAGGAGCGCCGACACGCCGGGCGTGTTCAGGAGCAGTTCACGCGCGGCCACGCGCCCGCCGCCCGCCTTGCGCAGCAGGACCTGCGCGACGGCGCCGCGGAGGGTTTCGGCCAGCGCCAGCGCCATGTGGGGCTGGCGCTCCATCGGGACGCTCTCGATGAGACGCGCCACCGCGGTCATCGTCGTGTGCGCCGTGACCGAGGCGATGACGAGGTGGCCCGAGTCGGCCGCATCGACGGCCTGCACGATGGCATCCGGGCTGCGCAGGTCATCGACAACGAGCAGGTCGGGATTTTCCCGGAGCGCGGACCGCAGGCTCGACGTCATGGCCTCGCCGTCGCCTCGCACCTCGCGCTGGCTGATCATGCTCTTCCGGTTGTCATGGACGAACTTGATCTCCGACTCGAGGGTGATGATGTAGTCGGCGCGGTTGCGATTGATGAGGTCCACGAACGCGGCCACGAGGGCCGATTTCCCGCTGAGGCGCGGGCCGGCAACGAGAATGAGGCCGTCCCGCTCGCTGCACAGGGCCTGGATGTCGCGGGACAGGCCGAGCTGGTCCGCCGACATGAGCCGGGCGGGAATCAGCCTGAATACCGCGCCCGGCCCGCGCTGATCGCGGAAGCTCAGGCATCGGACGCGCCCGACATCAGGCAGATCGCACACCCATTCGGTCGGGCTGCCGCCGGCAAACGCTTCGCGTGAGCTGCTCGGCGCCAGTTCGAGCACCAGGGCTTCCACTTCCGGAATGGACAGCGGCGGCTCGGTGTCGAGCACCAGCATCTCGTCGTCGACACGAATGTGCGGCCGCGCCTCGGCCATCAGGTAGAGGGACGATGCGCCTCTCGCCGCGGCGGTTCGCAGCAGGCGTCCCACACCAAGGTGGCGGGGCGGCGGCGGCGGCGTGGGCCGGCCGACATCTCCGCGAATGGGTCCGCGCGCCAACGGAAGCACCACGCCGGGCTGCACGTCGCGCGGCGCCGGTGTGGGGCGCTGCACGGGCGATGGCGGTTCGCGCGGCGCGTGGGGCGGTCGAGACGGGGACGCGGGCCGGCCTGGCTGCGGGGCGGCCGGGGATGGCGTCGACGTCGCCGTCTTCGGCGTCGGCGTGAAGATCGGGGTGTAGGACGGGACCGGAGGTGGCGGCGACGCCGGCGCGGCCGGGATCGCCTCGGGGTGGCTCGGCGCCATCCGCGGCCTCGGCACGGACTCGACGGGCGACTCGGTCGCGCGGGGCGACTGAGGCACGAAGACCTGGGTAGACGAAGGCGTCGCGCGAAGGCGCCGGAGTTCGACCCAGATATCCTGGCCGCCCCGGGCGGCCACCAGCCTGAACGCCTCGCCGGGCGCGGCGGGGAGGCTGATGTCTTTTTCGACAGCGCCCACTTCACGGAGCGTCAGGTCGTCCTCGACCGTCAGGAGGTCGGCCAGGACGTTGTTCATCGCGTCGAAGCTCATCGGCCGGTCCGCCAGGTTGGTAGGCCCGGCGGACGTCAGGACGTACGGGCGTTCGCCCACGTGCATGACGAGCCCGTCCCCGTTGGACTTCAGGACGGCAGCGATGAGTGAGTCAATCAGTGGCACAGAGCCTTCCGGCAGAGCAGAGGTTTCCACTCCTGTCCAGTTGTCGGCGGCTGGGCCGCACGACATTAGCTGGATTCCCGGCCGGACGGCCAGTCTTCGGCCGGGGCTCAGCGAACCGGTGCAGCCGTGTGCAATCGGCGCACCTGGTCGAGGTTCCGCTTCGCCGCCTCATCCGACGGATCCAGTTCGACGGCCCGCTGCAACTGCGCCGCCGCTTCATCGAGCCTGTCGGCCTCGGCGAGCGCCAGACCCAGCCGTTTGCGGGCCTCTGCCGACCCGGGGGCCAGCTGCACGGCCTCGCCGAGCACCGTCACGGCCTCCTGCAGGCGGCCGGTGGCCGCCAGCGCCGTGCCCAGGTTGCTGTGCGCTTCAGCGTAACCCGGTTTCAGGCGAACGGCTTCACGGAACTGCACGATCGCCTCATCGAGGAGGCCGCGCGACGCCAGCAGCGTTCCGTAGTTGTTGCGGGCCTCGGCATAGGCGGGGTCGATTCGGAGGGAGACCTGGAACTCCCGGGCCGCCGCTTCGGTCTGGCCCGACCAGGCTTCCGCGAGGCCCAGACCGTTGTGGGCCCGCGGGTTCGCCGGGGCGAGCTGAATCGAGGCCCGGTACTCGGAGACGGCCGCCGGCAGGTTGCCGGTGCACGCGTATGCGGCCCCCAGGTCGGTGAGGATCTCGGCATCGTCCGGGCTGATTCGGAGGGCCGCCCCGTACGCGTCGATGGCCTCGTAGCAGCGGCCTGCGCCCGCCAGTGTCACGCCGAGCGCGTGGTGCGCGTCGGCATTCGCCGGGTCGATGCGCAGCGCCTCCTGGTGTTCCCGCAGCGCCTCGGCGGTGCGCCCGGCGGACGCCAGGACCTTCGCCGCGTTGTTGTGCGCATCGGCACTGCCGGGGTTGAGCGCGAGGGCTTCCTGCAGCGCCTGGACCGCCGCGTCCGTCTGTCCGGCGTTCGCAAGGGCGGTCGCCCGGTTATTGTGGGCCAGCGCGTAATCGGGCCAGAGGCGAAGGGCCTCATCGTAGTGCCGAAGGGCACCACCAACGTCGCCGAGCGCCTGCAGCGCGACGCCCAGATTGTTGTGCGCCTCGGGATAGACGGGGCGGACGCTCAGCGCGCGTTCGTACCATTCGACGGCCGCCCGCGGCTGTCCTTCGCCCTTGAGCGCGACACCCAGGTTGTTCATGGCGACCCAGCATTGCGGGTTGCCCGCAAGGACCGCCTCGCACCGCGTCCGCTCGTTCGTGAATACGCGCGTGTGCTGCTGCGCCAGCACGGCCAGCACGACGACGGCAAGCCCCGCGACGCCGGCGGTCACGCGGGACGCCGTGCGGCCGCCGAATCGCCGGCGCACCGTCTCCAGTCCCGATCCGAACAGGGCAAAGACCGCAGGCGTGGCGTGGTACTGGAAGTGATCGGCCACGAACGAGTACAGGTGGTACGACACGTTGAAAATGCCAATCAGCGGCGACAGCAGCAGGCCGAAACTGGCCACGGCCGCGACGGGCCCGCGGCCGATGCGGTGCCGCAGCGCCCACAACGTGGCCACCACGGCCAGCGCTCCGATCGGAAACAGGTACTGCCACCACGCGCCCGTCTGGATGTCCCATCGCGGGTAGATCGGCAGCAACCCCGCCGGCCACATCAGGGTCGCGGCATAGAACCACACGGACCGCCCCGCCACGAGGACACGATCCGCCCAGCCGAGCTGCCACGCGCTGCCGCTGGCGCCGCCGAAGTGACGCTCGACGTAGATCGCGACGAAGCCCGCGGCGAGCCCCATCACCAGCATGGGCGCCAGCGCCAGCAGATCCGACCGCCGCACCCGGCCGTCTTTCCACCAGATGAGCACCGCGATGACCGGCACCGCGCCGACGACCACCGGCTTGCTTAGCAGAGCCGCGCCGAACAGCACGAGCGCCAGCCCGTAGTCGCGGACACGGCCGCGCGGCGAGGTCGGCCCGCCATCGAGCGGCCGGTATCGGAAGAACGCGAGCAGCGATGCCAGCCCGAAACACGCGGACTGCACGTTCTTCAGTTCGGTGACCCACATCACCGATTCGACGATCACCGGATGCACGGCAAAGAGCGCCGCGGCGAGCCACGCCCCGCGAAGCGCCAGCCGCCGGAACAGCCTCCACAGCAGGACGACGGCGGCCGCGTGGAAGGCGAGGTTCACGAGGTGATACCCCAGCGGTTCCAGGCCCCAGAGGTGGTGCTCGACCCAGAAGGTGGTGAACACCATCGGCACGTACATGTTCGTCGTCCCGATCCGGAACCAGATGTCGGACAATCCGGACAGACTACGGAGGTGGGGATTGGCTGTCAGGTAGACATCGTCGTCCCAGAGGTAACCGGCGCGCATCGCCGGGAGGTAGACGACGACGGTGAGAAGCACGAGCAGAAGGGCGATCAGCCATGGGCTGGACCACCACGGAGAACGCGGGACGCCGGAAGACACCACCGGCATCTCGCAGGCCGGAGACGACGAACGTGGCCGTGCCACGGGCACACGTCTCGTATTCGAATGGACGCGCATACGTCACGACGAGGGGCAGGATTAGGGCCGGGGTGGGATGCCGAAGCCGTAGACGCGGACCAGCTCCACGACCTTGATTCCCCGGGTCTGGTAGGGCGGAACAATCCGCTCGGTCCGCAAGTACTGTAGCATGCCTTCGTCGCCGTAGTCAGGTGCGCCGACGTCTTCGACGCCCGCCAGTACATCCGCGAGCCCGGCAAGCGTCATCGTGGGGACGGTCACCCGCTTCGTGGCCGGCAGGAACCCGAACCGCTTCACGGCTTCCGCCTGCTGTTCGGTCCTGAACGACACGAAGATCTCGTTGGCGATGAGGGCGTAGCCCGTGTCGGCACGACTCGCCGGCGCATCTTCGACACGCAACGCGGCGATCGCATCGATCCGCTCGAGTGCGGCGACGAGCACCGGCGTGAACGTGCCCTCTCCGGTCCAGCCGCTGGTGTCGACGTCCATGGTCTGCCCTCAGCCGCCCGCGGCCGTCGCCGCGACCTGACCGATCCAGTCGGCGAGCGCCATCGGCGTTTCGATCACGCCGTCTTCCGGCCGGATGGCGGCCGCGGGGATCCGTTCGAAGCCGAAGCCGTACTTCGCCAGGCACACGCGCACGCCGGCGGCCCGGCCGGCTTCGAGATCCATGATCGAGTCACCCACCATGACCGTGTCGCCGGGTCCGGCCCCTGCGCGCGCCATCAGCCATCGCAGGCCGGCGGGATCCGGCTTGCGCGGCCACGCGCCGTCACCAAACACGCAGTCGTCGAGCAGCGTGTCGAGTCCCGTGTGATGGAGCAGCGCCCGCGCCGACGCCTCCGGCTTGTTGGTCAGCAACGTCAGCCTGTGCGTGCCCGACAGGCGCCGGAGCAACTCGGCGACCCCGGGGTACGGCGCCGTATGATCGAACACGCGACGTTCGTAGAAGTCGAGATAGCGGGCCACCGCCCCCTCGGGCACCTCGGCCAGCCCCACGTGCGCGAGGATCCGCCCCACGAAGACCGGGGCGCCATCGCCAATCATGGCCGCCGCCTGCGCCTCGGTCAGGCGGACGCCGCCGTACGCTTCGGCCAGGTCGCTCGCGGCCTCGGTGAGATCGCGCAGCGTGTCCATGAGCGTGCCGTCGAAGTCGAAGACGAGCAGCACGGTGCGTCAGCCGTTGAAGGTGGCAAACGACGTCGGGGTTTCCCAGACGCGGACGGCCTGCACCGGCAGGCGCTGGGACACGGCGTAGTCGTAGATGATCTTCGCGATGTGTTCCACGGTCGGGTTGCTGTCGACGAGAAACATCGGTTCGCCGAGTTCGGCGAGCGGCTTGACCAGGGGGTCGTCCCGGCGGAGGATCATCTTGTGATCGATGGTCTCGTCGATCCAGCCTTTGACGACGCGTTTGATGTCGCCGAAATCGCACACCATGCAGCGGTGGTCGAGTTCGCCGCTGCGCACCTCGATTTCCGCCACGGCGTTATGGCCGTGAGGATGCTTGCAGACGCCGTCGTAGTCGAGCAGGCGGTGGCCGTAACAGAAATCGATCCGCTTGGTCACGGAATACATGACTGACATTCTACCGCCGATGCCGTCCGCGCCAGACCGCGTGGCGGTGCTCTGCTCGGGAGGCCTCGACAGCGTGGTGCTCGCCGCGCACCTGTCACGGACGTCGGAGGTACACCCGCTCTACGTCAGCGCGGGCCTGGCGTGGGAGGACGCCGAACGGCGCGCGCTCGGCCATCTGGCAGGAGTGCCCTCCTTTGCCGCCCGCCTCCGTCCGATGGTGGCGCTGGAACTCCCGATGCGGGACGTGTACGGGACGCACCACTGGGCCGTCACCGGCGCGGCGCCGGCGTACGACACGCCCGACGAAGACGTCTACCTCGCGGGCCGCAACCTGGTGCTGCTGACCAAGGCGGGCGTGTATTGCGCCTCGGCGGGTCTCCATCACCTCGCCATCGGTCCGCTGGCGGGCAACCCGTTCCCGGACGCGACGCCGGAGTTCTTCACCGCGATCGGCCGGTCGTTATCGCTGGGGCTCGCGCACACGATCGAGATCGTGGCCCCGTTCAGGGATCTGGACAAACCTGACGTCATTCGCCTCGGGGCGGCGCTGGGGGTGCCGATGGAGTGGTCGCTGTCCTGCATGAACCCGCAGGGCGGCAGCCACTGCGGGCTCTGCAGCAAGTGCCGCGAACGGCGCGACGCGTTTGAAGACGCCGGCGTCGAAGACCGGACCTTCTACGCCGCGCCGTCGCCGCGCGCCGCTACCAGACCTGGACCGTAATCGAGCCGTCGCCCGACCGGAGCTTCAGCAGCCGGCCGCCGCCACCGAGGGCGCCACGGACGCTCCGGCGTTCCTGGTGGTCGTCTTCGTTGCCCGCACGTTCGTCCTGGCGTTTCGACACCCCGTCGACGTGGACGCGGCCGTCGCCGCTTTCGGCGTCGACCTCGGCTGCGAATCCCTTCGGCAGTTCCGCCCGCACGCTGCCGTCGCCGGTGGTCATGAGCCAGTCTTCGTCCATACGGCTGCCCTGTCGGGCGCTGCACGAGATCGATCCGTCGTGGGTCTCGAGGCGGACGCGGCTGAGCACGCCGTCGACCGTGATGCTCCCGTCGCCGGTCTCCACGTCGATCGTGCCGGCGGCATCCTTGATGCGGACGGAACCGTCGCCGGTCCGCGCGACGAGATCGCCCTGGTGCGCGTCGATGGCGATGCTCCCGTCTTCGGTCCTGACGTCGAACCGCCCCGAAACTCGCCGAATCGAGATCGACCCATCGCCGCTGCGCACGACGAGGTCGGCGTTGGGCGGCATCGAGACCACGAGACTGGCGCTGGGAGAACGGTTCCAGTTGCGATTCAGCAACCCGGACGGCTGGGGCACGTCGATGGTGATCGCGTTGCCTTCCTGCCGGCTGTTCACCTTGATCAGATCGGCCGTCGCCTGGTCGGGCGCCTGCTTCTCGACCTCCACGAGGACTTCCTGACGATCCCACCCGCGAATCTCGATGGATCCGTCGAAGGTCGAGAGATTCACCCGGGCCGGCCCGCCCACGGTGAACCGCTTCTCTTCCCGCACCTTGAATTCGAACGCCCCGACCGTGATGTCGCACGCGGCGGCCGTGACCGCCAGCGCGAGGAGTCCAACCCGTCTCCAGACCATCGGCATGACACGCCCTCCACTGGACAGTAGACGCACGGGCCGGCCGGCAGGTTCACCAGCACCCTTGACACCGGCCTCACCGCCGGATCAATGTACCCGCCATGAATTCGGGCGGACTGGAGACGGCGGGCGGCCTGGCGCTTGCCGTGGCCGTGCTGGTGGCGGCAGCGTTCGGGGTCGTCGTGTGGGCGAAGGGGCGGCCGTTCGCCCCGGGCGAGGTATTCCGGGCCAGCCGGCTCAGCCCCGGAAACCGGCTTTTTCCGACGCAGGTACTCATCACGCCGACCAGCGTGGTGCACTTCACGCCGCAGTGGATCGGCCGGTACGAACACTCGATCCACATGGCGCACGTCGCGTCGGTCGGGATCGACACGCACCTCGTGTTCTCGGACGTCCTCATCGAAACGACCGGGGGCGCGACGCCCATCCAGTGCCGGGGCCACTACCGCTCCCACGCCGTGAAGATGAAGTCGCTCATCGAACGGTACCAGACCGCGTACTACGCGGCGCAGACGGCGGCTCCCGGGGCCGGGACTCCATCCGCGCCGCCATCGGCGCGATAGCACGACGATGCGTCGGCCCGCCCCTGCAGGGTTGTTCTGGATCGTCGCCGCCGGGGGGATCATGCTCGGCGCGGCCGCCGGCTGGTTCAGGCCGGCCGGCCTGCTGAGCCTGGCTCCGCTCGCCGTGGCCCTCATCGCGCTCGTGCTCGCGTTCCTCGGCCAGCGGCGATCGGCGGCACTCATCGAGGATCAGCGCCACCAGATCGAATCGGCCGCGCAGCTGCGCCTGCAGATCATCGAAGCCCTGTCGCTCGCCATCGATGCCCGGCACCGGACGACGCAGTCCGTCAGGCGCGAGCAGGCGTACGCGATGGCGCTGGCGCGGGCGTTCGGCATGCCGGACCAGGAGGTCGAGGGCGTCCGGACGGCCGCGCTCCTGCACGACGTCGGCAAACTGGCCGTGCCCGACCACATCCTGACCAAGCCGGGCCCCCTGACGCCGGAAGAGCTGCGGAAGGTCCGCATCCACCCGCAGGTGGGCGCGGGCATCATCGCGGGGGTGCCGTTCCCGTATCCGGTGGCGTCGCTCGTGCTCGCCCATCACGAACGCTGGGACGGCACCGGGTATCCCAGCGGTCTTCGAGGTACCGAGATCCCGATTGGCGCGAGGATCCTGGCGTGCGTCGATCACTACGAGGCCCTGACCTCGGACCGCCCCTTTCACCGCGCGTTACCCGCGCGCGAGGCGCTCGATATCCTGTGGGCCGAGGCGGGCAAGGCGCTGGACCCGGCGGTCGTCGCGCGTTTCGCCGAACTGCTGCCCACCCTGCAACTCACCGCCGTCGACGGAGCCGAACTGACGCAACAGGCCCTCGGCGCAATTGCCGGCGACGGCGGCCGGCTGCAGATCCCGGAGGGCACGACGCTGCAGGCCCCGCCGGCGGTGTTGCGGGACATCGCCCAGGCCAACAGCGAAATCCATCGCCTGTACGACATGTCGAGGGCGATCGGCACCACGCTGGGCGTCGCCGATTCGATGACGGTCATCGCCGCGAAACTGCAGAACCTCGTCCCGTTCGGCGCCTGCGCCCTGTTCCTGCTCGAGTCGTCCAAGGGCATCGTCCGTTGCCAGTTCGCGACGGGGTTGTCGGCCGAACGTCTCCGCCGCCTGACCGTGCCGGTCGGCACGGGCGCCGTGGGCCGCGTGGCCTCGACACGCCAGTGCCTCGTGAATGCCGAGCCGTCGCTCGATACCACCGCGGCCAGCCTCGATTCGGACGCCATCCCGTTCAAGTCGCTGCTCGCGTGCCCGCTCATCGTCTCGGACGGTGTAGTGGGCGTGCTGGCGCTCTACCACTCGGAGGTCCACGCCTTCACGGAGGACCATCGACGCCTGGTGCAGCTGGTGTCGGAGCAGGCGGCGGCCGTCATCCTCAACTCGGTGGTGTTCGAACAGACGCAGGTCGATTCGGTCACCGACGCGCTGACGGGCCTGCCCAACATCCGGCTGCTGTTCGTCCATCTCACGCGCGAACTGTCGCGGGCCAGCCGCCTCGACACGCCGGTGTCGCTGCTGCTGCTGGACCTCGACAACCTCAAGGACATCAACGACACGTACGGGCACTCGACGGGCGACCACGCGTTGTGCAAGGTCGCCACGGCGCTGGCCGCCGCCATCCGCCCGTACGACCTCTGCGTCCGGTACGGCGGCGACGAATTCATCGTCGTGCTCTCGGGCTGCGGCCGCGAAGAAGCGGACGCCAAGCTCGTCGAACTGCAGCAGGCCATCGACGCGATCGTCTTCGAGGCGACGGGGCGGCAGCGGGTGCGGCTGTCGGTCAGCGCCGGCGCGGCCGTGTTTCCGCAGGACGGCAAGGCGTACGAGTCGCTCCTGGCCGTCGCGGATCGCCGCATGTACCAGGACAAGACCCATCGGAAGCAGGGCCGGCGTCACACCCGCGGGAGCGCCGGGGCACCGGGGCTGTCGGACGTCGATCTCGAACGCGCTGCCCAGGGAGTGTTATGACGTCGAGGCCCGATGACACGACGGCGCGCGTGCTGGACGTGACGCGCGTCTCGGGGCGCGCCGCGCTGGTGCGCCTCGATCTCGGACGACGCCCCTTCCCGTTCAAGGCAGGCCAGGCGATTGGCATCGGACTGGCCACCCAGGCGGTGCGCAAGCCCTATTCGATCGCGTGCTCGCCCGCCGACGCCCGGCGAACGCGTACCCTCGAACTGCTGGTGGGACTCGACGATCACGAACGGATGGGCCCGCACCTCGACGCGCTCCAACCGGGTTCGATCGCCGGGATTCAGGGCCCGTTCGGCCGTTTCGCGCTTCCGCCGTACCGGTTCGGGCGGTCGCTGGTCTTCGTGGCGGGCGGCACGGGCATCGCACCGCTGCGCGCGATGATGCGGGCCGCGCTGGCTCGCCTCCGGCCGTCACCCGTGGATGTCGTCTACAGCGCCCGCACGCCAGCCGACCTCGTCTTCGACCAGGAGTTCCGGCGCCTGCAGGCGATGGGGCGACTCCGGTACTGGCCGACGATCACGCGACGCGCGGACGACACGTGGAAGGGCCGGCGAGGCCGCGTGGACGCGGCCCTCCTGCGGGAACTGCTCCGGCCGCTGGCGGTGGGCCTGGTGTGCGGTCCGGCCGGCTTCGTCACCGACGTGACGCAGATGCTGTTCGCCGAAGGTGTGCGGAAAACCAACGTGCGGAGAGAAGAGTACTAGGCTTCGGGCCTCGGGCTTCGGGCTTCGGGCCTCGGGCTTCGGGCCTCGGGCTTCGGACATCAACCCCCAACCCCCAACCCCCAACCCCCACTCCCCAATCCCCAGTGAGAACCCCATCGCGTGGAAGCCCGCATCGACGAGGAGAACGTCGCCGGTGATGGCACTGCTCTCGGGGCCGAGCAGGAACCGCCCGGTCGAGGCCACTTCCTCCAATTCGACGTTGCGTTTCAGCGGAGACCGGTCGCGGTACACCTGGAGGATGCTCGAGAATCCCGAGATACCCGACGCGGCCAGCGTCTTGATGGGGCCGGCCGAGATCGCGTTCACACGAATCCCCTGGGGACCGAGATCCGCCGCGAGATAACGGACGCTCGACTCGAGTGCGGCCTTCGCCACCCCCATGACGTTGTAGTTCGTGAAGACGCGGTCGGCCCCGAGGTACGAGAGGGTGCAGATGCTGCCGCCGCCGCGCGGCGCCATCATCGGCGCGGCCCGCCTGGCCATCGCCACGAGGGAGTACGCGCTGACGTCCAGCGCGATCCGGAACCCCTCGCGTGACGTTTCGGTAAACGGGCGGGACAACTCTTCGCGCGGCGCGAACGCCGTGCCGTGCAACACGAAATCGAGCCCGCCGAGCTCCTGCTGGATCGTCGCGAACGCTTCGTCCATCTGCTCGTCGGCCGTCACGTCCATCGGCAGCACGAGCGGATCGGTCAGTTCCTGCGCCAGCTCGCGCACGTTGTCACCGAGCCGCTCGCCCTGGTAGGTCAACGCAAGACGCGCGCCATCCCTGGCCATGACTTGCGCCACGGCCCAGGCGATGGACCGCCGGTTGGCGACACCAGTGATGAGGCCGACTTTCCCTGCAAGAACGTTCATGTGGTGCTCAGTGCCTCTTTCGACCACCCGGGCCGCCCTGCGGCCGGCCGTGCCTGGGCCCCCCGTGTCCGCCATGACCGCCGGGGCCGCCCGGGCCGCCGAACCCGCCCCGGCCGCCGCGCTGGCCGGACGGATTCCCACCGGACGGCCTGTTGCCGCCGTGTCGCTGCCCCTGGCCGCCGGGGCCGCTCGCGCCGTGTCTCGGCGGGCCGCCTTGTCCCGGCCGGTGATTGCGACCGGGCATCTGACGTTCGGCCGCGCGGTGCATCGTGAACTCCGGGGCCTGACGGACGGGAAGCTCGCCTTCGACGCGGGGAAGGACCGCGCGAATCAAGCGTCTGTGGACATGGCCTTCGTGTGCCGGCGGCTGGGCCGCGGCAGCCACCGGTGCCGGCACGTCAGCGGTGTCGGCGGACCTGGCCTCAGGTTCGTCCGCAGCAGCGGGCGGTTCCTGAGCTTTCGGGGCGGCCGCAGCGATGGCCGCGGGCGGCTTCGGCGGGAGGGGCGCCGCGGTCTTCTTGCGGCTCGCGGGCAACTTTCCCTGGCGGTACTCGTGCTCCGTATCACAGGTGGTACATCGGGTCTGGCGGATGTCATCGCCCACCATCGCCACGACAGCGTGGTCGCTCACGCGTCGTTCTCGAGGGCAGTAGTCGTCGACGATGTCACCAACCCGGGGTTGGCGCTGCGGCATGAAGAGTCCCCCGGCATAGCCTTTCAAGAGTGAGGTGGGATGGTCGTGCTGTAGGACGTCCGATTTTAGCAAAGCCGGTGAGGCAAGGGCAACCAAACAGGCGGCCCTACCTAGCCGCCAGCCAGGTCTCGACGTCCGCCAGCGCCGCTGCCACGGCACCGGGATTGGTCGACTGGGGCGTCTGCTTCGCGCGCACCGAGGCGTCCGCCGTGATGACACGGGCGATGTCGGCCTCGAACACCGCCGAATGGGCCCGCCACTCCCCGAGCGTGAGTGACGAGAAGTCCCGCCCTTCGTTCACGAGCTGGCGCACCACCGACCCGACCACCGCATGCGCGTCGCGAA
>CAZJRM010000126.1:0-15646 GCA_964547975.1 uncultured Vicinamibacterales bacterium | reverse complement strand
GATCTGCCGGTGGTGATGATTTCCGGTCACGGCACCGTGGCGACAGCCGTCGAAGCGACGAAACTCGGGGCGTTCGACTTCATCGAGAAGCCGCTGGCCACCGACCGCGTCCTGCTGACCATCCGGAACGCAATCGGCTTCAGCCAGTTGCAGAACGAGAACAAGGCGCTGTCGCGGTTCAAACCGCCCGCGCCGGGCATCATCGGGTCCGCGCCGGCCTTGCGCGAGGTGCTCGAGTCGGTCGGGCGGGCGGCGCCCACGAACGCGACGGTGCTCATCCGGGGCGAGAGCGGTGTGGGCAAGGAACTCGTCGCGCGGATGATTCACGCCAACAGTCTGAGGAACCGGGAGCGTTTCGTGCAGGTGAACTGCGCCGCGATTCCGGACGAGCTGATCGAATCGGAATTGTTCGGCCACGAGAAGGGGTCCTTCACGGGCGCGACCGAGAAGCAGCTCGGCAAGTTCGAACTGGCCGATCGCGGAACGATCTTCCTGGATGAGATTGGCGACATGAGCCTGAAGACGCAGGCCAAGGTGTTGCGCGTGCTTCAGGAAGGCGAGGTCGAGCGGCTCGGGTCGTCGCGCACCCTGAAGGTGGACGTGCGCGTCATCGCGGCCACCAACAAGGACCTCGAAGTCGAGCAGGAGAAGGGCAACTTCCGCGAAGACCTCTACTTCCGCCTGAGCGTGATTCCCATTTTCGTTCCGCCGCTCCGCGAGCGCGCGGAGGACATCCCGGCGCTCGTGCGCTACTTCGCCGACCTGTTCAGCCGCGAGAACAACTTTCGTCCGAAGCGATTCACGGCTGATGCGCTGGCGGCTCTGCAGCAGTATCGGTGGAAGGGCAACGTCCGGGAGCTGCGCAACACGATCGAGCGCCTGATCATCATGACCGGCTCGGACACGATTGGCGTGGACGACCTGCCGGGCGTGCTGAGAACCGGAGCGCGGCCTGCCCCGGGGGCAGCGCCAGCCGTCGCGGCGGGCGCGGGCGACAAGGTGGCGACGCTTCGAGAGTTCAAGGAATCATCGGAGCGGGCCTTCCTGCTCGAGAAACTCCGGGAGAATGCCTGGAACATCTCCAAGACGGCCGACGCGATCGGTACGCCCCGAAGCAACCTGTACAAGAAGCTGGAGCAGTACAATATTCCGAGGGACGGTGAACCCTCGTGAGTTGACGAATTCCGCCGTAGCCGGCCAGACGGTCGCCGTTTCACGCCGGGGCGTTCGCGTTCCGGCAGGGAAGGGAGGAAAGTCCGAACTCCGCAGGGCAGTGCGCCGGGTAACGCCCGGTCAGGGCAACCTGAAGGAAAGTGGCACAGAAAACATACCGCCTTGAGCGAGGCCGCGCCTTCAGGCGCGGCCGAGTCGAAAGGTAAGGGTGAAAAGGTGCGGTAAGAGCGCACCGCGCCCGCGGCAACGTGGGTGGCAGGCAAAACCCCGCACGGAGCAAGACCAAATAGGGAGGCGCGATGAGGGCGGCCCGCCCCATGCCTCCGGGTCGGTCGCTCGATCCCGCCAGTGATGGCGGGACTAGAGGAATGACCGTCACCCCGAGCGAGCCTCGGCCGAAAGGCGGAGGCGAGTCGCGGGGGACAGAATTCGGCTTACGGCTCGACTGCGGCGGAACCTATTCATGATCATGGGCCGGTGGTCCGGCTCGAAGCAGGAGCGTGCATGGCGACATACCTGGTGACGGGCGGTGCGGGGTTCATTGGTTCTCATATGGTCACCACGCTCCGCGAGCGCGGCGAGCAGGTTCGCGTGGTCGACAGCCTGGTCACCGGCAAACGTCGCAACCTGGACCACGTGACGGGTGTCGAGTTCGTCCAGGCGGACCTGGCCGAACCTGGCGTCGCGGCCGAAGTCGTGAAGGGCGTGGACTACGTGCTGCACCAGGCGGCCATCCCGTCCGTGCCACGATCGGTCTCGGATCCGCTGACCTGCCATCGCGCGAACGTCGATGCGACGCTGCACGTGCTGCTGGCCGCCAGGGACGCCGGGGTCAAGCGCGTCGTGTTCGCCGGGTCGTCTTCCGTGTACGGTGATACTCCGACGTTGCCCAAGCGCGAAGACATGCCGGCAAACCCGTTGTCGCCGTACGCGCTGCAGAAACTCACCGGCGAACACTACCTTCGGTTGTTCCATACGCTCTACGGCCTCGAAACCGTCACGATTCGGTACTTCAATGTCTTCGGTCCGCGCCAGGATCCGTCATCGCCGTATTCGGGCGTGATTTCGTTGTTCATGCGCGCGCTCGTGGACGGCACCGTTCCCACCATCTACGGCGACGGCGAACAGACGCGGGACTTCACGTACGTGGCGAATGTCGTCGACGGCGCGCTGCGCGCGTGCGTGGCCCCGGGAGCGGCGGGCGAGATCATCAACGTGGCGACCAGTTCGCGCGTGTCGCTGAACGAGCTGTTCTCGACCTTGAAGAGGCTCACGGGGTCGTCCATCGACCCCGCCTACGGTCCGACGCGCGTCGGCGACGTCAAACACTCGCTGGCCGACATCTCGAAGGCAAACACGCTGCTCGGGTACACACCGCTCGTGATGCTGGAAGAGGGACTCGCGCGAACGCTCGACTGGTTCCGCAGCGATGCCGGGCAGGCCGCGACGCGATCGGTGTAGCGGCGACCTCGATTCACGCGCAGCCGGCGTTGACGTCGCGTGAACGCCGGCTGCCTCCGCTTTGCAGGAAATCGGCCATACCGGTCAACTGCGGGTTCCTCCTCGTGAGGGGGCCGTCCCGCTTCCTTCCCCTCCCTCGCGACGAACGCGCGTAATTCCCGTCCGCTCTTCAGTTTCCCGAGACAGTCCTGACGCGCGCCGGATGGCCGGCCGTTTGCCCTGATCGGCAGCGAGCCGGGCACGAATCGCGCGGGCGGAGCCTGACCTCCTCCGTTCGACGAGACGGCCCGGCTCGTTGCGGCGCCACGGTGGCGCCGGCCCCATCGCGAAGGAGGATCCATGCGAATGTCGACTCTCGTGTTGTGCCTCGCCCTGTCGGGCGTGGTGTGCGGTGCCGGCGTGATGAACGCGGCCCCGCAGAATGCGGCCGAGGCGCGAGCGGCCGCACCGGCGACGGTGAATCTCAACGTCGCCACCGCCGAGCAACTGCAGAAGTTGCCCGGTATCGGGCCGAAGACCGCGCTCCGGATCGTGGAATACCGGCAGAAGAACGGCGGGTTCAAGAAGATCGAGGAACTCATGAACGTCCGCGGGGTGGGCGAGAAGAGCTTCCTCAAGATCAAGAACCAGATCACCGTGACGGTCAAGCCGGAGCGGCCGTAACCATGTGCCATCCGAGACCGGTCGGGAATCGCGTTCGGCGCGATTCCCGGCCGGCGGGTTCGACCCTGATCGAGGTGCTGGCCGCGGTGGCGGTCTCGGGGGCCCTCATGGCGATCGCCGGACCGTCAGTGCTGGCAGGTCGCGATACCGCGCGGGCAGGCGAGGCCGCCAGGCACCTCGCGTCGGTCATTCGCCTGCACCGCACGCTTGCCGTATCGAGCGGCGTGCACGTCGGACTCCGCTTTGCTCAGTCGCGACCCGAGGGGGTCTGGACCGCGTACGCGGACGGTGATCGGGACGGCGTGCGCACAGACGACGTCGCGTCCGGCGTCGATCGGGCCCTCGGGCCGAGCGACTCGCTCGTGTCCGGGTTTCCCGGCGTGACCTTCGGCATCATCGCTGGAACCAGAGACATCGACGATGGTCGGCCGCTGGAGGAGCCGGCCGTGCGGCTGGGGACGGGCGGGTGGTTGTCGATCGGCCCGTCGGGGGCCTCGTCTTCCGGCACGATCTACGTGCGTGGGCGAACGAGAGGGCAGTATGCCGTGCGGGTGCTTGGTTCGACCGGCCGCGTCCGCGTGCTCGTCTACGATCCGCGCCGTGCGCGATGGAGAGAGCCGTGAGCCCGGGAGCGGAACGCCGGAAGTCCCGGCGCGTGCCCGCGGGCAGCATTCCGGGGCTGCGGGCCATCCGACTTCGCACGGGTCAGGAAGCGACGCTCGTGGACGCGTCGCAGGGCGGAGTTGGCCTTGAGATGGAGGCGCGCGTGTCGCCGGGGCTGCCGCTCGACGTCGTGGTGCTGGGCCACGGTGAAGCGCGGTCGGCGAGGGCTCACGTGGTGTACGCGCGGGTCATCGGGATCGACCCCTTGCTCGGTACCCGCTATCGAGTCGGACTCCGAGTGGATTCTGCACTGAGAGGCGCGGACAACGTCGTGTCCCGCTAGCGCACCTGGAACGGAACTTGGATGAACGGGGATGGGGATGGGACTCCACCCAGGGCACTGACCATGGATATCGATGAACTCCTGCAGGCGCTGAGCGCGGGGCGCGATGACCACGGGCGAACCCTCCCAACTCGGGCGATTGTCGAGTCGTTCGTCCGCAGTCGGCTCGGCGGAGTCTCCGTCACGATCGCCGCGCCCGAGGACGCGGGTCCTCTGGAACGCACGGCCGGTGCGACGACGGGTGTGGTGAGTATTCCGATTCCCATCCGTGTGGGAAGGACGGTTCCCCGGCTGTGCGTGCGGCCGGCCACCGATCGTCCCCTGGGTTCCCACGAACTGCGGTTCCTCGAGCGCGTGGCGGCGGTGTACGCGCTGGCCACCGGGCACGAGATGCCCGGCCGTGACCGTGCGAGCGAGGATGGGCTCGTGCGCGACGGCGCGGCCCCCCTCATCGGGCACAGCCCGGCGATGCAGATCCTGCGCGAGCGGATCGCGAGAGTCGCCGCGACCGATTTCACCGTGCTGATCGAGGGCGAGAGCGGGAGCGGCAAGGAACTCGTCGCCCGGCAGGTGCACGAGGTCAGTCGTCGGCGGCGAGGACCGTTCGTGGCTGTCAACTGCGCCGCGATCGTGGAGTCGTTGCTCGAAGCCGAACTCTTCGGCATCGAAGACCGGACGGCCACGGGCGTCAGGGGGCGCCGCGGCAAGTTCGAGCAAGCCACAGGCGGCACGTTGTTCCTCGACGAAGTCGCGGACCTGTCGGTCGCGGCGCAGGCGAAACTCCTGCGGGCCATCCAGGATTTCGCCGTCGAACGGGTTGGCGGACAGCAGGCCCGCCGTGTCGACATCCGGTTGATCGTGGCCACCAATGCTCGGCTGCGGGAACTGTCCGAACGCGGGGGGTTCCGGAAAGACCTCTACTACCGGCTCAGCGGCGTCGGGCTGATCGTGCCACCGCTGCGGACCCGTCGCGAGGACGTGGCGGAGCTGGCGCGGTACTTCCTGGCCAGGCATCGCGCCGTCAAACCGCTCGAGCTCACGCTGGCCGCCGCCGACGCGCTCGCGGCGTACGACTGGCCGGGCAACGTGCGCGAACTCGAGCGGCTCATCGAATCGGCACTGACCCTGGCGCCGGGGCCGCGCCTCGACGTGGCCGACCTGCCACCCGAGTTCGGGACCAGGTACGCGGACGTACTGCAGCCATCGGTGCAATCACGGGAGTCGCTTCGCGAATGGAGCCGGCGATACGTGAACCTGACGTTCCAGCGGTGCGGTGAGAACAAACGCGAAGCGTGCCGCATCCTGGACATCAGTTATCACACCCTCCAGGCGTACTTGCGGCGACCGGTCGGGACTCGGCGGAAGAACGCTCCATCCCTCCGAGAGTCCGGGAATCCGTTTCTCCCCGCGCCCTCGATCGTCTGCGAGCGCGCGGAGTTCGGAGCGGGCGAGCGGCCGGCCAACTCCGCCGCGCGGTAGGCGGACATGCCGCGCGTGCGGCACCGTGGAGACCACTCGGCAAGGAGGTCACCCCGCGCCGGGGTTCGGCGCCGCCGGCGTGTTGCCGGCATGTTTCGGCGTATCGGGGTCGCGGACGCGACGAGGTCACCCGCCGATGTTTCGAATTCGGGGGTGCGTGTGTTCAACGAACGAAGAGCAGGACTGGTGGCGGCGTTCTGCCTGGTTGCCACCGCTGCGGGAGCAGCAGGCGTGGACGGATCGGTTATCTCCACGAGCGATCGCTGGGGTGTGCCCCGGCAACTCGCGCGGCAGTTTGCCATGAGCCCGGACGAAGGCGTTGCCGAGTCGGTGGACGCCGGCACCGGGCTGACACTCTCGGCGCAGGGAACCGCGAACGGCGGCGTCGAGGTGGCGGCCTCGGGACGGGGGCTCGAATTCCGGAAGGCCGTGGACAGGAACGGCCGTTACAGCCTGACCATCCGCGCCGGAGACGACACGCTTCACGTGCGCGGTGAATCGTCGGGCGTCGTGTTGAAGCGAGGAGACCAGATGGTCACCGTGTCGGCGACGTCGCGTGACCGGGCGGCCTTCGAGCGCGCGGCGACGCTCCTCGCCGGTTCTCCGGCGCTCGCGCTCTTCCGGAGCGCGGTGGCGCGACTCTCGACCGCCGGGCGAGAGTCCGCCGCGGGAACGGCCATGGAGATCACCGACGTGCTGCTGCGTGTCATCCAGGACGACCCGGCCGCGGTCGAACGTTTCCGCGATGGGGTCCTGGGGCGGCAGTCGGCCATGACGCGCGTCTCGTTCATGCGCCGGCCGTGTTACGGCGAATGGGAGCAGGAGGTGCTCGCCGCGTGGGGCGCCTACGAATCGTGTTACCACGACTTCTCGTGGTGGTCGGGTGGCCGGGAGGGGTGCGCGCTCCTGTACACCCTCAGGGCCGAGGCCGCGTGGCTGGAGTTCCTGGCCTGCCTGTCGATCCGGATTGTCTGAGGTTCCATGACACACAGCATCGGACGGGCCGTCGTCACGGTTGGAGTGGGCGTCCTCGTGGCGGGACCCCTGGCGGGAATCGCGTACGCCGGAGCGCCGGCACGGTGGCGGGGTGCGCTGATTCCTTTCGCAGCCCTCGCGGTGGCGGTCCTCGTGGTCGCCTGGATCCGGGGGCGGGCGGAGGGAAGCCCTGACGGTCCCCGACGCTCCTGACGGGCGGCCCGTCCATGGCCGTGGAGGGTGCGTGAGAACGGGGCTTCGTCCTGTGTCCGCGGCTTGACCGGGTTGCCACCCGCATAGTACCGTGGGCGAGGTCTTGGGCCCCTCTCGCGCACCCTCATGACGCTTCCAAGCCCGTCCGAGTTGAGACATACCCCGCTCAATGCCTGGCACCGGGCGAACGGCGCGCGCATGGTCGCGTTTGCCGGGTGGGACATGCCGGTCGAATACGCCGCTGGTCTGGCCGAGGAGCATCTCGCGGTCAGAACGCGCGCCGGCCTCTTCGACGTCTCCCACATGGGACAGATCGAGTGCGCCGGGCCACACGCTCTCGACGCACTGCAGTGGGTCACCGCCAACGATGTCTCCCGCCTCAAAGTCGGGCAAGCCCACTACTCCGGGCTGATCTCGGCCGGCGGGACCTTCGTCGATGACCTGCTGGTCTACCGTCTCGCGGACCGCCACTTCATGCTCGTCGTCAACGCGGCCAACGTTGCGAAGGACGTGGCGTGGATGGCTGAGCAGACCCGCCAGTTCGGCCAGGTGGCCATCCTCGACACGAGCGCGCGCTACGCCCTCATCGCGATTCAGGGGCCCCTCGCGCGTTCCATCGTTCAACGTGTCGCCAATTTCGACCTATCCGAAGTGAAGTACTACTGGTTCGCGCCGGGAGAGGTCGCCGGCGTCCGTGGCACGGTTTCCCGCACCGGCTACACCGGCGAAGACGGCTGTGAACTGTTCGTCCCGCCGCAGATGGCCCGACGGGTCTGGGAGGCGCTCCTCGAGGAGGGGCGTGCCGACGGCATCCTCCCTGCGGGACTTGGCGCGCGCGACACCCTGCGCCTCGAAGCGGCCATGCGCCTGCACGGCCAGGACATCGACGAATCGACGTCCGTGCTGGAGGCCGGCCTCGAATGGATCGTCGCGTGGGGCAAGGGCGCGTTCCTGGGGCGCGACGCGCTCGCCCGTCAGAAGCAGGCCGGGCTGGCCCGGCGCCTGACGGGGTTCGAAATGGAAGACCGCGCGATCGCGCGGCGCGGGTACGACTGCGTGGCCGGGGAGCTCCGCCTCGGGCAGGTGACGAGCGGCACGCAGACCCCGTTTCTGAAGAAGGCCATCGGACTGGCCTACCTGCCGGTCGAGCACGCCGTGCCCGGCCGCGAGTTCGAGATCGACATCCGCGGTCGCCGGTCGCGCGCCCGCGTCGTTTCACTGCCATTCTACAAGCGACCGAGGGGCTGACATGTATCCTGCCGACTGCAAGTACACGAAAGACCACGAGTGGATCAAGGTGACGGGGGAGACGGGGCGGGTCGGGATCACCGATTACGCGCAGAAGCAACTCGGAGACGTCGTCTTCATCGAATTGCCCCAGGTCGGCCGGACGCTGACGCAGGGCGAATCGTTCGGGACGGTCGAATCCGTCAAGGCGGTGTCTGAACTCTACAGCCCCGTGTCGGGAGACGTCGTGGCGGTCAACGCCGCCGTCGTCGAGCATCCGGAGGCGGTCAACTCGGAGCCGCATACCAGCTGGATGATCGAGATCCGGATGACCAACCCGGCGGAACTCGAATCCCTGCTGGGCGTCGGTGACTACGAAGCCCTGTTGTCGTAGCCGGTCTCTGCCGAAGCCAACCGTTCGAACGTCAGCCAGGTCAGGAGGCACCCCGGGAGGGGTGTGCGAGGACACCGTCATGAGTGCTGCTGCAATCGGTTCGTTCGAGTCGCGTCACCTCGGCCCCAGGCCTGCGGATCGGGATGCCATGCTGGCCGTCATCGGCGCGCCGACGCTCGACGCCTTGATGGACGAGGCGATCCCGCCACGCATCCGGCTGCCTCACCCCCCGGCCTGGCCACCTTCCGAATCGGAGCACCATTTCCTGGCGAGACTGAAGGCCATCGCCGCCCGCAACGCGCAGGTGCGCTCGTTCATCGGCCTCGGCTACTACGGCTGCGTCACCCCGTCGGTCATCCTCCGCAACGTCCTCGAGAATCCGGGGTGGTACACGCCGTACACGCCCTACCAGGCTGAGATTGCCCAGGGCCGGCTCGAAGCCCTGCTGACGTTCCAGACCATGGTCGAGGACCTCACGGCGATGCCGATCGCCAACGCGTCGCTCCTCGACGAGCCGACGGCTGCCGGCGAAGCCATGACCATGCTTCGTCGGGTCCACACCGGTGGAGCCGCCCGTTCGGTCTTTCTGGCCGCGGATACCTGTTTTCCTCAGACCATCGACGTCCTGCGCGGTCGTGCGGAGCCGCTTGGCATCGAACTGGTGGTCGCCCCGATCGACCGGATGGTCTTCGACGATCGTGTCTTCGGATGCCTGATACAGACGCCGGACGTGAACGGACGCCTGCATGACGCGAGACCGTTCATCGAACGCGCTCATGCGGCGGGCGTCTTCGTGGCCGTCGCGACCGACCTGCTTGCCCTCGCGCTGATGGTGCCGCCCGGAGAGCAGGGCGCTGACGTGGTGCTGGGCAGCGCCCAGCGATTCGGCGTTCCGATGGGCGCGGGCGGGCCGCACGCGGCGTTCTTCGCGACGCGCGAGGCCTTCGTGCGTCAGGCGCCGGGCCGGATTATCGGTGTCTCGATCGATCGTCACGGCAATCGCGCGTACCGGATGGCCATACAGACCCGCGAACAACACATCCGTCGCGAGAAGGCCACGTCGAACATCTGCACGGCCCAGGCCCTGCTGGCGACGATGGCCGCGATGTACGGCGTCTATCACGGCGCCGAAGGCCTCGGGGCGATCGCCCGCGCCGTGCACGGCCAGGCGCGGACGCTGGCCGCCGATCTGGCGGCGCTGGGGTGCGAGATCCTCAACGACACCTTCTTCGACACCATTCATCTGCGTGTCGGTTCCGGCGGACGCGACGCCATCAGGGCCGCGGCGCTCCGGGCGGGGTACAACTTCCGGTACAACGAGGACGCCGAAGAGCTATGGATCGCCAGTGACGAGACCCTGGACGACTGCGACCGCCAGGGCATCGTGGCCGCGGTAGCGCGGGGACTCGGCAAGGCCCCGGCGCCGACGCCGGCGGCCGACACGTCAGCCCCGGCCTGGCCGGCGGCGCTCGTGCGGACATCCCCCTACCTCACGCACGGTGTGTTCAGCCTGTACCGCTCTGAAACGGCGATGATGCGCTACCTGCGCAACCTCGAACGCAAGGATGTCGGCCTCGATACCTCGATGATCCCGCTCGGCTCCTGCACGATGAAACTCAACGCCGCCACGGTCATGGAGGCGGTGACGTGGCCCGAATTCGGGGGTGTGCATCCCTTCGCGCCGCAGGAGCAGGCCGCGGGATACGCGGAGGTCTTTGCCGGGCTCGAACGGGCGTTGCGCGAAGTCACGGGGTTCGCCGCCGTGAGTCTGCAGCCGAATTCCGGCGCGCAGGGCGAACTGGCCGGGCTGCTGGTCATCCGGGCCTACCACGCGGAACGCGGGCAGACGCATCGGAACGTGGTGCTCATTCCATCCTCGGCGCATGGCACGAATCCCGCCAGCGCGGTGATGGCCGGCATGCGCGTCGTGGTCACGGCCTGCGACAGCCGGGGCAATATCGACGTCGCGGACCTGCGGGCCAAGGCCGAGCAGTATCGTGACACACTGGCCGCGCTGATGATCACCTACCCGTCCACCCACGGAGTGTTCGAGGACGCGGTGCAGGAGATCTGCGGCATCATCCACGAGTGCGGCGGCCAGGTGTACATGGACGGCGCGAATCTGAACGCCCAGCTCGGCCTGACGAGTCCGGCGTTCATCGGCGCCGACGTGTGCCACATGAATCTTCACAAGACCTTCGCGATCCCGCATGGCGGCGGCGGGCCGGGCATGGGACCGATCGCGGTCGCCCCGCACCTCGCGCCGTACCTGCCGGGGCACCGTTTCGCGCGCGTGGGTGGAGACAAGGGCATCAGCCCCGTCGCGGGGTCGCCGTGGGGCAGCGCGTCCATCCTGCTCATTTCGTACGCCTACACGAGCCTGCTCGGTGCGTCGGGCATGACGGCCGCGACGATGTACGCCATCCTCAATGCCAACTACATCAAGTCGCGGCTCGAGGGGCACTACCCGGTGCTGTACACGAACGCCCGCGGGCGCGTGGCGCACGAACTCATTTTCGACCTGCGGAGTTTCAAGGCCGCGGGCATCGAAGAAGGGGATGTGGCCAAGCGTCTGATGGATTACGGCTTCCATGCGCCGACGGTCTCGTTCCCGGTCCCGGGGACCCTCATGGTGGAACCGACCGAAAGCGAGCCGAAAGAGGAACTCGACCGGTTCTGCGACGCCATGATCGCGATCCGCGGTGAGATCCAGGCGGTCATCGACGGCAAGGCCGATCCGAAGGACAACGTGCTCAAGAACGCGCCGCACACGGTCGGGGAAGCGACGGCCGAACACTGGGCGCATCCCTACACCCGCGAACAGGCGGTGTATCCGCTGCCGTTCGTCCGCGCATCCAAGTTCTGGCCGAGCGTCGCGCGGATCGACAACCCGTATGGCGATCGGCACCTCGTGTGCTCGTGTCCGCCGATCGAGGCCTACTGAGGCACGTCCGTCGCCGGACGGAGGGCCCGGCGGTTCGCGTCCTGGATGTCGTGCCGGCTAGCGCCGCGGCTGGCACGACCTCGAGGCCGCGGCTCTGAACGCCTCGAGCAGGCGGCCCGTGATCGGACCGGGCCGCCCCGCCCCGATGGCGCGGCCGTCGACACGCACCACGGGCACCAGTTCCCGGGACGTACTCGTGACGAAGGCTTCGTCGGCATCGAAGAGATCCGCGTCGTACAGCGTGGCCTCTTCCGCCGGCACTCCGGCGGCCCGCGCGACCTCCAGCACGTATTCGCGCGTCAGCCCCCCGAGCAGTCCCGCGCTCAGCGGAGGTGTCCGCACCGTTCCGCCGGTGACGACGAACAGGTTCGACTTCGAGCACTCCGCCAGTTCCCCGCGGTAGTTGCGCATGATCGCTTCGAACGCCCCGCGTGTCAGCGCCTCCTGCATCGCGAGCGCGTTGTTCAGCAGGTTGTTCGACTTGATGAGCGGGTTGAGGGATTGCGGGTGATTCCGGATCACGCTCACCAGCGCGGCGTCGACGCCGTGTTCGTAGATCGCCGGCGACGGAGGCACGAGCGCCTGGGCGATGATGACGAGCGTCGGGCGAGGCGACGACGCCGGGTCGTATGTCATGTTGCCGACGCCGCGCGTGAGCAGAAGGCGGAGCAGCAGTTCGGGCGGCGCGTCCGTGCGAGGCAGGGTCGCGACAAACGCGTCGATGGTCTGCCGAAGCGCGCCGTCGAGTTCGTCGTCCGTCATGGGCACGCCGATGGCCAGCATGCCGGCCGATGCGCGAAGCCGCCGCAGGTGCCGGGCCAGCAGGAACGGCTCCCGGTGGTACGTCCGAAGGGCTTCGTACACGCCGTCGCCAAAGAGGACGCCGTGATCGAACACCGAGATGACGGCGTCTTCTTCGCGGCAGATCCGGCCGTTGATGGACGCGAGCGCAGACGACATGCGGAAGGCCTCCGAGGGCTACCGTATCTCTTGTGGTAGAGTGCGCGCAAGGGAGGCCTCGATCATGCGGGTGCTCGACGCGGCGCAGATGCGGGAAGCCGATCGGCGGACCATCGACGATATCGGCATTCCCTCGCCGGTGCTCATGGAGAACGCGGGGCGGCAGGTGGTCGGCGCCATCGTCGAGGCCTTCGGGCCTCTCGTCGGTGCCCGCGTCGCCGTCGTGGCGGGCCGAGGCAACAACGGCGGGGACGGCTTCGTCGTCGCGCGCGTGTTGACCGGTTGCGGCGTGGACGTGTCCGTGTTCCTGCTCGGCTCGGCGGCGGACGTCCGCGGAGACGCGCGCCTCAACCTGGAGGTGCTGGGCCGGCTGAATGTCGCCGTGACGGAGGTGGCCGATCGGGCGGCCTGGGCCGCGCATCGCGATTCCGTGCTCTCGGCGGACCTCATCGTCGATGCCCTGTTCGGAACGGGGCTGGCGTCGGCGCTCGATGGCGTGGCGCGCCAGATCGTCGAAGACCTCAACGACAGCGACGTGCCCGTCGTGGCCGTGGACCTGCCGAGCGGACTGTCGGGCAGCACGCACGTGCCGCCGGGCCCGCACGTCCAGGCGTCGATGACCGTCACGTTCGCCGCGCCAAAGGTTCCGCTGGTCCTGATGCCGGCGCGGGCGTCCGCCGGCGACGTGGTCGTGGCCGATATCGGGATTCCGCAGGACGTCATTGTCTCGCTCGGCGGCCCATGGCTCGAACTTGTCGAGGGCGAGCACGTACGCGACGTCCTCCCTGATCGGCCGCCCGAGACGCACAAGGGCCAGGTGGGGCACGTGCTCATCGTGGCGGGTTCGAGAGGCAAGACCGGTGCGGCCCACCTCGCGGCGGTGGGCGCGTTGCGGTCGGGTGCGGGACTGGTCACCGTGGCCACGCCGGCGTCGTGCGTGCCAATCGTGGCGGCGATGGGTGCCGAATACATGACGGTGCCGCTGCCGGAGGACGAGAACGGCACGGTGTCGGCGGACGCACTCCCGGCGATCCTGGCGTGCCAGGCGGACGTCATCGCCGTCGGCCCCGGGCTTGGGACGGGGAGCGGAACGACGGCCGTGGTGGCCGGCCTGCTGGCCGCGTCCGATCGCCCGCTCGTGCTCGACGCTGACGCGCTCAACGTCCTGTCCGCGTCCCGCGGGCCGCTGGCGGGGCGGAGCCGCACGGTCGTCTTGACGCCTCACCCCGGTGAGATGGCGCGGCTGTCCGGCGTGACGACGGCCGACGTGCAGGCTGATCGCATCGCCGTCGCGACGCGTGTTGCCGCCGAGACCCGCGCGTCGGTTATCCTGAAAGGACACCAGACGCTCGTGGTCACGCCTTCCGGACGCGTCGGAGTGAACCCGACAGGAAACCCGGGGATGGCCACCGGCGGGTCCGGCGATGTGCTGAGCGGCACGGTCGCCGCGTGGCTGGGCCAACTGGCCGATGTCGAAGACGCCTGCCGGCTCGCGGTGTACCTGCACGGCGCGGCCGGAGACCTCGCAGCGGAGCGCCACGGCGAGGTGTCGATGACGGCAGGCGATCTCGCCGACTGTCTCGGCGAGGCGATCAAGAACCTGGCGGCGGGCGGGGGAGAACGAACGGACGCATGACTCGAGTGGTCCAGACCACCTGTGAGCGAGAGACGGAAGCCGAAGGACGCGCGCTGGCCACCACGCTGAGCGCCGGGTCGGTCGTGCTCCTGCACGGCGACCTCGGCGCGGGCAAAACGGCGTTCGTCCGCGGGCTGGCGGCCGGTTTCGGCGCCGATCCCGAGGACGTGTCGAGTCCCACGTTCACGCTCGTCCAGGAATACGCGGGCTGGCTGCCCGTCTACCACGTCGATCTCTACCGGCTGGCGCCGGCAGAGGTACCCGACCTGGGGCTGGAAGAACTGTCTGCCGGCGGGGTGATGGCGGTCGAGTGGGCCGAGAAGTGGGATCGCCCGGCCGGGCGTGTCGTCGATGTCCACATCACGGACGATGGCGACACGCGCCGGACGATTACGCTGACGGACGGTTACTCGGAGCGGTAGTTCGGCGCTTCCTTGGTGATGACCACGTCGTGGACGTGCCCCTCGCGGACGCCCGCAGGCGTCACGCGAATCAGCCGCGCGTGTTCGTGGAGCGCCGGGATGTGTTCGGCGCCGACGTAGCCCATACCCGCGCGCAGTCCTCCCACGAGTTGGTGGATCATGCCCGCCACGGTGCCGCGATGGGGCACCCGGCCTTCGATGCCTTCAGGCACGAGTTTCTCGTTGGCCCCGCTCGTCGGCGCCTCGAGATCGAACTCGTCCTGGAAGTACCGGTCCCTGGCCCCGCGGCGCATGGCGCCGATCGATCCCATCCCCCGGTATTCCTTGAAGCTGCGCCCCTGGTAGAGCACGACCTCGCCCGGGCTCTCGTCCGTGCCGGCAAACAGGCTGCCCACCATCGCGCAGTCGGCCCCCACGGCCATCGCCTTCGTGATGTCCCCGGAATAGCGGATTCCGCCATCCGCGACAATCGGCACGCCCTCGCCGCGGGCCGCCCGCGAACAATCGAGGATGGCGCTGATCATCGGCACGCCGATACCGGCCACCACGCGCGTTGTGCAAATCGAACCGGCGCCGATGCCGACTTTGACCGCATCGACTCCGAGGGCGATCAGGTCCTTCGTGGCGTGCCCGGTGGCCACGTTTCCGGCGACCAGGTCGACGTCGGGGTGGCGTCCACGAATCTCCCGGACCACGTCGAGGACCTTCTGAGAGTGGCCGTGGGCGGTGTCCACCACGAGGACGTCGACGTGCGCGGCCACCAGGGCGGCGGCACGTTCGATCGTGTCCTTGCCGACGCCAATCGCCGCGCCGACCCTGAGTCGGCCGAGGTTGTCCTTGCAGGCGTTCGGATACTTGATGACCTTCTGGATGTCCTTGACCGTGATCAGGCCCTTGAGGCGGTACTCGTGATCGACGACGAGGAGTTTCTCCACCTTGTGGCGGTGGAGGATCTCGCGCGCCTCGTCGAGCGTGGTCCCGACGGGCACCGTGATGAGATTCTCCTTGGTCATCACTTCCGAGATCGGCCGGTCGACGTTCGTCTCGAAACGAAGATCACGATTCGTGAGGATGCCGACCAGTCGCCCCTCTTTCTCTCCGCCCTCGGTGATCGGCACGCCCGAGATGCGGTACTTGTTCATCAGGGCGAGCG
>CAZJRM010000125.1:0-15647 GCA_964547975.1 uncultured Vicinamibacterales bacterium | reverse complement strand
CGCCGTGCGCGCGGCGGGCTCGAACGTGACCGATGCGCCGCCGGCGCGTGAGCCGTCGAGCGGCTCGAACAGCATCTCGACCCGCGCGGTGCCGGTGAAGTTCTGCGCCGGGGCGGTCCGGACCTGCCGAGACCCGCTGCGCGAGATGCCGAGCGCCTTCGCGGGCGGCGTGGTCGGCATGGTGCCAGCCTTGGCGTCGATCCACTGCAGGATCAGGTCGGCGATCTGCAGGTGGTTCCTGTCCTGCATGATCATGTGGCTGTTGCCGCGTATGCCGCGCTCCGGCGGGTTGAGCATCTCGGCCTGGCCGCCGGCCGCCTTCAGGCGGCCGATCATCGCCTGGCAAGCCACGAATCGTTCCTGCCACGTGGGCAGCGTCGAAAGGCCGGTCGGCGTCTCCCGGTGATCGCCGAACACGACGAGGATCGGCACCGTCGCGAGCGCCTTGATCTGCTCATCGGTGTACGTGTCCGGGCAGCGCCCCGGTTCGACCAGCACGAGCGCCTTCATCGCAGCCGGATTGAGCAACGCCGCCTCGAGCGGAAACGACCCCGACTGCGAGTGGCCCATCACGACCGCGCCCTTCACATGCGTGGCGAGTTCGGACAACGCCTTGAATGTTGGATTGGGTGAAGGAAGCAGCCGGCTCACATCAGGCACGGCCTGCTTGGACAGTTCATCGACCGCGCTCACCGGAAACTGGGTGTCGCCGAAAGGCACGCCGGGCTTCGACCCGAATCGGAAATTCGGCCACACCACTTCGTCGCTGAACCGGAACATCGCCGGCTGCTCGCCCGGCGGGACCTTACCCGCGCGCACGTCGTTGAAGACCGCCTGGTTGAAACCGGAGCGCCCACGCCCCACCTGGTCCGGGACGTAGACCGGGTGACCCCTGCGCACGAAGTACTCGTCCCACCCCATGCGCCCATCGGGCGTCGTCTCCCAGGACTTTCCGGTCAGCGTGGCGCCGTGCACCATGACTACCGGGACGTTGCCGGCGCCATCCTGCGGCACCATGAAGCGCACGTACATCTGGTTGACGGCGATGTGGCCGGCCGGGCCCAGGCTCCCCAGCTCCACATCGGTCTGATCTGCCTTCTCACCACCAACGAAGAAGCTGCCCTGCGCCTTCAGCACCAACGGGGTGTCAGGTATCCGGACGTCTTTGAGTGCCTGCGCCTCGGCGCTGACCACGAACGCCAGCGCCCCCGCAACCATAACGCTGGCGAGAACGGTCGAGCGCCCCAACGCCGATCGCCGTTGGTGTTCCACGGATCTCCTCCTGAGAATCAGTCAGGATCGCAGTGTAGTCCCCTTGCGTCCCGGGAGGGTGCCCGTACGGGGAAACGTCTTGCCTGATTGTCCAGACTGGTGTCGGTGGCAGCCGGGCGAAAGCCCGGCACTAGACCGCCCGCAGCACGATGCGCAGGATCTCGCCGCGCTTCCAGAGCCGCATACGCGGGCCCCACGTGCTGGTCCCGCGCCCCACGATGGCGGTCATCCCGTCGACGTCGTACCGCCCGACGAACAGCGGCATCAGCCTGCGAACGAAGTAGCCGAACGGCCAGATCTGTCCGCCATGCGTGTGGCCCGACAACATCAGGCCCGCGCCGAGTTTCGCGGCCGTGGGCGCGCCGAGCGGCGTATGAGACACGAAGATCGTGGCGGCACCCGCCGGCCGGCCCGACAGGGCGCGTTCGATACGATGGCCGTTCGCCGGCTGGCCTGGCAGGTGCCCTCCGTCGAGGACCCCCGCCAGCGCCAGACCGTCAGCCACCTGCACCCACTCGTCTCTCAACACGCGCACGCCCGAGTCGTCCAGCGGGCCTCGGCGGTTCGAACCGCGCGCGTAATCGTCGTGGTTGCCCGTGACCGCGAAGACACCCAGCGGCGCGCGCAACTCGCGGAGCGCAGCCTGCTCATCACGCACGTTGGGGCTCCGTCCCTCGAATACGTCGCCGCCCACGATCACGAGATCCGGTTCGAGCGCGTTGACCTCCGCCGCGCGCGCCCGCATCCACGCGGCGCTCGTCATCGTGCCCAGGTGAAGATCCGAGATGAAGACGAGGACGGTTCCGTCACGGTCCGCCGACAGCCCCCTCATCGCCACTTCGTACTGCGTGACGACGGGCGGCCGAAGCCCCTGCACCAGCGCGATGGCCGACAACCCAAGCCCCGCGACCATCGCCCACCCGCGCAGAATCGGCCGAAGCTCGGGCAGGAACCACCCGAAGCCGGTGACGATCTCCGACGCGAGCAGGCACACCAGCAGAAGGAGCAGCACGCCCATCCACGTCGTGCCCACCATTTCGAGCGGCGCGGTGAGGCCGGGCCACGGGCTCACCTCGGCGAAACGCGAGGCGAGGTACGCGTGCGCGAGAATCACCAGCAGGACAAGACTGACCCAGCGGGGAACGTGGGCCACGAGGAACGGCGTATGCCAGAGGTGCCACAGCAACGTGGCGTGCATGGCCAGCCAGATTGAGAGCGCGACGACGAAGAACGGCACGACACCAGTGTAGACGAGTGTCGCCCCGGGTCCGGTTCAACGGGCGCCGGACGTCGTCAGTCCTCGAGTACCAGTCGCCGCACGTAGGCGCTCGTGCCGACGGCGATGGCGAGCCCCGCCGTGATACCGATGGCCATCACGCGCGGGTCGAGGTCCCGCATCACCCAGGCCGACACGGCGATCCCGACGGCTGCGTACACAACCATCACCACGCGCCCGCGGGCCGACAACCGCAGCGGCCGGACCCGCCGGGTCACGGCGGCGTCGAACCCCGGCGACAACCTCGGCACGTCCGCCGCCAGCGCCTTGCTCAGCACATCGTCCATGGAGGCGTCATCACGCATCGATCCCTCGCTCGGCCAGCATGACCGACAGGAGTCGTCTGGCCCGGTGCAGATAGGACTTCACCGTGTTCTCGGGCACGTCGAGCAAGGTCGCGATCTCGCTCATACTCGCGCCCAGCCAGTAGTGGAGCCGCAGGGCGGACTGGTAGACCTCCGGGAGGTCGTTGATGCAGTCGACCACGGCGCGATCGCGCCGCGTCTCCTGCAGGCGTTCGTGCGGGTCGCGGTCCGGCGACGCCGCCTGCTCGAGCGCCTCGTCTCCGACGTGCGGCACCCGGAATCGCGCCCGCGCTTTGGCGTTGAGCGCCTGGTTGAACGCGATGCGGTACACCCACGTCCCGAACTTCGCATCCCCGCGGAACGTCGGCAACGCCTGGTGGATGCGCACCATCACGTCCTGGGCGACGTCTTCGGCGTCCGCGACGAACGACTGCCCGAGTACGGACACCGCCAGGCGAAAGACCGGCTCGCGGTGGCGGCGGACGAGTTCCGCGAAGGCCTGCTCGTCGTGGCCTTCACGGACCCGTTCGACCAGCGACTCGTCGGACAGTTGGCCGAGTGCCACGTGGTCAGCGCTGACGGTTCGAGGCAAGGGCGTAGTACAACACGAGTCCGGCGCCGAGCAACGCCAGCGGCAACGCGAAGGGCCAGACGGGCCGACCGTTCAACGAGGGCATGGCCATGGCGGCCATCAGCATCCCGCCGACGCCGAACGCCAGCCAGACGATGCCGTGAAGCAGCACATCGCGCGGATCCAGCACTTTGGGTGTTTTCGGCGGATCCAGCGGAAGTTCGGGCAGGGGAACGCCCTTGTCCATGGCGACCAGGCGTTCCTGGTGCACGACTTCCAGGCGCTTCTGCCGTTCGGCGTGACGGAAGTACCAATACGCGACCAGCACCCCACCCAGCGCAAGAACGATGATGGCGTCTCCGAGCGAGTGTCCCATGCCTGTCTCCTTGTCCTTGAGACAAGGTCAGGGCGCTTCGGGTTGCGGTCGTTCGGCGCTATCGTGCGATCGGCGCGGGCGGGGAAGCCAGCGCCCGGCGCACGTGGCCGTTCAGTTCGTCTTCGGCGATCTTCCCGGGGTGGTAGAGCCTGACGCGTCCGGACCGATCGATCAGGACCAGCGTCGGCGTCGTACTGACGCCATAGCGCTCCATGTTCGACGTCGCCGTTGGTGTGGCCGCGTCTCCAATCTGTGTGTACGCCGACCGGCGAACCTGGTCGATGTAGGCCTGCTCGTCGCCCGCGGCGGCTGCCTTCCCGCCGGCGACGTAGCCGTAGCGCTGCGTCGGCGCCACGAGCACGAGCCCCTGGTGTCGGTACCGATCGATCAGCCGTCCGAGCATCGGGGCCTGGGCCTTGCAGTCTCCGCACCAGTGCGCCCAGAAGAACAGCAGCACCACCTTGCCCCGGAGCGACTGGAGCGGCGAAGGCGCGGCACCCACGAACTCCGTGACCTCCAGCGGCGGCGCCATCTCGCCTTCGAGACTCAACAGGTTCAGGTTCTTCTGCACCCGTTTCCGGATGGACGTGCCGCCCCATCGCGAGAGCTCCACCCGGAGGAACGCGACGGCCTCGGAACGGGCTCCGCGTTTCGCGGACGCCTGTGACAGTACCTCGATCGCGGCGCCCAGCGCGGTCGCGTGGCGAGGTTCGTCGTCGAGCCGCCCCCGGCCGACGGCGGAGACCGTCAGGTCGTACGCCTGTTGCGCGTGCCGCTCGGCGGCCTCGAGTTGACCGGCGGCCAGCGCGCCGCGCCCGAGCCACGAGACAGCCTCGAGGTAGAGGGGCGTGACGCCATGCTCGGCGCGGTGGGAGGCCGTCAACCGCTCGGCGGCGGCAGGGTCCTGGCGCGCGATCGCCGCACGCACGTCGGACACCAGTGACGGGGTGGCTTGCGCGGACGCGAGGCTGACGCGCGCGGCGAGCAGGCCCAGCCCCAGGAACCCGAGGATACGAACCGTGTGCGGGAAGGTCACCTTGATTGGGACGCCGTCCGCCGCCCGCCGGGTTCGGGTTCGGTCACGTGCTCGTCCGGCTGAAGCCGGACGCACAAGTCAGTGGCTGCCGGAGCCGCCAACGGGCAGGTGAACCGTCAGCGTCACCAACGGTGTGAACTGGTTCGCCCCCGGCACGGTATCGCCGTTCTTGCCGTACATGTTCCTCCAGATCTCGACCCCTATCCCGAGTTCGGCAATGCCGGGCTTCCCCCCGACCACGGGTCCGAGGTCCAGCTTCAGTTGCGGGCGGGACATGAACTCCGGGACCGTCTCGCGACCGGCGGCGTCCTTGCCCTTGCTCGTGCTGAAGCTTGCCGTGCCGTCGAACGCCAGGCGGACGCGTCCGAGGCCGAACGGGATGTGCCAGATCGGCGCCACGTTGGCGTTCGTGCGATATCGCTCGACGGCTCCGGCGTGTCCGTTGTGATTCCATTCCTTGCGCACGCTGATTCCGACGTTCAGGAAGGCCTGCCCGACGCGGAACTGCAAGTTGGGCCCGAAGTAGAACGCGCGCTGCTGGGGCGCGAACGTCGAGTTCTTCGTTTCGAGATTCGCGCCAGCCTGGAGGCTGATGTCCCGAAGCGGGCCGAACGCCACCACAGGCCGGCCGGCCAGCCGATTGATGCCGAGGCCGAACCTGAAGATCGAATACAGCCCCATGACGCCGTCGCCGCCGCCAGCCGCCGGTTCGGTCCGGCTCGACTTGTTGATCATGATCTCGACGAGGTTCTGGCCGTACTTCCACGCGTCCACGTGCTTGAACTCGATCCCGTGCCTGGAGATATCGGCGCCATCGGGCTGCGTCGCGCTGACGACGAACGGGTTGCGGAACGCCGGTCCGAACACCCAGGTCACGGTGTTGTCGGCAAACGTCGGCGGCGTGAACGACGTCGCACCCTGCGCCGTCGCCACGGGTTTCTGGCCGTCGTCCGCGTGCGCGGGCCGCGCCATCACCGGCAGCAGCAGCGCCACGAGCACGATGGCGGCCTGGACGCGGCGGGTCGATCGGGACGGGGGGGAGGTTCGTCGCACCATGGGGCCATGATGCCCACTGAAGCTGAGGACTGCCTGAAAACGGGCGTGCGCGCGATGGGAAATCGCGCCACAATCCTCGCATCTCGCTTTCAGGAAACTCTCAAGTTCGCGCGCACATGATCCGGATCGGAGCCACGATGCGAATCCTGCTGGTGGAAGACGACCGGGACGTGGCGGAGTTCGCCCGCCGGGAACTGGTCGACGAGGGGTACCAGGTCACGGTGTGCCACGACGGCGGCGACGGCCTGCGGGCGGCCGAGTCGTCGGCATTCGACCTCATCCTGCTCGACATCATGCTCCCGTTCCTGGACGGCCTCGAGGTCACACGGCGGCTTCGCCGCGCCCACATCCGCACGCCCATCGTGCTGCTCACGGCGCGTGACGCGCCGGAGGACGTCGTGCGTGGGCTCGACGCGGGCGCTGACGACTACCTGACGAAGCCGTTCTCGTTCGACGTGCTGCTGGCGCGCATCCGTGCGCGCACGCGGCCGGCCACCGAGGGGCAGCGCCTGCGTTTCGCGGACCTCCAACTCGACCTCGGCACCCGCGAAGCCTCGCGCGCCGGCCGCGCCATCGCGCTCACGCGCACCGAGTTCGCCATCCTCGAAAGCCTTCTGCGCGCGGGCGGACGCGTCGTGACGCGCGATCGGCTGGTCGAAGACGTCTGGGGCGACCGCGACGTGTCCTACAACAATCTCGAAGTCTTCATCCGGATGCTTCGGGGCAAGATCGACGGCCAGGGACCATCCTCGCTCATCCACACGGAGCGGGGCGTCGGCTACGGCCTGCGGGACATGCCGTCATGAATACCCGCTCGCTTCGGTTCCGGCTCGCGGTCGCGTACTTCGCGTCGGTGGCTCTCATCGGCGGGCTGGCGGCCACGGGCTACTGGTTCGCCCTGCGGACGCAGCTCGATTACGCCCTCGACCAGGGCCTCCGGTATCGACTGATCGGGATGCGCCAGTTCCTGGGCACGCCGGCGGCCGGAGGCCCCGAGGCGATCGCGACCCGCCTGGGCGAGGTGACGGCGCTCGGTGACCTCTTCCTGGTCTTCGACGCCGGCGGCACGCTCATCGCCCAGTCGGACGGCCTGGCGCGCCACGGTGTACGTCAGCCGCCGCCGCCAGGTCTCGGTCACGAGATCCTCTTCACGTGGGGTGGACCGCCTGACTTTCGCGTGCGGCTGGCGTGGCAGCGCGTCTCGGTGGCCGGCGTGCCGCTCGTCCTCGGCGCCGCGGATCCGCAGCGCAAGTTCGAGGGGGTGCTGGGTTCATTCAGGCTGGTGTTGCTGACGTCGATGCTGGCGATCCTCGCCATCGCCGCGCTCGGCGGAATCTGGATCGGCCGACGCGCCCTTGCGCCGGTGGCCCGGATCACCAACGATGCCCGCGTCATCGGCGAACGCAGCCTGTCCGCCCGGCTGGCGGTCCCGAGCTCGCACGACGAGCTCCAGCAGCTCTCGGAGACGTTGAACGCCATGCTGGGCCGGATCGAAGAGTCGTTCACGCGGACCCGCCAGTTCACGGCCGACGCCTCACACGAATTGCGGGCTCCCATGACGCTCATCTCGACGGCCGCGCAGTTCGCCCTGCGTCGCGATCGCAGCCGCGAAGAACTGCTCGACAGCCTGCAGAAGATCCTGCGCGAGTCCCAGCACACGACGACCCTCATCGACGATCTGCTCCAGTTGGCCCGAGGCGACGCCGACAGGGACGATGCCCCGCTCGTCCCGCTCGATCTCGCCACGCTCATGCGGGAAGCCGCCGAACGGGCGCGCGCGATGGGCGATCCCCGGCAGATCCACGTGGGACTGGAGACCGATCGTGACGTGTGCCCGATTCGGGGAGACGAGACGCAACTGCGCCGTCTCCTGCTGATCCTCGTGGACAACGCGCTGAAGTACACGCCGCCAGGCGGCCGCGTGTCACTCGGGCTCACGACGGGTGACGCGGGCGTGGTCGTGTCGGTCGCCGACACGGGCACGGGCATCGCCGAGAACGAACTGCCGCATGTGTTCGAGCGCTTCTGGAGGGCCGACAAGGCCCGATCCAGAGAGTCAGGCGGCAGCGGGCTGGGCCTGGCCATCGCCAGGCAGATCGCCGACCGGCACGGCGCGAGCATCGACGTCAGGAGCGAGGCCGGCCAGGGAACAGTCTTCTCCGTTCACCTGCCGTGCTGATTCGGGGTGTGCCTGGGGGGTGCGAGAGGATCACGAGGGCGGCCGGCCCGCCCCCGTGTCGACGAACTGGCTAGCGCTTCTTGGCCGCCTTCTTGGCGGGCTTCTTCGCCGCCTTCTTGGCCGGCTTGGCCACCTTCTTGGCGGGCTTCTTGGCGGCCTTCTTCGCAGGCTTCGCCGCCTTCTTGGCCGGGGCCTTCTTCACGGGCTTCTTCGCGGCCTTCTTGGCGGGCTTGGCGGCCTTCTTGGCCGGGGCCTTCTTCGCGGGAGCCTTCTTGGCCGGAGCCTTCTTCGCAGGCTTCTTGGCAGCCTTCTTCGGCTTCGGCGCCGGGGCCGGCGCGGGCGCCGGAGCCGGGGCCGCAGGGGCCTCAACCGGAGCGGCAGGAACTTCAGCGGTCACAACGGGGTTCTCGTCCATGGTCACGTCCTCCATCCGTCCGGTCGTGCCGACGGAGATTACATCACGCGCAGTATAGGGACGCGCTCCCTGACTCGCAAGACGGAAAACGCGATTTTCCGCTCGTCTCGCGCCATTTTTTCGGCTCACGGCTCGCGACCCGCGGCTTGCGGCCCGTTCCCTGTCCCCTATCGCCTGTTCCCTTGTCCCAGTCCTTGTCCCCTATCCCCTATCGCCTATTCCCTTGTCCCTCCAGTAAGATCCCCCCATGCGTCCGCTCAAGATCGGCATCACCGGTGTCCGCGGCATCGTCGGCGAAACCCTCACGCCGGAACTCATCGTCAATTTCGCCCAGGCATTCGGCACCTATCTCGACCGGGGCCGGATTCTCGTGGGACGGGACCCGCGGCCGTCCGGCCCCATGGTTCACGCCGCCGTGGTCTCGGGCTTGCTGGCCGCTGGGTGTGAAGTCGTCGACCTGGGCATCTGCCCCACGCCGAGCCTGCAGCTCGCCGTCCGGGACACCGGGGCCCAGGGCGGCATCTCCATCACGGCCGGGCACAACCCGTCCAACTGGAACGCGCTCAAGTTCGTCAGGCACGACGGCCTGTATCTCAACGCCGCGCAGGCGGAAGAACTGCTCGACATCGTGCACCAGGCCGAGTTCGAAAAGGCCACGTGGGATCGCATCAGCACGCGGGTCGCGCAACACGACGCCGTGCCTCATCACATGTCACTGCTCCTTGCGGCGTTCGATCGAGACGCGATTCGCGCACGAGGGTTGCGTGTGGCGGTGGACTGCTGCAACGGGGCGGCCGCGCTCCTCGTCCCGCGCTGGCTCGAGGCCCTCGGGTGCACCGTGCTCGCCATCAACGACGATGTGCAGGCGCCGTTCCCGCATCGGCCGGAACCGACGCCGGTGAACATGGCCCAGCTCAAGGCCGTGGTCCGCGCCGGCGGAGCCGACATCGGCTTCGCCCACGACACCAACGGCGAACGCCTGGGCCTCGTCGCCGCGGACGGCACCGCGTTGTCCGAAGAGATCACGCTGCTCCTGGCGTCGGCCATCGTGCTCGGCAGCGATCGTGGGACCGTCGTCACCAACGTCTCGACGACTCGCGGCATCGACGATATCGCCTCGCGCCTGGGCGGGACGGTCGTGCGGACGCCGGTCGGACAGTCGTACGTGTCGGAAGCCATGGTCGAGCACAAAGCCGTGATCGGCGGCGAAGGCAACGGCGGTGTGGCCGTGCCCCGCCTGCTCTGCTCGAACGACGCCGCCGCCACGGAAGCGCTGATCCTCGAGCACATGGCGAGGACGGGACGTTCGCTCGCGTCGCTGGTCGCCGATCTGCCGCAGTACGCGATGGTGAAACTCGACTTTCCGGTGCGACCGAGCGCCATCTACTCGCTGCTGCAGGATTTCCGGGATGGCATCGAACACGATTTCCCGACGGCAGACGTGTCCGACGGGATCAAGGTGACGTGGCCGGACGGCTGGGTGCACGTCCGGGCCTCGCAAACCGAGTCGATGGTGCGAATCATCTCCGAAGCGCCCACCACGAAGCGGGCACGGGATCTGGCGGACTGGGCCCGCGATCGGATGGGAACGGGGAGCTGATCGGGGATTGGGGATTGGCAACAGCCCTTGCCCCTTGTTCCTTGTTCCTGCAGGATTCAGCTATGCGTGCGATACCAACTCTGAAGATCAGCATTTCCGGCGTACGCGGCGTCGTCGGCGACTCATTGACGCCGTCGTTGCTGGCCCGGTTTGCCCAGGCGTTCGGCAGTTACACGGGATCGGGGACCGTGGTGGTCGGTCGCGACACCCGGACCTCCGGCGAGATGGTCAGGCACGCGGTGTTCTCGGGGTTGCTGTCGAGCGGATGCCGTGTCCTCGACGTCGACGTGGTGCCCGTGCCGACCGTCCAGGTGGCCGTGCGGTATCGGCGCGCGCAAGGCGGCATTGCCATTACCGCCAGCCACAACCCGGCGGAATGGAACGCGCTGAAGTTCATCGGCCCCGACGGCCTGTTCCTCGGTCCCGGCCCCGCCCGCGAGCTGCTCGACATCTACCACCAGGGTGAGTACACGAAGGTGGCCGGATCGGAAATCCGGTCGGTCGAACGCATGACCGATGCGCCCGCCGTGCACCAGAAGGCCATCCTCGATGCCGTCGGCGTCCTGCCCGCTGGCGGGCGGCGGCTGAAGGTGGCGCTCGACTCGTGCAACGGCGCGGGCTCTCTCGTGACGCCGGCGCTCCTCGAGGCGCTCGGCGTCGACGTCGTGCCCGTCCACGTCACGCCCGACGGCTTGTTTCCACGGCCGGCCGAGCCGCTGCCCGAGCACCTCGGCGTCCTGTGCGAGACCGTCCGCCAGCATGGTTGCGACATCGGGTTCGCCCAGGACATGGATGCGGACCGGTTGGCGGTCGTCGACGAACAGGGCCGCGCCATCGGGGAAGAGCTGACGCTGGTCCTCGCATCGTGGTTCGTGCTGAGCCGCACACCCGGGCCGGTCGTCGCGAATCTTTCGACCACGGCCACGCTCGACGCCGTGGCCAGCCGGTTCGGCTGCCACGTGGGACGAAGCAAGATTGGCGAAGCGAACGTCACCGAGCGGATGCGCGCCGAGCGGGCGGTCATCGGGGGCGAAGGCAACGGCGGGGTGATCTATCCCAGCATCAACTTCGGACGCGACAGCCTCGTCGGGATGGCGCTCATCCTGCACCTGCTGGCGTCGACAGGGCGACGGGTCTCGGATCTCGTGGGCGAGTTGCCGGCCTACAGAATGATCAAGGAGAAGATCACGTGCCCGTCGCACCGGATTCCCGACGTGCTTCGCATGGTCAAGCGCGACTTCGCCGCCTATCCGCTCGACACCAGGGACGGGGTCAAGGTCACGGTCGATGACGGGTGGTTCCTGGTGCGCGGCTCCAACACCGAGCCGATCGTCCGCGTGGTGGCCGAGACGACCAGTGAAACCACCGCGCGAGCGCTGGTCGACGACATGATGGGGCGCGTGAACGCCCTGCTGACCTGACGGTCAGCCGAGCAGGCGATCGAGTTCGTCGCGCAGGCGTCTCGCCGAGTAGGGTTTCTGGATGAATCCGTCCACCCCTTCGTCCAGCGAGCGCGCGCCGGCCCCGGCCTCCCGGGCGTAGCCGCTCGACAGCAGCACCTTCACGTCCGGGCGCAGCGCCCGGATCTTCCGGAACACTTCGATGCCGTCCATGTGAGGCATCGACAGGTCGACCAGCACGCAGGCGATGTCGCGTCCTTTCCGCTGGACGATCTCGATCGCGGTCGGGCCATCCGGCGCCTCGAGCACCGTCCACCCCAGATGCTGGAGCATGCGGCGGCAGACGTTGCGCACGAGTTCTTCGTCATCCACGACGAGGATCGCGCGCCGTTCGCGGCGGGTCCGGTCCGAGGCGGCGGGGTGGTCCCCGGGAGACGCCTCGGTGGCGGCTGGCTCAGTTGAGACCAACTCCGGGGCGATCGGTCCGTCGTACACGGGGAAGAGCACGCGGATACTCGAGCCCCGGCCGACCTGGCTGTCGATGAAGATCGCGCCCTTGTGGCCGCGGACGATCCCCAGGATGGCGGACATACCAAGGCCGCGGCCGACGAACTTGGTACTGAAGAACGGTTCGAAGAGGCGGTCCTGCGTGTAGGCGTCCATCCCGCACCCGGTGTCTGCCACTTCGACGAACACGAAGCGGCCCGCCGCGGGAATTTCGTCGGTGCGGCTCAGGCTCAACGCCGCATCGTCACACGTCATGGTGCCCGTCCGGAGCGTCACCTTGCCGGGCTGATCACCAATCGACTCCGAGGCGTTGGTGATGAGGTTCATGATGACCTGCTGCAGTTGCCCCGCGTCGGCTTTGACCGGCGGCAACGAGCGGTCGAGGTCGAGGGTCAGCGAGACCAGCTTCGAGATGCTGGTCCGCAGCAGGTGCGCGTTTTCTTCGACGAGTTGGCTGAGGTTGACGGCCTTGATGTCGAAGCTGGCATTGCCCGAGTACGCGAGCATCTGCCGCGTGAGGTCGGTGGCCTTCCTGGCGGCCGTGAGGGACTGCTCGACGCTGGCGCGCGCCGGCGCCAGCGGCGACATCTTGGCGAGGGCCAGGTCCAGGTTGCCCTGAATGGCCATCAGCAGGTTGTTGAAGTCGTGGGCGATGCCCCCGGCGAGCACGCCGAGACTCTCCAGTTTCTGGGCATGCAGCAGGCGCCGCTCGAGGTCGAGCCGCTGCTCCACCGCGGCCCGGCGATCCGTGATGTCACGGGCGAAGGCGACGTGCACTTCGTTCGTGCCCATCGTCAGGTGGCGAGCCCAGATTTCGACCGGGAACGTCGTTCCGTCCTTCCGCCGGTGCGTGGACTCCAGGCAGTCCCACTCCTCGCGCCCGCCGTGGAATTCCCGCCACCGTTCCGCCCACTTCTCGCGCGGGTAGCCCGGGTCGACATCGAACAAGCTCAACTGGAGGAGTTCCTCGCGCGAGTATCCCAGGGTCTCGCACGCTTCGTCGTTGACGTAGAGGAACCGGGCCTCCTCGTCCATCCAGAAGACGGCGTCCGCGGCCTGGTCCGTGGCGAACTGGAACATCTCGAGGCGTTCGTCCGCGCGTTTCCGGTCGGTGATGTCGAACGCGACGCCGGTCCACGTGGGCTGCCCGTCGATCGACGTCGACGGGCGCGATGCGACGTGGAGCCAGCGAATCTCGCCGCGGACGAGCACGCGTCCTTCCCACGTGAAAGACGCGACATCACGGATGGCTTCACGGTTCGTCCGCTCGAAACCCGGCCGGTCTTCCGGAACGATGAGCGCCACTGTCGCGCCGGGTTCGTTGAGGACGGCGTCCCTGGTGAGGCCAATCGTGTCGCAGTACCGGTCGCTGGCATAGACGAACGTGAACGTGTCGTCGGGCGCTGGTTGGACGCGGTACACCCCGAGGGGCACGCTGGACACGAGCTCTTCGTAGAGCCGCCGGCTTTCCAGAAGCACGGACTCGGCCTGCTTGCGTTCGGCGATGTCGAGGTGCACGCCGAGGAGGTGTGTCGGGGCGTCCTCGCCCGACGCCGTGACGGTCTTGCCGACCGACTGGATCCATTTCCACTGGCCATCGCGCGTGCGCAGGCGGTATTCCACCGAGTACCGGGGCACGTTACCGCGGATACAGTCCTGCAGCAGCGCGACCACGCGCTCACGATCGTCCGGGTGTATGGATTCGGCCCACCGATCGACGGTGATGCCGAACTCGGCGGGATGGTAGCCGAGGATGGTCGCGTACTCCGGCGTGAAGATGACCCGGCCCGTCCGCAGATCGAGGTCGTAGACCCCGAGATTGGTCCCCGCCAGGGCCAGTCTCAGCCGTTCTTCATTGAGCCGAAGTTCGTCCGGTGTCTCGCTCGACACGCTCGTCCCGTCCTCGCCGGTCGGTTGTCCGATCCCGGTCCATCGCTCTCCGCACCGCGCGCGCCAGCGCGGGCGGCGTGAACGGCTTCTGGATGAAATCCCCGGACTCGAACACGCCCTGATGCTCGCCGTACGCGTTCTCAGTGTACCCCGACATGAAGAGGACGGGAATATCGGGCCTCGACCGGCGCACGTGGGCCGCCAGTTCCGGGCCGTTGAGCTCCGGCATCACGACGTCCGTCAGCAGCAGGTGAATGGGCTGCGGAGACGACTTGGCGAGCTGGGCCGCGTGGAAGGCCGTGTCGCCTTCGAGGACCTCGTAGCCTCGGCTCTGCAGGATCTTGCGCACCAGCGACCGCACGTGTTCGTCGTCTTCGGCCAGCAGCACGGTTTCCGTGCCTCGTTCGCCCGGCCTCTGTTCCGAGAGCGCCGCGTCGGGCCGCTCGGGGGCGTCAGCCAGCGGAAGCAGGAGGCGGAACGTCGTGCCGCGTCCCACTCTCGTGTCCACGTCCACGGCTCCTCCGAACTGGCGCATCGTGCCGTAGACCATCGCGAGCCCGAGGCCCGTGCCCTTGTCGCGTTCCTTGGTGGTGAAGAAGGGATCGAAGATATGCGGCAGTACGTCTTCGGGAATGCCGACGCCGGTGTCGGACACCGTCACGCACGCGAAACGGCCCGGTGTGAGCCAGATGTGGGCCCGGACCGCCGGGTCCGAAAGCTCGACGGTCCGGGTGGCGATGGTAATCAGTCCGCCGCGAGGCATGGCATCCCTGGCGTTCACCACCAGGTTCAGCAGGACCTGTTCGAACTGGTTCTCGCTCGCCAGGGCCGCGCCGAGATCCGGGGCCAGATCGAACTCGAGGTGGACGTCTTCGCCGATCAGCCGCCGCATCATGTTCTGCATGGCCGTCACGACGCGGTTCAAATCGAGGGGTTCGACGGACAGGGCCTGCCGGCGGCTGAAGGTCAGCAACTGCCTGACGAGCGCCGACGCCTTGTTCGTCGCGCCCCGAACCTCCTCGAGCATCGGGCGATTGTCGTCCCATTCCGGCAGGTGCTCGAGCACCATGTCGTTGTACCCGGCAATGGCGGTGAGCAGGTTGTTGAAGTCGTGGGCGACACCACCGGCCATCCGCCCGATCGCCTCCATCTTCTGGGCCTGTGTCAGCTGGGCTTCCAGTGCCTTCCGCTCGGACTGCACGCGAAGCACGTCGCGCGCCATCGAGAGGTACGCCACGATGGCCATCGCCGCCAGCACGCCGGTGCACACGAACATCACCAGCATCAGCCCGTGATGGAGAGGCATGCCGTAGCCCGGCAGCAGCCCGAGGGCGCCAAACACCGTGTGAAGCGTCGGAAAGCTCAGTGCGCCAACCAGGAGGAGCGTCCCCACCCGCGCCAGGGACAGTTCGTCGGCGGTGGCGACGGCCGCTCGCTCGTCCGCTCCGCGCAGTTGCCTGGCGCGAACGGCCAGCAGGTACGCCGAGCCGGGCATCGCCCACAGCAGGTCGAACGGGCTGCCAAACAGGAACAGGTTGATGTTCGCGTTGTCCAGCAGGCCGACCGAGTCGGTCGCGAACAGCAGCAGGGACGCCACGCCGAGCAGCAGGTAGATTCGCCGCCAGTACCGGGAACGGGCGTCCCACCATGCTGCCAGCACCCTCACGAGCACGCCGATGTCGAGCAGCATGAACATCAGCGTCTCTGAGACCGTCGGCCACATCCCGAACGAGCCCATCCACGTCGGCAGGATGACGAAATACA
>CAZJRM010000124.1:0-15677 GCA_964547975.1 uncultured Vicinamibacterales bacterium | reverse complement strand
TATCAGGCTGACGACGCCGGACGTGACCGGACTCTCCTGGTCGGTCAGGGGCGTGCCCCGTGAACAGGTCGTGGCGGGCTCGCCAGTCGTCGCGGACGTGCTCCCGCTCCCCGGCGGCGGTGCCGAGGCCGGCGTCCGGCTGCAACGGCACGCCCGCGCGTTCTTCCAGGGCAACCGGTACCTCCTGCCTGCGCTCGTCGACGCCGTGGCGAACGCGTGCCTCGATGGTCCCGTCGTCGATCTCTATGCCGGCGTCGGCCTGTTCGGCGTGTCGCTGGCCGCGCGAGGCGCGGCACGTGTCGACGTGGTCGAGGGGCATCATGCGTCGGTGCGCAACCTGCGTGAGAACGCCGCGCCGTACTCTGAGGCCATCACCGTCATCGAGGCACCGGTCGAACGGTACCTGTCCGAGGCCAGGCCGCTTGGAGAAGGGACGCTCGTGCTGGATCCGCCGCGGACCGGGATGACACGGGCAGCGGCCGAGGGCGCGGTTCGTCTTGGCGCCCGTCGCATCGTCTTCGTGTCGTGTGATGTCGCGACCTTCGCGCGAGACGTGCGGGCGTTCGCCGATGCCGGCTACACGATCGAGGCCCTCGAGGCGTTCGACCTGTTTCCCAATACCGCCCACGTGGAAGTCGTCGCGCGACTGACGCGACGCTGAACGCACGGGGCGTCAGGGGGTGGTCTGACAGGCCTGGACGAACCCCTCGAAGAGCGGCCGGAACTCGCCGGTCCGCCAGAAGTTCTCGGGATGCCACTGCACCGCCACGCAGAACCGGGTGCCGGGCCGCTCGAACGCTTCGATGACGCCGTCCGGAGCGGTGGCGGAGACCTCGAATCCCTGGGCCAGCACCTTCACGCTCTGGTGATGGCGGCTGTTGACGGCCAGAGCATCGCCGTTCTCGAACTCCTCCTGCATCAGCCCGCCCAGCCGGCTCGTGCGCGAAACCCACACCTCGTGCGCGATGCCGAAGAGCGGCACTTTCACCGAATGGTCCGCCGCACCGGCAATATCGGACGGAATGTCCTGGACGAGCGTGCCGCCGAAGGCGACGTTCATCACCTGGAGCCCGCGGCAGATGGCCAGCACCGGACGGTCGGCGTCGACGGCCAGCCGCGCCAGTTCGAGTTCGAATCGATCGCGGTCCGCATCGATATCCACCACGGTGGCGTGGGCGGACTCCCCGTAGTGCCGCGGGTCGATGTCAGGGCCACCGGTCAGGAGCACGCCGTCGCACGCGCGGACGACGTCCTCCGCCCGGTCGGCCGCGAGGTCGATGACGCGGGGATCGCCGCCGGCGCGGCGGATCGACTCCAGGTAGTCCGGTAGGGACCGGCACGGCGTGACGGCGATGATCGGCGGCATGAATGACCTCGTCTACATCCGCGACGGCACCTGGATGCCCATCAGGTCGAGCGCCGTGGTCAGCTGGTTCCGAACGTAGAGCACGCCCGCCGCGCGCCACAGCTGGGCGTCGGCCCGTTCTTCCTTCAGCACCTGGTGGCGATGGTAGAACGCGTGGAACAACTGGGCCAGCCCGAACGCCCACTTCGCCAGCCCGGCGAATTCGAGCGTCCGCACGGCCTGCTCCGCCACCTCGTCCAGCCGGCCTGCCTCGAGCACGAGGGCCCACAGGCCGTGTTCGTCCACGCTGGACACCAGTTCCGCGACGTCGATACCCGTGAGACCCCCGGCGACCGCCGCTTCGTCCAGACCGACCCGCTCGCGGATCTTGTGCAGGATGTTGTTCGCTCGGACCACAGCATACTGTAGATAGGGTCCACTTTCACCTTCGAAGCTCAGGGCTTCGTCGATGTCGAAGGCGATGACCTTGCCCCGCGAGAACTTCACCATGAAGTACCGCACCGCCGCCACGGCAATCATGCGAGCGGTCTTGCGGTGCTCGTCCGCCGAAAGCTCTTCGTTGCGCTTGGCCACCTCGGGTTCGGCTTTGGAGGCCAGGATGTCGATGAGGTCGTCAGCCTTCACGCCGGTGCCCTTGCGGCCCGAGACTTCCACGAACGGCCTCGCCGCATCCTCCGCGTCGATCTCGTAGCCGAGGTACCTGGCGGTCTGGTGGGACAGGGCCACCATCTCGTACGAAAAGTGCGTGGACTGGTCGGCTTCGGCCGGGTGGCCTGCCGCCGCCAGGGCCTGTTTCAGCAGGCGCTGCAGGTAGGACTGGCGCACGTCGATGACGTTGTAGACGGCCGATGCGCCGCCGAACGGCGGGTGGGCCGTGCCTTCGGGTGGCGGCACCGACGTCGTGGCCCAGAGCGGGCCGTCTTTGCCTTCGGCCCCGAACAGCCGGTAATGGAAATCACGGCCGAGCAGACCGAACTTCCAGAACTGGTAGGCCATGTCCTTGCCGACGTAGGTCACCGTGCCGTTCGACCGCACGATGACCTTCTCGGCCTGGTCCGCTTCGCCTTCCCCCGCCTGTGCTCCGCCGTTCTCGTCGGGCGGGGGAGTCGTGCCGTCTTCGATCCGCATCACCCAGCAGCCCGACAGCCGGCCCTCGGGCTGGAAGTACACGGTCCCCTGGGCCTTCAGCGTCTCGAACGCGCGGTTCCAGAACTGGAGTCTCAGGATGTCACCTTCCCACGTCAGGAGGTCGTACTGCACGTTCAGGCGTTCCATCGTGCGCAGGTGGCAGCGGACGATGGCGTCGGCGACGATGCGCCCGATGGCGGCGATGTCTCCGGTTCCGTGTTCGATGTCGTGCAGCGCCGCCGCCCGCGACGCGAGGCGTTCCTTGTCGTCCGCGTACCACTCCGTGACCCGGGCGTAGAGGTCCCAGCACAGGTAGTCGAACTTCGGCTGCCCCGCGAGCGCCTCGACGTCCGACGGCGACTTGCCCTCGAGGAGCTTGAACCCGACGGCCACGTCCGCGACCTGCACGCCCGTGTCGTCGATGTAGTTCTGGATCTCCACCTCGTTTCCAAGGAACCGCAGGCTGCGCACCAGCGTGTCACCGAGGGCGGCGTTCCGGAGGTGACCGATGTGCGCGGCCTTGTTCGGGTTGATGGCCGTGTGTTCGACGATGATCTTCCTGCCGGCCTTCGCCGATGGCGCCGGGGCGGTGCCCGCGAGGCGATCCACGAGGAACGAGGGCCGGTCCAGGAACACGTTCAGGTACCCGTTGGCCGCGCATTCCACCTTGACGATGCCGGGCAGGTCGCCGAGCGTCGCGGCGATCTCCTGGCCGATCTGCCGGGGGGCTTTCCGCAGCGTGCGCGCGAGTTCGAACGCGACCGTGACCGCCAGGTCGCCCATCGCCCGGTTCGGGGCCCAGGCCACGTTGATCGTGGGGATGTCACCGGGGGGCAGTCCGTACCGGTCGGCGATGGCGGTGGTCACACGAGTGCGGATGAGTTCCTGAATCGGCAGAATCATGGCGTCACGCTTCCGGACCGGCCGGCCACCGCGTCGGCGCGGGCCGCATCATCCGGCGTATTGAGGTTCAACAACAGCGACCCGTCGCCATCGAATGGCGCGATCGCCTCGGGGCCGATCTCGCGGACGCGCAGTCCTGTCAGCGCATCCACGATCTTCAACGCGCCCGCGTCCAGGCTGCGTTCGAAGGGAGCCAGGCACGTGCGGGCGTAGGCGGCGCAGAGCGGGTGGCGCCCGTCTGCGGTCCGGGGGACGACCGCGTCGGCACCGTGGAGGCTGCCTCCAAGGTAACGGAGGAACGCCCCGGTCACAAATGGCATATCGCAGGCGAGGACGATGACATCGCCGGCTGAGGCCGCGATGGCTGTGTAGAGCCCGCCGAGGCTCCCCATCCCGGGCCGCAGGTCGGCGACGACCTCCGTGCCCGGAACCGGCACGGGCCGCGGATGGCTGTCGACGATCAGGATGCGGTCCACGACGTCGCGGAGGGCCTCCACCTGGCGGTCCAGGATGGTACGACCCCCGACAACGATCTGGCTCTTGTCCGCGCCCCCGAGGCGGGTCGCGCGGCCGCCGGCGAGAATGGCTGCGGTCTTGGGCATCCGTACGGAATCGAAACATGGTACGTTAACAAAAAATGGGTGAGTCGGGAATCGGACGTCTTCTTGTCGCCAGCCTTCACCAGGCCATTTCGGAACTGCTGCCGGAGCGGCTGTCGTTCTACGAACCGTGGCTGACCACGGACGGGCTGCATATCAACCGCGTGTCGCTGGCGGGAGTCCGTGCGGCCTTGAGCTTCCTCCGGCAGGAGCCGGATGCCTACGCCCCGGTCCTGACCCGCGCCGGGGCCCTCGCCGCGGACTGGTGGTGGAACGATGTCGTGGCACCCCGCCGCGTGTGGTTCAAGATCCAGCCGACCTGGTTCCGCCGCCGCCGGGCGTGCCGGCTGGCGAAAGCACTGGCCGAAGACGCGTGGACCGGCACGAAGACGCGGACGCGGTGGCGCCGCGGAGAAGGGCAGTTCGACATCCACGCCTCGGTCTTCTGCGACGTTCGCCATCCCGTCGCGAATCCGCTGTGCGTCTACTACGCCTCCGCGCTCTCCACGTTCCTTCAGCGGCTCGACGTCGACGCGGCGGTCGCCGTCGATCAGTGCCGGGCCGTCGGGGATGAACGATGCCGCGTGATGGTCACGAAGGCCGGTGCCGGGACCGCATCGGCCGCCGTTGCCGCGGTCGCCGTGGCCGGCGTCCTGCTCGCATCGTCCGCGGGGGCGGGGCCGGCGCCCGCCGGTCGCGGGGAAGACACGCAGGGGACCGTGCTCGTCGTGCCGTTCGAGAACGCCAGCCGTGACGCGAGGTTGTCGTGGCTCGGCGAAGGCGCGGCGGTGCTGTTGACGGACCGGTTACGGGAAGGCCGGGTGGACGTCTTCAGTCGCGACGAGCGGATCCGGTTGTTCGAGCGGCTGCAGGTGCCCCCGCTGGTGACGCTGACGCGGGCGTCCGTCATCCGGCTGGGACAACTGGCCGGCGCGACGGCCGTGGTCACCGGGAGTATCCGGCGCGACGGCGACGACATCATCGTGTCCGCCCGGCAGATCCGGCTCGAGGCCGGAGTTCTCGACGCCGAGGTGACGGAGCGGGCGGCGCCCGCGGGCTTGATGGGCGCCTTCGATCGCCTGGGGGCGCGCCTGGGCGGAGCCGCGCCTGGCGTGACCGCGTCGGGCCTGACGCTGGCTGCCTTCGAGCCGTACGTCAAAGGCCTGCTGGCCGAGACACCCGTCCGCCAGACTACGTTCCTCAAGGCGGCCCTGGCGGCCAACCCGAAACTCGACGCCGCCCGGCTGGCCTTGTGGCAGGTGCAGACCATCTCCGGTGACCACAGGGCGGCGCTCGAGAGTGTGCGTGACGTTCCCGAGTCGAGCGCGCAGTCGGTCGACGCCAGGTTCCTGCAGGCGTTGTCGCTCCTGCATCTCGGGCAACCCGGCGAAGCGTCGGCCGTGTTGCGGGCGCTGCACGAACGCGCGCCGTCGCCGGTCCTGCTGAACAACATCGGCGTCGCCGTGGTGCGCGATCCCTCGCTGGCGGCGAGGATCGGCCGCGCGACGTGGTACTTCAGCCAGGCTCGCTCGGGCGATGCGCTCGAGACGGACTACGTCTTCAACCTCGGCTACGCCTACTGGCTCGAAGGAGACCCGTCCGGCGCGGTCTACTGGCTGAAGGAGGCCGTCCGACTGGAACCGGCCGAACCCGGCGCCCACGCCCTGCTCGCCCAGGCGCTTCATGCCGCCGGGCAGTCGGCGGAGTCGTACCGGGAGTTGTCGCTGGCGCAGCGCCTGTCATCGGCGTACGAGGGGCTCGAACTGCGGCAGGGCGCGGCGGCCCCGAAGGGACTCGAACGGCTCCACGATGTCCTGGCGACCGGTCACGGCCGCCGCGGCGTGCCGGGACTCCAGTCTGGCGGGGCCGAAGACCAGGAGGCCCAGGCGGCGTTCCACCTCGATCGCGGACGTCAACTGGCGTCCCGGGAACTCGACGTCGCGGCGGAGTTCGAGCTGACGCGCGCCGTGTACTTCTCCCCGTACAACGCCGAAGCCCATCTGCTGCTCGGCCAGGTCTACCTGCGTTCGGGTCGGCTTCGCGAGGCCATCGGCGCCGTCAAGATCTCGCTCTGGAGCGAAGAAAGCGCGGCGGCTCACCTCGTGCTGGCCGAGGCGTATCTCGAGTCCGGGGATGCCACGGTGGCGAGGACCGAGGCGGAGCGGGCGCTCGCGCTCGATCCGAACTCCGTCCACGCGCGCAAACTCCTCGAACGGTTGCCGAAGCAGGCGAAGAGTATAATTGGCGCAGCTCACGCTGGATAAGCCATGCCTGCCATCCGACGTCTCTCCGCGCTCACGTTCGTCGCGGCGTTCGGCTTCGTGCTGGCCGCCCTGGGGGCCTCGCGCGTCGCGGCCACGTCGCCGCCGGCCGGGACGCCCGGTGAGGTGCTCGTCGCCCGTGTCGATGCCATTATCCACCCGGTGTCGGCGGATTACATGGTGGACGCGATCGATCGAGCCGATGCCGAGGGCGCGTCGCTCCTCGTGTTCCTGCTCGAGACGCCGGGCGGCCTGGTCGATTCCACGCGAACCATCGTGACCCGTATGCTTGCCGCCCGAACCCCGGTGGCCGTCTTCGTCGCGCCGTCGGGCGCGCGGGCGGCATCGGCCGGGTTCCTGATCACCCTGGCGGCCGACGTGGCGGTCATGGCGCCGGGCACGCACATCGGGGCGGCGCATCCGGTGTCGGGTCAGGGCGAGAAGATGGACGAGACGATGGCCAAGAAGGCCGCGTCGGACGTGGCCGCCTACGCGCGGACGCTGGCCGCCGGCCGGGGCCGCAACGTCGACCTGGCCGAGCAGGCCGTGCGCGAGAGCCGGGCGTTCACCGAAGTCGAGGCACGGGCTTCGGCGCCGCCGCTCATCGACCTGGTCGCCACCGACGTCGTCGACCTCCTGAAGCAGCTGGAGGGCCGGACCGTTACACGTTTCGACGGCTCGACGACGACGCTGCACCTCGCGGGCGCGCGAACGGTGATGGTCGAAATGGCGTGGCGGCAGCGTGTGCTGAGTACCCTCGCGCATCCCAACGTGGCCTACATCCTGTTGAGCCTCGGCGTGCTCGGCCTGACCATCGAACTCTGGTCGCCCGGCGCCGTCCTGCCCGGCGTCGTCGGCGGCATCTGCCTGCTGCTGGCGTTCTTCACGTTCCAGGTGCTGCCCGTCAACTACGCCGGCGTGCTGCTCATCGTCTTCGGGCTGGTGTTGCTGGTCCTCGAGATCAAGGTCACCAGCTACGGCGTGCTGGGCACCGGCGGCGTGGTCAGCCTGGCCCTGGGATCGATGATCCTGATCGACAGCCCGGCGCCGGAACTGAAAGTCAGCCTGTCGCTCATCCTGCCGATGGTGGCGGCCATCTCGTGCATCCTGCTGTTCCTCGTGCGGCTCGCGGTCATCGCCCAGCGCCGAACCTCGGTCACCGGCCCGTCGGGGATGATCGGTCGTCGCGCGGTGGTGACCGACGCGGCGACCGCGGGCGGCCGGCTCGCGGTTACGGTGGCCGGCGAGCGATGGAACGCCCGCGCGTCCGTGCCGCTCGCCGCCGGCGACGCCGTCGACGTGACGGCACTCGATGGCCTGACGCTGATCGTTCGTCCCGTGTCCAAACCAGTGGAGCCCGAATCATGATCTCGCCATTCCTGATCTTCCCGGTCTTCATCGTGCTCTACCTCCTGAACTCCGTGAAGGTGCTCACCGAGTACGAACGCGGCGTCATCTTCCGGCTGGGCAAACTCCTGCCGCAGCCCAAGGGGCCGGGGATCGTCCTCGTGTTCGCGCCCATCGACCGGATGGTGCGCGTCGGCCTCCGCACGGTCGTCATGGACGTACCGCCTCAGGACGTCATCACCCGCGACAACGTGTCGGTCAAGGTCAACGCCGTGGTCTACTTCCGCGTGATGGACCCGCTCAACGCCATCGTGCAGGTCGAGAACTACCACTACGCGACGTCGCAGCTGGCGCAGACCACCTTGCGCAGCGTGCTCGGGCAGTGCGAACTCGATGACCTGTTGTCGGAACGCGAGCGGCTCAATCGTGAACTGCAGGAGATCCTCGATCAGCACACCGACCCGTGGGGCATCAAGGTCACGTCCGTCGAAGTGAAACACGTCGACCTCCCATCCGACATGCAGCGGGCGATGGCGCGTCAGGCGGAAGCCGAACGTGAGCGACGGGCGAAGGTGATTCACGCCGAAGGCGAACTGCAGGCGTCGGAGAAGCTGGCCCAGGCCGCGACCGTCATCGCGTCGGCACCCGAGGCGATGACGCTGCGCTACCTGCAGACCCTCACCGAAATCGCGTCGGAGAAGAACTCGACGATCGTGTTCCCGCTGCCGATCGACTTCATCCGCAGCCTCGCAGGCAAGTCATGACCGAGCACGTCACGTCCTCGGGCGGTGTCCCCAGGGGAGTCCTCCTGACCGACAAACACATCGTGTTCGCGGTGATGACGGCGACGGCGGTTGGCGTGATCGTGTTCCTCTGCGGCGTGTTCGTCGGGCGCGGCGTCCTGGCCGCCCGGCCCGCCGACGACCTGGTCACCCAGGACGGCGGCAAGGTCATGCCCGACGGGGCGTCGCCGGGCGCTGAGGACGAGTCCGGCGGTGGCGCGTTCGGCGACGACGGGGGGAGCCTGGACAACAGACCGCCCGCCGAGACCGGGTATACGGAGCGGTTGACCGGAGACCCGGCTCCGGAGAAGCTGAATCCTCCGCGGGAGACCCTGTCGCTGCCGCAGCCTCCGCCCGAGGCCCCACCGGAGAGCCCGGTGACGACCTCGCCGCAGCCGGCGGTGTCGCAGCCGGTGACGGAGATACGTCCGTCGCCGGCCCCGGGTGCGCCCGCCAGGGTTGCTGAAGACCCGGGCAAGGGGCTGTACACGGTGCAGGTGGCTTCCGTTCGCCTGCGGCCCGAAGCGGCGAGGATTGTCGACAAGTTGAAGAAGAGGGGATTCCCGGCGTACCTGTTCGACCCGGCGCCCGGTGCCCGCAGTGACGCGTTCCGCGTGCGCGTCGGGAAGTACAAGAGCCGCCAGGAGGCCGACGCCATGGCCGCGAGGCTGCAGAAAGAGGAGAAGTACAAGCCCTGGATTACGCGTTTGCCCTCGTAACCGGTCTTCTGCTGGCGCTGAGTTTTCCGCAGTTCGGCCACCCCGCCTTCGCGTGGGGGGCGCTCTCGCCGCTGCTCGTCGCCTTCGCACGGTCACCCCGGATGTCCGTCCGGCGGGCGTTCGCCCTGGGGCTGCTTGCCGGAGGTGTGTACTTCACCGGCACGATGTACTGGACGCCTGACGTGATGACCACGTTCGGCGATCTCAACGCGGTGGTCGCGGTGGCCGCCGGTGGGCTGCTCATCGCCTACCTGGCGCTGTATCCGGCGCTGTTTGCGGTGCTGCAGGCGCGGGCGTGCCGGGCCTACGGGCGGCACGGCCTGTGGCTGGCCCCCGTCTTCTGGGTCGCCACCGAACTCCTGCGCCGCTACGTGTTGTCGGGCTTCCCGTGGGTCCTGCTCGGGTACAGCCAGGCGTCAGTCACTCCGGTGGTCCAGCTGGCCAGCCTCGCGGGCGTCTACGGATTGTCGGCCCTCGTGATGACCGTGGGCGTGACACTGGCGTTTGCCGCGGTCGGCCGCGGACGCGAACGTGCGCTGGTTCCCGTGGCCGGCCTCGCGCTCGTGGGGATCGTCGCCGGGTGGGGCTACTGGCGGGTCAGTGACGGGGCCCTGACGAAGGCGGGCGAGCCCGTCCGCGTCGCCCTGGTGCAAGGCAACATCCGTCAGGAGGAGAAGTGGGATGCCGCGCTGGCGGGCCGCATCCTCGACACCTATCTGACGCTGACGCGCGGCGCCGCAGCCCGGGGCGCGCAACTGGTGCTCTGGCCCGAATCGTCGACGCCGTTCTATTTCGAGTACGACGCCCTTGGCAATGCCCTCATCCGGCAGATGGTACGCGAGACCGGCATCCACCTGCTCTTTGGCACCGACCAGTACGATCCGGGCCCTCCCCGGCGTTCGTTCAACTCCGCGTTCCTGCTGAATCCGTCAGGAGCGACCGCGGGCGTGTACAAGAAGATGCACCTGGTGCCGTTCGGCGAGTACGTGCCGCTGAAACGCCTGCTGTTCTTCGTCGGTCCGCTCGTGGACGCCGTGTCGGATTTTTCGCCGGGCACCGAAGCCACCGTGATGTCCATCGGGCCCCGCCGGCTGTCGACGGCGATCTGTTACGAAGTCGTCTACCCCGATCTCATCGGATCGTTCGTCGCCGGCGGCAGCGAACTGCTGACGACCGTGACCAACGACGCGTGGTACGGCCGATCGTCGGCGCCCCACCAGCACTTCTGGCAGGCGGTCGTACGCTCGGTCGAACAGGGGCGCTACCTGCTGCGTGCCGCCAACACCGGCGTGAGCGGCATCGTCGACCCCTACGGCCGGGTCGTCGAGCGGACGATGATCTTCAACCGCACGGTGGTCGAGGGCGACGCCCGGTACCTGACCGGCCGCACGGTCTACGGGCGCACCGGCGACCTGTTCGCCTGGGCGTGTGCGGCGCTGACGACGCTGGTCGCGGCCGCGTGGCTGCTCGCCTCGCGCGCCGGGCGCGCTTCGCGGTAGGATGGAAGGACTGGAGGCATAGCGTGGCACTCGAGTTGGACGACCTGGTTCGGCGGTACACGGATCTGGCCAAGCGGAGCGACGAGCTGCGGAGTTATCTTTGAGTCCGCATCGCTGCGTGAGGAAATCGCCACACTCGAAGCCCGCATCGCGCTCCCGGATTTCTGGAACAACCAGGCCGACGCGCAGAAGACCCTCCAGCGCCGGCGCCGACTGCAGGACAACGTCGACCTCGCGACCTCGCTGAAGAAACAGCAGGACGACCTCGGTGTGCTCATCGAATGGGGCCAGGGCGGTGAAGACGTGCTTGGCGACCTCGGCACCGGGCTCGATGCGCTGCAGGTCCAGGTCGAGGCCGCGGAAACCAAGCGGATCCTCGGCGGCGAACACGACCGGCTGAATGCCGTCGTCACGATCCATCCTGGCGCGGGCGGCACCGAGTCGCAGGACTGGGCCGACATGCTGTTCCGCATGTACGTCAAGTGGGCCGAACGCCGCGGCTTCAAGCGCGACGTGGTGGACTACCAGCCGGGCGACGATGCCGGGCTGAAGAGTGCCACGCTGATGCTGACCGGCGACTACGCCTACGGGCTCATGCTCGCGGAAGCCGGCGTCCATCGCCTCGTGCGTATCTCGCCGTTCGACCAGGCCGCGCGGCGCCACACGTCGTTCGCGTCGGTCTACGTCTGGCCCGAACTCGAAGACGACGTCGACATCGTCGTCGAAGAAAAGGACCTCCGCGTGGACACCTTCTGCGCGAGCGGTCCTGGCGGCCAGGGTGTGAACACCACGTACTCCGCCGTCCGGATCACACACCTGCCGACGAACACCGTGGTCTCGTGTCAGAACGAGCGGTCGCAGATTCGCAATCGCGATGCGGCGATGAAGGTGCTGAAGTCGCGGCTGTTCGACCTGAAGCTGAAGGAGCAGCAGGCCAAGCTGGAGAAACTCGGCGGCGAGAAGAAGGACATCGCCTTCGGCAGCCAGATCCGCAGCTACGTCCTGCATCCCTACCAGTTGGTGAAGGACCACCGCACGAAAGAACAGGTGGGCGACGTCAACCGCGTGCTCGACGGCGACATCGACGTGTTCATCAAGTCCTACCTGAAGGCCAAGGCCGCCGGCACGCTGGGTCAGGCCGCTGTCGGGGACGCTGACTAGGGAATAGGGAACAGGCGATAGGGAATAGGGAAAGGGAATAGGCGAGAGGAGCCGCAAGCCGAGAGCCGCAAGCCGAGAGCCTAGTATTTCTGCATCCCTCCCGGCTGCGTGCCCGAGATGTAGGCCTCGTTGATGGCCGTCGGCGAATCGGGCGCGACGGGCGCGCCGGTGTTGCGGTCCACCGTGGCGAAGACGATGTTGCCGGGCGGTTCGAACACTGGCGGGTTCTTCCGATCCCCGCGTTTGTCGATGTAGGCCTTCATGAAGTCGATCCAGATGGGTAACGCGGCGGCCCCGCCGGTTTCGTTCCGCCCGATCGGTTTCTTCTCGTTGTAGCCCACCCAGACCCCGACGGTGATGTTTGGATCGAACCCGATGAACCACGCGTCGGTGTAGTCGTCGACCGTCCCGGTCTTCCCGCCGATCGGCCACTCGAGTTCGGCGGCCTTCGCCGCCGTGCCCCGGATCGCGACCCCTTGCAGGAGGTTCACCATGACAAAGGCCGTGTCGGCGCGGATCCCCTCGCGCGGTTGTGGCCGGTGTTCCTCGAGCAAGGTGCCGTCGCGGCTCACGACCCGCTGGATGCTGTAGGGCACCATGCGGATGCCCTGGTTCGGGAACGCGGAGTACGCGCTCGTCAGCTCGAGTAAGGTCGCCTCGGACGCGCCAAGGGCTGATGACAGATACGGCTGGATGGGCGACTCGATACCCATGCGGTGCGCGTACGCGACGACCTGGGCGGGTCCCAGCTGGTCCATCAGTCTCACCGTCGGCACGTTGCGGGACTGCTCCAGCACCCGGCGCAAGGTGACCGTGCCTTCGTACTTCCGGTCGTAGTTGAGCGGCGAGTACGGCGGCTGACCGGGACCCGCCGAATACGCCACCGGCGCGTCGAGTATCAGAGACGACGGCGTCAAGCCCCGGTCGATGGCGGTCGCAAAGACGAACGGCTTGAAGGTGGACCCGACCTGGCGAGGGGCCTGCACGGCGCGGTTGAACTTGCTGCGGGCGAAATCGAGTCCGCCCACCATCGCGCGAATCTGGCCCGTGCGGTTGTCGATCGCGAGCAGCGCGCCTTCGACGAGCGGTGTCTGTTCGAGCGTGACGACGAGGCGCCGTTTCGCCGCGTCGATCTCGGCGATCTGCACCTCGATGAGGTCCCCGACCTTGACGAGGTCTGCGGGCGATGAGCGGCCGGTCCACTGGATGGACTGGCGGGTGAGGTCCGCGGTGTAGGCGCCGACCTTGAGGTGCACGCCGGCGTGACGCCCCGCGCTCGATTCCACCACCAGCGCCGGCACGATGTCGCCAGCCTTGATGGGGCGATCCCACCGCCGTTCCTTGTAGGCGTCGATCGTCTTGCCGTCCTTCAGGATGTTGCGGGTGACCTTGCGGAAACCCTGGCGCTTGTCGATTCTCCGCAGGCCGTCGTTGACGGCCCGGTTGGCGGCCCGCTGCAGATCAGCGTCGAGGGTGGTGAACACCTCGAGGCCCGACTCGTAGAGGTCGCGCGCGCCGTACTGGTGTTCGAGGTGCTGCCGGACCTCTTCGACGAAGTACGGCGCGGTCGCATTGGCGTACGACGGCAGTCCCGCCAGGGTGATGGGTTTCCCCTTCGCCTCTGACGCCTGCGGCTCCGTGATGAACCCTTCGTCGGCCATGCGCTGAATCGCATAGTTGCGGCGCTGCAGGGCCCACTTCTGATTCGTGTACGGGCTCTGGCGTTCGGGCAGCTGGAGGATGCCGGCGATGAGCGCGGCTTCTTCGATCCTGAGGTCCTTGACCGACTTGCCGAAGTACACGCGCGACGCGGCTTCGACGCCGTAGGCGCCGTGCCCGAGGTTCATCTGGTTGCAGTAGAGCGTGAAGATCTCGCGCTTGGTGTAGCGCCGCTCGATCTGCAGCGTGAGGATCGCTTCCTTGATCTTGCGCTCGATGGTCTTCTCGGGCTTGAGAAACAGCTTGCGCGCCAGCTGCTGCGTGAGCGTGCTGGCGCCCGAGTACAACAGTTGCCGGCGGTAGACGAGGTTCCGGGCGACGGTCACGAGAAGGCGCCCGGGACGCAAGCCCATGTGCTGCTCGAACTCCGCGTCTTCAGCGGCGTAGATCGCCTGGCGCAGCACCGGCGGGATCTCTTCGTACTTCAGCAACACGCGCCGTTGGGTCGCGTAGTCGCCGACCACGGTGCCGTCGGCGGCGTGGACGCGCGTGATGGTACTCGGCGTGTAGACGTCGAGCGCGGACACCTGCGGCAGGTCTCCACCGTACGCCAGCAGGACGCCCGTGGCCAGGCCGAGGACGGCCGCGATCACGAAGAGCGCGGCAATCCCAGCCTGGCGGGCGAGTGAAAGTCGGGCCGCCCTGGAGGCGGAGCGAGTGGTCGTGGTCATCTACTCCCGGGGTGACCGCCGGCGCGACCCGGAGTTCGACGAAGCGCTGTCGCGGCGGCTGCCTGCCCCTGGATTGTAACGCGGCGCCGACCCGGATGAACGATTGGAGTCGGACGACCGCGGGGCCTGGTAGCTGCGTGGCGCCGAACGCTGGCTGTCGCCGCCCCGCGGCGGCTCGTACCGGCGGGGGGCGTCGTACGTCCGCGGCGCCGATCGCGGCGCGTCGGACGACCGGGGTCCCTCGTACGAGCGGGGCGCCGATCGCGGCGCCTCGTAGGCCCTCGGCGCGGAGTAACTGGAGGAGCCCGACGAGCCGGATGACCCCGAGGCGCCGGGTGACTCGTACCCTCGCGGCGATTGGTACGAACGCGGCTGATACGACGGGCTGCCCGAACTGCCTGGCAGGCTGCGCGGGCTCGGCGAAGAACGCCGGTCGTACGGACTTCCGCCGCTGCCGGAACTGCCGGAGGCGCCCGGGGACTCGACCGGGAACCGCCTCGACGCGCCGGGCATCCCGGACGCGCCGGACGTGTTGCGCTCGGACGTGTCCACGCCCATCGGGAACCGCCGCGACGTCCCGGAGTTGCCGGAGGCGCCCGGGGATTCGACCGGGAATCGTCTCGACGCGCCGGGCATCCCGGACGCGCCGGACGTGTTGCGCTCGGACGTGTCCACGCCCATCGGGAACCGCCGCGACGTCCCGGAGTTGCCGGAGGCGCCCGGGGATTCGACCGGGAATCGCCTCGACGCGCCGGGCATCCCGGACGCGCCGGACGTGTTGCGCTCGGTCGCGTCCACGCCCGTCGGGAACCGCCGCGACATGTCGGCGCCGCCGTTGCCCGCACCGTAGGACTCGCGCGAACCGGACGCCGCCGCTCCAGGGACGAATCGCCGCGAGACGGCGATATCGCGTTCCGAGGCGCGGCCGGCTGAGGCCGCAGCCGCGCCGCGCGCGCTGGTACCGCTCCCCGTCACGCCGGGAGCGCCGAATGTGCCCGTCTGGCCGGGCTGGCCGGTCCTGGGCCGCGCCGAAGCCAGGACCCCGGCGCCGGCGCGCGGGACCGCGTAGTCGATGCGGGGGGCATCCCGGTGGGCGACGAACGCGCGGCGCGTATTCGAATCGAGGTGGCGGCCATCAATCGCGTAGCGGCCGACGGGATAGGGACGACCGTAGGCGTGTCGCGGAAGCACCGTCCACCCGCGCCACGAGTCGATATGGCCGTAGTAGCTGCCTCGTAACCCCCAGGACGCGAACACCGGGCCGCCGTGGCGGCCGAGGGGGCACCACGAGACGTAGCCGGGCGCGGACACCCAGGACACCCACCCTGGCCCCCAGTACCGATCGGGCATCCAGTACCACCCGTAACTCAGCGAGAACCCCCACCGCCCGTAATGGTGCGTGGGCCAGCCCCACGGATCGAGTCCGATCCAGACCGAACCCCAGCTTTCGTACGGGCGCCAGTAGCCGTGGTAGTACGGCCGCCAGTCGGTCGCAACGGTCGGATACCAGACGTAGCCGACC
>CAZJRM010000123.1:0-16047 GCA_964547975.1 uncultured Vicinamibacterales bacterium | reverse complement strand
CTGCCGGCCGTCGGCGATTCCTGGACGGTCTCGAAGTCGATCAACGACTTGTTGTAGTCGAGCGCGGCCACCAGCTCCGAATACTGGGCGTCGGCGAGATCGCGCTGCGCCTGGAACACCAGGTAGTTGGTCGACAACCCGGCCGCGAATTTCTTCTGCTCGGACTCGAGCCGGCGCTCCGCCAGGCGGCGCGACGACTGCGTCGCTTCGAGGCGTTTCCAGTTGGTGTCGACCGAGCGGGCGATATCGCGCACCGACGTCGCCACCTGCAGTTCCAGTTCCTTCAACTGCAACGACTGCTGGCTCTTCTGGATCCTCGCGCGGGCGATCGTGGCGTCCGCCGAACTGGTGCCGAGCGGGTAGGTGAGCTGGAGCGCCAGCGACCAGTTGTTGTAGTCCGGCTTGATCATCCGGCTGAGCGCCTTCCCGTACCCTTCCTCGATCGTGTCGAGGACCGGCGGCGGGAACCCGGATCCGAAGTTCTTCTTCGTCCCGCCCTGTCCCGTCTGGCCGTAACCGAGCACCGCGTTGAGCGAGGGCAACGTCTGGTTCTTGTAGTAGACCAGGTTCGAGTCCGTGACATCCATGTTCTTACGGGCGGCCTGCAGGTCCGTCCGTTTCGCGAGCGCCGTTCTGACCGCCTCTTCGGGGTTGACGGCCCGGCGTTCGCGCACGGCCTGGTCCGTCGGCTCCAGCTTGACGGTCCAGTAATCCGGCATGTCCTGGGCGAAGATCAGCGTGCGCAGCCGATCGGCGGTGCGCGCAAGGGTGCCTTCCGCGACGATGACCGCCTCTTCGCGGCGCGCGACTTCGGCTTCCGCCTCGACGACGTCGATCGGCGCCATCGTGCCGACTTCGACGCGCGTGCGGTTGTTGCGCAGCGACTCCCGAGCGAGATCGAGCGACTGCCGGGCCACCTGCAATGCCGACTGGGCGGCTTTCAGGTCCCAGTAGGCGTACTTGACGCTGCGCACGGTCGTCAGGACGGTCTGCCGGAGGCTGATGTCGGAGATCTCGCGGTTGGCCTTCGAGACGATGATCTGCTGCCGGTTCGCGTCGACCTTGAAGTCCTTCAGGATCGGCTGCGTGAAGGAGAAGTTCAGGTTGGCCACCAGCGACGGGTTCGGGCTGTCGTACACGCTGTTGGACTCGCTCCGTGAGGTGTCCCACGACACCGTGTAGCGCGAGCCGCCCCAGGGCAGCAGTTGGTTGGCCCCGACGTTGGTCGAGAGGCCGTCCCGCGTGAGCTTGTCGTCGGCGCCGGCGAAGAAGCCCGACACCGGGCTGTTGCTCTGCGACGCCCTGAGCGTGCCGGTCAGGTTCGGCGCCCAGACGCTCTTGGCCAGCGTGATGTTCACGTCCTGAACCTGCGGGTCGAGCCGCTGGACCTGCAGGCCGAGGTTGTTCTCGAGGGCGAGTTGCACCGCCTGGTCGAGGCTGAGCGACTTCACCGCCGCCGGCGTCGCCTGCGCCGCTGCGCTGGCTTCAAGGCCTGCCGGCCCCTGTGCGGAGGCGGACACCGCCAGTCCAAGAATGAACACCGCTACCCACGGGCTCCACGAGGCGCGAACTCGCTGTTGACGCATTGCCATTAGCTCCACTGATGTCGTTCGGAAATGCTGGCCGGACCCGTTCGGGAGTACATCAGGCCCCCCAAAGACGGCAGACAGGCCTCAGAATGCATAGACGAAGGGGCGCGGAATCGGGTTCAGGAAATCCGCACAGGCTTATACTAGCACCCCGGCATCTCGTCTTCCTGAGACGGCTGCAAGACCGCTGCCGTTCCAGGAACGGGACCAGTATGGAGTCTCCGCCATGTCGCACCAGGACGTACTCGATCGTTTCCGTCAGTTGGGTGCCCTGCTCGAGGGCCATTTCAAGCTCTCGTCCGGACTCCACAGTTCGGCGTACCTCCAGTGCGCCCTGGTCCTGCAGCATCCGGCCGAAGCCGAACGCCTCGGCCGCGCCCTGGCCGAGCGGATCGCCCACACCCGTCCAACTGTCGTGCTGTCGCCGGCGCTCGGCGGGCTGATCATCGGCCACGAGGTCGCCCGGGCCCTCGGGGTCCGCGCCATCTTCGCGGAGCGCGTCGACGGGACGCTGACCCTGCGCCGCGGCTTCGACCTCTCCCCGGCCGACCGTGTCCTGGTCGTCGAGGACGTCCTGACGACGGGCGGCTCGACGCGCGAAACGATGGACGTGGCCACCGCCCTTGGCGCTTCGGTGGTCGGCGCGGCCGCCGTCGTCAACCGCAGCGGAAAGGACGCGCCACTCGACGCGCCGTTTGCCGCGCTGGCATCCATCACGCCGCCGACCTACCAGCCCGAATCCTGTCCGCTCTGCCAGGAGGGACTCCCGGTGGTGAAACCAGGCTCTCGGGCCGCCCGGTAGCCGGGACCCCGCGCGTGCGCACGCTGAAACTCACGCTGGCGTACGACGGCGCCGCCTATCGCGGGTGGCAGCGGCAGGACGCCGGACCGTCCATCCAGGGACTCGTCGAAGACGCGCTGTCGCGCCTCGAAGGTGCGCGCGTCACCATCGTCGGTGCCGGCCGCACGGATGCGGGCGTGCACGCGCTCGGCCAGGTGGCACGCGCAAGGCTCGGTGAGCGTCACGACCCGGCCACGGTGCACCGGGCGCTCAATGCGATCCTGCCGGGCGATATCCGGGTCGTGTCCGTCGAAGAGGTCCCCGAGACGTTCCATCCCCGCATCGACGCGCGCGCCAAGCTCTATCAGTACTGGATCTGGAATGCCCCGGTGCTGCCGCCCGCCGTCCGCAGTTGGTGCTGGCACGTGCCGCGGCGGCTCGACCTCGCCGCGATGGACCGTGCCGCAGCGGCGTTGGTCGGCCGCCACGACTTCGCGGCGTTCCGTTCGACGGGCACCGACGTGGCCACCACGGTGCGGACCATGACGCGCGCCGGCGTGCGGGAGTTGCCGGCGGCGGACGACCCGTCACCCCTCGCGCGGCGGCTCGTGCCGTCGGACGGCCGCTTCGTCGTGCTCGACGTCGAGGCCGACGGCTTCCTCCGTCACATGGTGCGGGCCATCGCCGGCACGCTCGTCGAGATCGGCGAAGGACGCCGCGCGGCGTCCAGCGTGGCGGAACTGCTCGAGCGTGGCGACCGTCACGAGGCTGGCCCGACCGCGCCACCGGGGGGCCTGGTGCTGGTGCGGGTCACGTACTGACGATTGCAGGGGCAGGGGGCGTGGGGCATGGGGCATGGCCCCCAATTCCCAATCCCCGGCTTTGTGGAGTCACGGGTTGAGCGTCTGGCCGGCCACCGGGCGTGATGCCTTCCGGAGCGAATTGAGCGTGCCGACGCACGTGGCCGAGAAACGACTCGCCGATGATCCGGGAGTTCCTCCGGCACGTCGAACTGAGCGCAGGAGGGCGTCACGCCCGGTGGTCGGCCTCCGGTGGCGCGCCGTTCGGGAACCCGCTATCATACGGGCTTGGCCAGTTCAGGACTCAGGCATGTCGCGTGACGAACTCCTCGGGTCGATTCCCGCCGGGTCGCCGGACCTGGCGCTCGCCGAGGCCATCGATTTCGAACAGCTTCCCGTCCACATCGCCATCATCATGGACGGCAACGGCCGCTGGGCCGCGCAGCGGCACCTGCCGCGCGTGCAGGGCCACCAGGCCGGCGTGTCGGCGGTCCGCGACACGGTGGAAACCTGCGCCCGCCTGGGTGTGCGAGTCCTGACGCTCTACGCGTTTTCCGTCGAGAACTGGAAACGGCCGCGTCTCGAGATCACCACCCTCATGGCGCTGCTGAAACGGTACCTGCGCCTCGAACTGAAGACCCTCGTCACGAACAACATTCGTTTCCAGGTCATCGGACGGATGGAAGGGCTCGCGCCCGGCGTGCAGCGCGAACTCCAGCGCGGTATCGACGCGACGGCCTCCAATACGGGGCTGCGGTTCAATATCGCCCTCAACTACGGCGGCCGCGCCGAAATCGTGGATGCCGCCCGCCGCCTGCTGGAGTCGGGCGCGAATCCGGAGACGCTCGACGAAGCGGCCTTCGCCGCGCACCTCTACACGGCCGGCCAGCCCGATCCCGACCTGCTCATCCGCACGAGCGGCGAGATGCGGATCAGCAACTTCCTGCTCTGGCAGATTGCCTACGCCGAGATCTGGGTGACCGACGTCTTGTGGCCAGACTTCCGCCGCCGTCACCTGCTCGAGGCGATTGCGGAGTTCCAGAAACGCGACCGGCGTTACGGGGGCATCACGTCGGCGAGACCGGGCGGGGCGGCGTCGTGACGCGCGTCGTGAGCGGACTCGTGCTCATCGCCCTGGTGCTGGCTGTCGTCTGGTACGCGCCCGCCTGGCTCTTCCTGGCCGTGGTGTCGGCATTCCTCGTCGGCGGCTGCCTTGAATACGCCGACCTGGTCGCGAAGACGGGCCTCCAGATTCCCAAGGTCGCCTCGGCCACGGCTGCCGCCGTGGTGGCCGTCACGATTGGCCTGCAGGTATCGCCGGTTCCGGCGCTGGCGACCGTGCTCGTGGCGGTGGCGGTCGTGATGTTAGGCCTGAACGCCCCGGCACCCCACGTCCCGGGATCGGCAGCCGCCGCGCTCTTTCCGAGCCTGTACCTCGGTCTGCCGCTCGGCCTGCTGGCCGTCGTGCGCGAATCGCGAGGTCCGGCGGCCGTCCTCTTCGTGATCTTCCTCGTCATCGTCTCCGACACCGCGCAGTTCTACGTCGGATCGACCTTCGGCCGCCGACGTCTGGCGCCGGCCGTAAGCCCGAAGAAGTCCGTCGAAGGCGCCCTGGGTGGACTCGCGGCCGCGGCCGTCGTGTCCGTGTTCTTCGGGCACGTGGCCTGGCCGTCGCTCGGGCCGCTCTGGCTGGGGGGACTCGGTCTCGTCATGGCCGGACTCGGCATTGCCGGCGACCTGTTCGAATCCCTGCTCAAACGCAGCGCCGACGTGAAGGACAGCTCCAACCTGATCCCAGGCCACGGCGGAATCCTCGATCGGATCGACTCGCTCCTTCTCGTGGTGCCGGGTTTCTTCGTCTTCCTGTACTTCCTGTCGTAGGCGGCCCGTGGCCACACGTATAGCCATTCTCGGTTCCACCGGTTCGATTGGCCGCAGCGCCCTGGCGGTGGTCGACGCCAATCCGGATCGGCTCTCCGTGGTGGGCCTGGCGGCAGGCGCGAACTCAGCGCTGCTCGCGTCGCAGGTGCAGCGCTATCGCCCGCGCGTCGTCGCGATGGCCACGTCTCATGCCCTCGACCAGGCGCGGGCCACGTTCGATCCGTTCGTGCCCGGATCGCTCGGCGCCGGATCCGACGGCCTCGTCCAGGTGGCGACACACCCCGATGTCGACGTCGTGCTCTGCGCCTCGTCGGGCACGGCGGCCCTCGAGGCCGTGCTCTCGGCGATCGACGCGGGCAAGCGGATCGCGCTCGCCAACAAAGAAGTGCTCGTGATGGCCGGCGCCCTCGTGACCGAGGCCGCGACGCGGAAGGGCGTGTCGCTCCTGCCCGTGGACAGCGAACACAACGCCATCCACCAGTGCCTGCACGAACGGAACCCGTCGGACGTGACCCGCCTCATCCTGACCGCCTCCGGCGGGCCGTTTCGAGGCCATTCCGCGGCGGAACTCAAGAAGGTCGGCCCCGAAGACGCGTTGCGCCACCCGACGTGGCGCATGGGGAAGAAGATCACTATCGATTCGGCCACGCTGATGAACAAGGGCCTCGAGGTGATCGAGGCCCGGTGGCTATTCGACGTCGACGCCGACCGGATCGACGTGGTCATCCACCCGCAGTCCGTGGTGCACTCGATGGTCGAGTTCCGCGACGGGTCGATCATCGCGCAGTTGGGCGTCACGGACATGCGCCTGCCCATCCAGTACGCCTTTTCGTACCCCGAACGGTGGTCGGGCGGGCTCCCGCACCTGGACCTGGTGAAGGCCGCCAGGCTCGAGTTCCTGCTCCCGGACCGCAAACGATTCCCGTGCCTGGACCTCGCGTACCGCGCGCTCCGCGAAGCCGGGACCTCGCCAGTCGTCCTGAACGCCGCCAACGAAGCGGCGGTGGCGGCGTTCCTGGCGGGCAAGCTGGAATTCCTCGCGATTCCCGAGCTGATCGAACGAGCCATGGACGCCCACCGGCCCGTCCCCGTGACCGCCTTGAGCCAGGTGCGGGAGGTCGACCGCTGGGCCCACGAGTTCGCCCAGGAGCTGGTCCGGGGTTACAATTGATCGAGGCTTCACCCCTGTGAATACGATGATCTCGTTCGTCTTCGTGCTGGGCGTTCTTGTCTTCGTCCACGAACTGGGCCACTTCCTGATGGCCCGGTGGCTCGGTGTCCGCGTCCTGACGTTCTCGATCGGGTTCGGGCCGAAGATCTTCAAGTTCCGCCGCGGCGAGACGGACTACGCCATCGGGATTCTGCCGCTCGGCGGCTACGTCAAGATGGCCGGCGAGAACCCTGAAGATTCGCGTTCGGGAGCCGCCGACGAGTTCCTGTCGCGGCCCAAATGGGATCGCTTCCGTATCCTCCTGATGGGACCGGCGATGAACATCGCCTTCTCCGTCATCGTGATGGCCATCGTCTTCATGAACGGCGCCCAGGTGCCGGCGTTCGACGACGACCCGGTCGTGGTCGGTGCGGTCATGAAGGACGCCCCGGCCGAGAGGGCGGGCATCCGTCCCGGCGATCGCATCACGCGGGTGGGCAGCCAGGCCGTCCAGGACTGGGAACGGTTCTTCCTCGCCATCAGCAGCCGCGCCAACATCGACACCGACCTGACCGTCGTCCGCGACGGGCGGGAGATGAACGTTCGCGTGAAGCCGCAGTCGCAGGGCAAGCTGAATGCCGGAGACATCGGCATCCTGCCGAACGTCCACCCGCGCGTGAGCGGCCTCGAGGCCGGAGGTCCGGCCGAGAAAGCCGGCGTCAAGGCCGGCGACATCGTGCTCTCGGTCGACGGCGAGACGATGGTCTTCTCGGGCATGTTGTCGGCGGCGATTCGCAAACACCCCGAAGAGGCCATCACGCTGAAGATTCAGCGGGGAACCGAGATCGTCGACCTGCAGGTGACGCCCAGGCGGCAGGGCGACATCGGCCTCATCGGCATCAGCATCGCCGACGAAGTGCAGACCATTCAGCCCGGGCCGCTCGGCGCCGTCAAGATGAGCCTCGAGCGCAACGTCGAGTTCGCCGGCTTGATCGTGCGGACACTCGGCGGGCTGGCGACGCGCGAGACGTCGCCGAAGCAGCTCATGGGGCCGGTGGCCATTGCCCAGCTGTCAGGCGACTACGCCGCGGCAGGCTGGATTGCCCTCGCGACCTTCATGGCGTCGTTGAGCCTCAACCTCGGCCTCCTGAACCTGCTGCCGATCCCCGTCCTCGACGGCGGTCACCTGTTCATCATGTCGATCGAAGGCCTGGTGCGCCGCGACTTCAGCATGAAGGTCAAGGAACGTATGATGATGGCGGGGTTCGCGGTCCTCATGCTGCTGATGGTGACCGTGATCTACAACGACCTCGCGCGGCTGCCGATCTTCGAAAAATTCCTGCCGCACTAACTGGGGACTGGGGACTGGGGATTCGGGACTGGGGGTTGGCCCAATCCCCAACCCCCGATCCCCAACCTCTACTTTCTGAACCGCTCGATGACCGCCGACACCAGCCCCGCGTTGGTGTGGTCTGTCGAGACGACCTGTGAGGTGATGCCGTAACCGGAGGCCGCCTGGGCCGTGACGGGGCCCACGCAGGCGACGGTCGTTCCCTTGAGCAGATCGCCGACCACGTCGGCGCCGTACGCGTCGGCGAACTCCTTTACCGTCGACGGGTTGCCGAAGGTCACGACGTCGATCCGGCCTTCGAGCAGCATCTTGTGCAGATCCGGCTCGCCCGGTTCGCCTGGAAGCACCCTCACCGTGCGGTAGGCGGCCACCTCGACGACTTCGGCGCCGGCTTTTCGGAGCCCCGCCGCGAGCGCATCGCGGGCGCCCTCCGCGTGCGGCAGCAGCACGCGTGCGCCTTTCAGGTTCTTCCGCGCGGCCAGCGCCTCCACGATCGTCTCCGGCCGGTATTCGGCCGGCGCCACGTCCACGCGCACCCCGAGCGCGTTGAACCGCTCGACCGCCGACTGGCCGACTGCGCAGATTCCGACCCCCTTGAGATCGCGGATGTCACGTGTGCCGTCGAGCAGCGCCGCGAGGAACACCGTCGTGCCCATCAACGTGGGCAGCACGAGCCAGTCGAACTGACCGATGTTCGCGCAGGCGTCGGTCAGGGGCGCGAGGTCCGTTGCCTTGGCGACCCTGGCCGTCGGCGCCTGGACGACGATGGCCCCCTGGTCCTCGAAGTACTCCACCAGTTCCCGCGCCGACTCCCGCGGGCGCGTGACGACGACGCGGCGGCCGAAGAGGGGGCGGACGTCGAACCAGCGCAGGTGATCGCGGAGGGCGGCGACGCGCCCCACCACGAGGATAGCCGCGCCGGAAATCGACGGCAGGGACGCGTTCGCGAGCTCCGCCAGCGTTCCGGTGACCGTTCGTTGCCCGGGTTGGGTCCCATCGACGATGAGGGCCACGGGCTCGCCTCCCGGGCGCCCGTGGGTCAGGAGCGAGCGCAGGATGCCTGGGAGTTGTTTCGGGCCGGCGTAGCAGACGATCGTGCCATCGAGGCCCGCCAGGCTGGCCCAGTCCACATCGGGCGCGCCGGTGCCGCCGCCTTCGTGGCCACGGACGAGTGTCAGCGTGTCGCCGCCGCCGCGGTACGTCACGGGAACACCGGCGTAGGGCGGTACGCCCACGGCTGCCGGGATACCCGGGATGATCTCGAACGGCACACCGTGTTCGTGCAGGAACAGCGCTTCTTCACCCCCGTCGTCGAAGACGAAGGGATCGCCCCACTTCAGTCGCGCGACCCGCTTGCCGTCGCGGTGCTTCTCGAGCAGCAGGTACGCGATGGCGTCGCGGTCGGATTCCTCGGGAGACGCCGGGCCGACGCCAATCCGTTCGGCGTCCGGCCGGGCGTGGCGGACGAGGGCTGCGTGCACGAGTTCGTCGTAGACGACGACATCGGCGTTGGCCAGGCAACGGGCGCCGCGCGCCGTCATGAGGCCGGGATCGCCGGGGCCGGCGCCAATGAAGTGAACCATCGGGCGGTTGGGCATGAGTGACCTGCCCCCTCTGGGCGGCTAGAGTCTACCACTGGAGAGGGGTTGGGGGTTGGGGGTTGGGGATGGTCGGGAGATCGCCGGGATCGGACTGACACCAGCCCCCAATCCCCAATCCCCAATCCCCGATCCCCAATCCCCTGTCTACAGTCCCGGCGCGTAGTACCCCTGCTTGGTCCGCGCCTGGACGCCGGGCCGCACGATCCGCACGACGATGCGGCGCCACTGGCTGTCCCGCTTCGGGTTCTTCGATGTGTAACCCAGGGAGTACTGGCTGGACAGCTCTTCCGAGATCAGGCGATAGATGCCGGGCAGTTCGTCGATCTTCTCCGGGAAGAAGGCGCGGCCTCCCGTCTGGGTCGTGAGCTGACGCAGGACGAAGTCCGCCTCGTTGTATCCCTTGGTCTCGACGTAGTCCTTCGACTTGAGCCCGATGGCGTAGATCGCGGTTTCGGACCGTTTGGCCTGCTCCAGCACCTCTTCGAACGAGACGAGGCTCGAGGTGTCCTCACCGTCCGACAAGACGACGATCGCCTGGCGGCGCAGGTCGGCGCCGGCCTTGGACTGGACCTTCTTCAGCTCGTTGAGGGCGATGTAGATGGCGTTGTACAGGGCCGTCGACCCGCCTGGCGCCGTCAATCGGATACCCCGTTCGAGGGTGGCCTTGGTGTTCGTGAAGGGCACACTGACGGTGACCTTGTTGTCGAAGTCGATGAGCTGCGCCTGGTCTTCGGGCCGCATCTGGTCCACGAACCCGCTGGCGGCCGTCTGCACCGTGCCCATCTTGTCTTCCATGCTCGCGCTCGTGTCGAGCAGCAGCGAGACGGCCAGGGGCATCGTCAGCTTCGTGAAGAACGACACGTCCTGCCGCGTGCCGTCTTCGTACACCTCGAAGTCCGCGTCCTCCAGATCGCGCACGTAGCGACCCGACCCGTCGGTGGCGGTGACGGTCAGTGAAACGAGATCGACACCGCTTCGGAAGGACGCTGCCGGCGGTTGTTGACCGGCCGGCGCTTGCGCCGTCGGCTGGGCCTGCGGCGCCGATGGGGGAGCCGCCGGCCTGGCGACCGGCGGCGGTGGCGCTTGAGTCCCTTGTCCGGCGGGCGCAGCCATGGCTGCCCCCAGGAGCCCGATCGTCAGGATGACTCCGCGGGCCGTCACTTCGCCTCGGATCCCTTCTTCACGAGGCGCAGCGGCGTCCCCCGGGCGAGGAGAACGGGATTCTTCACCGTGACCTCGATCGTGTCGGGCGGGAGCAGGGTCTCCGGCCGGGCGTAGGTGACGCGGTACTGGTTCTCGAAATCCGTCGCGAACTTGCCGAGGGCGTCGGTCAGGCCCATCGACGACAGGATGTTCTGACGCCGGCCGCCGGATTCCCGCGTGCCGCGGTCGAACAACGACTCCCGGTGGCGGCCTTCGCTGGTGGCCACGTCGGGAGGCACACCGCTGCCGAGCGTGAGCACGTTCAGCGAAGCGCCGCTCTGCTTGACCTGTTCGAGGATCTCCAGGTGCGACGCGTTACTGAACTCGGGACCGCCGAGCCAGATCACGAGGATGGCGGCCCGTTCGGCGTCCCGCTTGGCCAGACCCCTGGTCACTTCTGAGATGGCTTCGAGAACGGTTGCGCCCGAGCCGGGAGCGGCAAACAGCTTCCCGAGGGCCTTCTTCAGGGCCGGGGCCTCCCGGGTATAGTCCTGCACGATGGTCGGTCGGTCGCCGACCGTCAGGACCGCGACGTGCCCGAGTTCACCCATCCGGGTGAGGAAGGGGTCGAGTCCCCGGCGCAGATCCATGATGTGGTCGGACGACGCCTGGCTGTTGTCGACCAGGATCGCGAGGTCGAGAGGGTCGGTGGCGCGGCGGGCCCGGAGGACCTCGCGGGCGACCTTGTTCTCGCGGACCACGAAGTCGGCAGGGGCGAGACCCGGGACGGGGTCCCCCTTGGCGTCGACGACGCTGACGAACAGGTCGCGTTCCTGGGCGCGGCCGGTCTGGGCGGGGATGGCCGTCTGAGCGATCGCGGCGCAGGCCACGGTCAGGGCCAGCCCCCACACTCGGAGCCTTGGTCGGTGCGGGGCGCGTGTCATGGTGTCCGTCCTTCGATTCGGGCAGGCCTGTTCGCAGTATACATGTTTCGGGAAACGATTGTCAGAGCGGCACTTGGCTTCCTTGACCGTGGTTTGGGCCGCGTGCTATAAACCGGGGCTGCGTACTGGTGTCCCGGTGGGTCCGGGCATCTCGGGCGCTCCTCCCGCGGTCTGGTTCGTCAGGGCCCCGGACAGCGCGAACAGGCGGACGGTTCGATCGAGACGCATCAGGGATCCCCGATGGTCGACGCATACGTTCCCATACTGATCTTCCTCCTCGTCGCGATGGCCTTCGGCATCGTGACGCTGATGTTCGCCCGGCTCGTGGCGCCGCAGCGGGTGTCCCAGGTCAAACTGGCCCCGTACGAATGTGGTATCGAGCCGAAGGGCGATGCCCGCGACCGTTACAGCATCCGGTATTACCTCGTGGCGATGCTGTTCGTGATCTTCGACGTTGAAACGGTCTTCATGTATCCGTGGGCGGTCATCCTGGACGAACTGGCGTGGTTCGGGCTGATCGAGATCCTGGTGTTCCTGACTATCCTCGTCGTCGGGTATTTCTATGCCTGGCGCGAGGGCGCCCTCGACTGGGCGTAGGTGCCCTGATGTCCGACGAGACCAAACCCGAATCGCCTCAGCCGCCGGCCCCTCCTGCGGCGGCGGAGCCTGCGAAACCCGCTGCGGCCAAGCCGGCGGCCAAGCCCGCCGCGCCGCCGGCGCCGCTCATTCCGACCGATCCGGCCCCGCCGGCGGATCTTGCCGTGCCGGCGTTCATCACGGCGCTGCAGGCGACGATGCCGGGCGCCGTCGAACACGTGGCGTACTGGGTCGGCGACTGGTCCGTGATCGTGGCCCCCGACCGCGTGGCCGAGGCCGCGACATTTCTCCGGGACGCCCCGGAAGGGCGGTTCGATTACCTGTCGGACCTGACGGCGGCGGACTGGCCCGCGCGCGCCGACCGGCGGTTCGACGTCATCTACTGCCTGTATTCGACGGTGCTGCGCCAGCGTGTCCGGGTGAAGGCGCGGGTGGCGGACGGCCAGGCCGTCCCGTCGGTGACGGGGGTGTGGACGGCGGCCAACTGGCTGGAACGCGAAGTGTTCGACATGTTCGGCATCACGTTCACGGGGCATCCCGACCTGCGTCGGATCCTGATGCCCGCGGACTGGCAGGGGCATCCCCAGCGCAAGGACTATCCGCTCGAGGGCCCCGGTGAATTGCTGATGGAGAGCCCGCAGGACTGGCTGAAAGCGCGCCAGGCCGCCGTCGAGGCCGACATCGAGTGACCCTTGGCCGGCCCGCCGCGGCGGGCCGCGTTCGACAACGGCGAGACCATGCAGACTGAAGCGCCACGCCAGATGTTCGATACGGACGAGCTGGTCATCAACATGGGACCCCAGCATCCCAGCACGCACGGCGTGCTGCGGGTGGTGCTGCGTCTCGACGGCGAGAAGGTGATCGACGCCGACGTGGTGATTGGCTACCTGCACCGCGGCATCGAGAAGCTCTGTGAGAGCCGGGACTACACGCAGATCGTCCTCCTGACGGACCGGATGGACTACGTGGCCGCCGCCACGAACAACCTCGGGTACGTCGAGACCGTCGAGAAGATGTATGCCCTCGAGGTCCCGCGGCGCGCGAAGTACATCCGCACGGCGATGTCGGAACTCCAGCGGATCGCGAGCCACCTGGTCTGGCTGGGCAGCCACGCGATGGACATCGGCGCGGTGTCGGTGTTCCTCTATTGCCTGCGCGAACGCGAGCTGGTGCTCGATCTGTTCGAGGAATACTGCGGCGCGCGTCTGACCTACAACACGATGCGGGTCGGCGGCATGCCGGTTGACGTGCCGCCGGGCTGGGACAAGCGGGTCCTGAAGTTCTGCGACATCCAGCTGGAAAAGCTGCCCGAGTACGAGCAGTTGCTGACGAACAACCGCATCTGGCTGGAACGGACGAAGGACGTGGGCGTGATCTCGGCGGCGGCGGCCACGTCGATCGGGCTGTGCGGGCCTCCGCTGCGCGCGTCGGGCGTGTGCCGGGACGTGCGCAAGGACGAGCCGTACGCGGCGTACGACGAGATGCAGTTCGACGTGGCGATGGGCACGAAGGGCGACACGTACGAACGGTACCTCGTGCGCCTCGAGGAGATTCGCCAGTCGGTGCGGATCATCCGCCAGGCCATCGAGGGACTGCCCGAGGGGCCGATCATGGGGAAGGTCCCGCGGCTCATCAAGCCGCCGGCCGGCGAGACCTACCACGCCATCGAAGCCCCGAAGGGCGAGCTGGGGTTCTTCATCGCCAGCGACGGCAAGTCTCCGAGCCCGTACCGGTTCCGGGTACGCCCGCCGTCGTTCTGCAACCTCCAGGCGCTGCCGGTCCTGTGCCGGGGGCACCTGGTGGCCGACGTGGTGGCGATTATCGGCACGATCGACATCGTGCTCGGTGAAGTCGATCGATAGCCGTCGGGGTCCGGTTCATGGTTGAAACCCTCATCGTCCCGCTCATCAAGATCGTGATCGTGATCGTCGCGGTCCTCGTGACGGTCATGTACATCGTGCTGCTGGAGCGCAAGGTGCAGGCGTGGGTGCAGGTGCGCCTGGGCCCGATGCGTGTCGGGTACCACGGGATCCTGCAGCCGCTGGCGGACGTGCTGAAGCTCTTCGTCAAGGAAGACATCACGCCGGCGCGGGCGGACCCCTGGGTCTACACGGCAGCGCCCCTCATCGCCCTCGTGCCGGCCCTCATCGCGTTTGCCGTCATCCCGTTCAGCGGCGACATGACGCTCTTCGGCCTGCCGATCAAGGGGCACATCGCCGACATCAACGTCGCGCTGTTGTACGTCGTAGCGGTCGGGTCCATCGGCGTTTACGGGATCATCCTCGGGGGCTGGGCGTCGAACAGCAAGTACCCCATCCTCGGCAGTCTGCGGTCGTCAGCCCAGCTCATCAGCTACGAGATCGCCGTCACCATGACGCTCGTCACGGTCATCATGCTGTCGGGCACGCTGAGCCTGGTGGGCATCGTCGAAGCGCAGGCGTCTCGGGGCTGGTGGTTCGCGTTCCTGCAGCCGGTCGCCTTCTTCATCTACTTCGTGGGCGGGCTGGCGGAAACCAACCGGTCGCCGTTCGACCTGCCGGAAGCCGAAAACGAACTGGTCGCCGGGTTCCATACCGAGTACTCGGGGATGCGGTTCGCGTTCTACTTCCTGGCGGAATACGCGAACATGATCGTGATTTCCGCCGTCGCCACCACCGTGTTCCTCGGCGGGTGGCTGCGCCCGTTCCCGAACGTCGAGTGGCTGTCGTTCCTGAGCCTCGTCCCGGGGTGGGCGTGGTTCATGCTGAAGACGTTCTTCTTCCTCTACGTGTTTCTCCAGGTGCGCGCGACCTATCCGCGTTACCGTTACGACCAGCTGATGCGCCTCGGCTGGAAGTGGCTCATCCCGCTGGCCATCGTGAATCTCGTGGTGACCGGCTTCTTCAAGGTGTTGGTGTAGGGAGGCGTCCCGGAAAGCCATGGCCGAAGCAGTCGCCTTCTACGTCGCCGCAGCGCTGATTCTCGGCTTCGCCGTGCTCGTCATCACGGCGAAGAGTTCCGTGCACAGCGTCATCTTCCTGGTGCTCAACTTCCTGAGCGTGGCGGGGCTGTACGTGCTCCTGCAGGCCCAGTTCCTGGCCGTCATCCAGGTCCTGGTCTACGCCGGGGGCATCGTCGTCCTCTACCTGTTCGTGGTCATGCTCGTGCGGCTCAAGGGGCCCGACGAGAGCCTCGCGCACGATCCGCGGCGGCTCGGGAAGGTCGGCGCGGTGCTCGGGCTGGCCGTGCTGGCCGAACTCGTGGCCATCGGGACCTACGGCTGGGCCCGCCCGGCGGAGACCGGCGCGCTGACGGCGAACAACGTCGAGCAGATCGGCTGGGCGCTCTACACGGACTACCTGATTCCGTTCGAAGTCGCGTCGGTCCTGCTGCTGGTGGCCATGATCGGGGCCATCGTGCTGGCGAAGCGGGAGCTCTAGGATGATTACCCCGACCCATTACTTCGCGTTGTCGGCGGCGCTGTTCATGATCGGCGTCATCGGCGTGCTCACGCGCCGCAACGTGATCATCATCCTGATGTCGATCGAGCTCATGCTCAACGCGGTGAACATCAACCTCATCGCGTTCTCGCATCAGATTCAGAACGTCGTGGGCCAGGTGTTCGCGGTGTTCGTGATTTGCGTCGCGGCGGCCGAGGCGGCCGTCGGGCTCGGCGTCATCCTCGCGTTCTACCGCAACAAGGAATCCGTCAATATCGACGACATGAACCTGCTGCGCTGGTGAGTGGTATGGACCTGATCTGGCTGATTCCGCTTCTGCCTGCCCTCGGCGCCGCGATCAACGGCCTCATTGGCGTGCGTTTCTTCGACCGGCGTACCGCCGGGCTGGTGGCCTGCACCACCATGGCCGGCGCGCTGCTGCTGTCGATCTACGCGTTCGTCCAACTCGTCGGCCTGCCGGCCGACCAGCGGGAACACACCGTGACGCTGGCGGCCTGGATTTCGAACCTCCCGCTTCAGCTCTCGGACGGGTCGGTCGGCACGTTCTCGATTCCCTGGGGGTTCCGGCTCGATCCGCTGTCGTCGATGATGATCCTCGTCGTCACCGGCATCGGGTTCCTGATCCACGTCTACTCGACGGGCTACATGCACGAGGAGCCCAGGGGCGCGTACGCGCGGTTCTTCGCGTACCTGAACCTGTTCGTGTTCTTCATGCTGATGCTCGTGCTCGGCAACAACTTCGTGGTGATGTTCGTCGGCTGGGAAGGCGT
>CAZJRM010000122.1:15868-16083 GCA_964547975.1 uncultured Vicinamibacterales bacterium | reverse complement strand
CTCGTCGAACGTGGTGCCGAAGGCGTCATCCTGGGCTGCACCGAGATCGGACTGCTCCTGCGCGCCGACGATGCGGACGTGCCGCTCTTCGACACGGCGACCATTCACGCGGAAGCGGCGGCCCTGTGGGCGACGGACGCGCGCCATGGGGACTGACCCGCGGCTGGTGTCGTTCCGCACCCCGGCGGCCATGAGGACGTGGCTCGCGCGGCACC
>CAZJRM010000122.1:0-15858 GCA_964547975.1 uncultured Vicinamibacterales bacterium | reverse complement strand
TAGGCGGCATCCGCGCGATGATCGCGCGGATGTCGTCCGCGATGCGGGCGTGGCTCGCGCGGCACCACGCCACCGGGACCGAACTCCTGCTGCGCTGCTTCAAGGTGCACGCGGCGCGCCTCGGGGTCACCTACGCGCAGGCGCTCGACGAAGCGCTGTGTTACGGCTGGATCGACGGCATCAGGCGGGCGGTCGACGCCGACAGCTTCAGCGTCCGCTTCACGCCGCGCAAGCCGACCAGCATCTGGAGCCGCGTGAACATCGGTCACGTCGAGCGGTTGACCGCAGCGGGACGGATGCAGCAGGCCGGGCTCGACGCCTACGCCCGACGGGACAACGCCCGCACCGCCCGGTATTCGTTCGAGCGCGAACTCGCCTTCACGCCGGCGGTCGTCAGACGTTTTCGCGCCCACGCGGCCGCGTGGGCGTACTACCAGTCGCGCCCCCCGGGCTACCGCCGCCTCACCGCGCACTGGGTGATGAGCGCGGCCAGGGACGAGACGCGGGATAGACGCCTCGCGATCCTGATCGATTGCTCCGTTCGGCAGGTACCGATCCCGGCGATGGACAGGAAGAAGGGCCGATGACCACCATCACCACGCCGCGACTCCGCCTCCGCGAACTCACGTCCGACGATGCGCCGTTCATCCTGGCGCTGTTGAACGAACCGTCGTTCCTCCAGTTCATCGGCGACCGCGGTGTTCGCACGAGAGACGATGCGGTCAGGTATCTGGCGAACGGCCCGCAGGCCAGTTACGCTCGCCACGGGTTCGGCCTCTGGCTGGTGGCGTCGGCGACGACCGGTGAGCCCATGGGCATCTGCGGCGTGCTCAAGCGTGACGCGCTCGAACATCCCGACGTGGGATTTGCCTTCAGGCCGGCGTACTGGTCACAGGGATTCGCGCGCGAAGCCGCGGCCGCGTCCCTCGAGTATTGCCGACGCACCTTCGGCCTCGGGCGCATCGATGCCATCGTCCAGGGCGACAACGAGCGATCGATACACCTGCTCGAGGCCCTCGGCTTCCGGCACGAAGGCACGGTGAGGCTGAGTCCGGACGGGCAGGACTTGTTATTGATGAAGCACGAAGCAGCGCCGGAAGCGGCGCGCTGATGGGGGAGTGAAACCGGGGCCGGCCCGAGCCGGCCCCGCGATTCGCTGATGACGCGTACTACGCCAGCTTCACGTTCTCGGCGCGCGGACCCTTGGGGCCCTGGCCCTTGTCGAACGTCACCGGCTGGCCTTCGCGGAGGTCGTCGAAACGGACGCCCTGGCACGCCGACTGGTGGAAGAAGAATTCGCCGCCGTCTTCGGCCGCGAGGAAGCCGAAGCCCTTGTCACTGACCAGCCGCTTGACGGTGCCCTTTGTTGCCATGTCGAAAGTCCTTTGCGATACGCCCGCCTGAACGCCTCACCGGCGCCGTAGTCGTGTTCCTTGTCGGAGGATCGCTCCAATCGAAGCTTTGATGTGCACGGGGCCGGCATGCCACGAGGCGTGCCGCCGACGGCGGGACTCAAAGCGGAACCCATTGAGTGTAGCACGGTTCCGGCCGGCCTCGGATATGATGCCCCCGGGAAGGAGGCCCATGAGGACCACTATTCTGAGCGCTGGCGCGGCCCTGCTCCTCTCCGGGGCGGTGGCGTCGGGCCAGCCTGCCGGCCCCCCGGGCCGTGCCCTGCTCGTCACAAGCGACTCGGCGCTCGTCCTGCAGGCGTGGCGGGCGGGGACCCAGCCGGGCACGTTCGAACGCACCTGGAGCGCCCGTCCGCGCTCCGTGGACCAGGCCACCTGGTCGGCGCGGCGCGGCGATGCCGTGGCGCAGCCCAGGGACGCGGCTCCCGTGATCGCGGACCTCGACGGCGACGGGGCCAACGAACTGATCGTGGCCGACGCCTACGGCGTCACCGTCTACGGTCGGACGCCCCTCTACTACGCGTTTCCTGCCGTGTCCGACTCGGGTGTGCCGAACGTGGCCGTCGGAGACGTCGATGGCGCGCCGGGCGCCGAAATCGTGCTGCAGCGCACCCGCATGCGCGATCGGGTGTTGAGCCGTGAGGTCGAGATCCTGAGTCCCGCCGGTGCCGGCCTGACCAGGCTCTGGGCGGGCGAGTTCAAGGGGATCGCCGGCAGTCTCGCCATCGGGGATGCCGACAACGACAAGGCGCCGGAGATCCTCTCGGCGGGCCAGCCCCTCCTGGTGCTCGAACGGACACCGGGGGGCGCGCCCGCGTGGGAGATTGGCGCCGTCCTGCCGAACGTCGCACCCAGCGTGGCGGCGGTGCGCGTGGCCGACGTCGACGCCGATGGCAAGAACGACGTGGTGGCCGGAGGCTACGGCGGCAAAGTCACCGTCTACCAGTTCCTCAAGACCGACCAGGGCGGCCAATACGGTGTCCTCTGGCAGAGTCGCTTCCTGGCAGCCGAAGGCGTCATGGCGCCCGGCGGCGGCGCCCCTATCGTCCTCGTGCAGTCGCTGGCCATTGGCGACGTGACCGGAGACGGCCGACCCGACATCGTCGCGTCGGCGATGGAATTCGGCAAGTTCGGCAGCCGGGATATCCGCGCGCCGCGCCTCCACGTGTTTTCGTTCGACGGTATCCGCGACTTCAACGAAGTCTGGACGTCCGACCACCTGTCGACCCAGGCGACCGGCCTGTCGACCGGGGATCTCGACGGCGATGGCACCGGCGAATTCGTGCTTGGCGGCCGCCAGGTCTATCGTTTCGACAGCGCGTCCAAGGCGTTCCGCGCGGCTCCGACCGGCTGCGCCACGTGCACGGACGGCGTCATCGGCGTGCTGGGGACGCTCGGCGAACCGGTGACGGCGACGCGTGTCGTCCCGCTCTACTGGAACCTGCCGGGCCGCCAGATCGCGGAAGGGCAGACGCTCAACGTCGCGCTGACGTTGCTGAGCCCGTTTGCCGAAGCCAGGGACGTGACCGTGTCGGTCGTGCCCGGCAACCCGCGGCTCGAGGTCAAGAGCGGACCGCTGCAGGCGGCGTCGGTGCCGGCCGGCGGGACCGTGACGCTGCCGCCCTTTGCCGTCACGGCCCGCGAAGGATCGGAACTGGGGAACCTCCGATTCGAGATTTCCGCCGCCGGCGGGTTCAAGACCACCGTGCCGGCCACGATCATCGTGGGGCCGCCGCTGCCGACCTACCTGGCCGACGCCGGGGCGCGCCTCGCGGCCGCGCTGGCCGACGCGCGCCACGAAAACCGTCGCGTCCTCATCGTCTGGGGGACGAATGCCGAACAACCCTCGCGCGACCTGATCCTGACGATGCTGCGCAACGGCGAGGTGTCGCGCACGCTGTTGTACGAGTACGAGATCGTGCGGGCCGAACGCCGCGGCAACGAACGGATCGCCGCGAAGTACAAGGTGCCGAAAGGCGCGTTGCCGCACCTGACGGTGCTCGACGCCGCGGGCGCCGTGCTGGCCAGCGAGCCGGCGGCGCCGTTCAAGGGAGCGGGCGAAGGAGCGGCGGCCTGGGACGGGTCGAAACTCAACGGCCTGCTGACGAAGTTCAAACCGACCTACGTGAACGCCGAGCCCGTGTTCACGGCCGCGTTGAGCCAGGCGAAGAAAGAGGGCAAGACCCTCTTCCTCTGGTTCAACGCCCCGTGGTGAGGGTGGTGCCACAGGCAGGGCGCCTGGATGGCGCTCAAAGACGTTGCACCGGTACTCGCGAAAGATTTCGTCACGGTCGGCATCGACCAGGATCGGATGGTGGGCGGGAACGAACTGCTCGGCAAGTACAACCCCGGCGGCGGAGGGATTCCCTGGTTCGCCTTCCTCGACGGTGATGGCAAGGCCATCATCACGAGCAACGATCCCGAGCACGGGAACATCGGGTTCCCGGCGCAGGACTCCGAGATTGCGCACTTCAAAGCGATGCTGACCAAGGTGCGCAAGCAGATCACGCCGGAGGAGATCGAGACACTCGCGAAATCGCTGCTCGCGTTCCGCGACGTCAAGCTGCCGGCGAGGTAGGGATTGGGGAATGGGGATTGGGGGTTGGGGTTTGGGTATTGGGGGTTGGCTGGGGGCCGGCTGAAGCCGGCCCCCGCTTCTGTACGCTACCGCTGAGGCTTCATCCCGTCGAACGTATAGCAGTGTGCGCCGGCGGGGTGATTCCACTCGGGGTTCGTGCGGTCGTCGCGTTGGCTGCCGAACGTGGCGCAGAGCCGGAAGGTCGTCTCGCCCGTGATGTCGTAGGTGTACCGCGTCCCGGTCTGCGGATCCGCCAGGCGGGGCCGGACACCGACCGCTTCGCGCGCGACTTCGTCGAGCGTGGCCGGCAACGGCCGCGTCATGGACAACGGCACCGCGGGATCGCGCCAGCCGTCGCCGAAACTCAGGCGCATGACGGCGTCGTGAATCGTCTTGAGATCCTCCACCCGGCGCGCGTCGATCTGCTCGGCCCGCACGGCCGACGGCGTCCCCGCGGCCACCAACCCGCCCACCGCCAGCAGGAGGGCCACCGCCGACGCCGCCCAGGCAAAGCGGCGGTGCAGGGGAGATCGGCCGAGTTCGTCGGGCGTCTGCCGCAGCGACACGAAGTAATACACGAACGGCCCGCCCGCCAGGACGAGCACCGTGGCGACCTTGGCGGCGAAACGCCACGTGACGTCGCCGGCCAGCAGCCGGTAGACGAGCGTCATCACGTCGATGCCCACGGCAACGGCCGCCACGAACAGCGTGAGGTAGGTGAGCCAGCGGCGAATCGGGCTTCGGCCCCGGTCGGGCGTGCGCCTGACTTCGCCCATCAGTTGGCGCCCCAGCAGGATGAGGCTCGGGAACGACACCACCAGCGCGGCAATCGCCCAGCGGATCTGCACCCGGCGGTACTCGGCGGCCATGAGCGGCGCCGCCGCATCGGGCCACGCCGCGTCGATGAGGCCGAAGGCGAGCGAAATGGCGGCGATGACCGCCGTGTAGAGCGCCGCGAACATCACGAGGTGCAGGAACGCCTCGCGCGCGCCACCCACGTCTGGCGGCGTTGGCACCGTCAGGTCCAGGCCATGCTCGGCCATGGCCCGGGTCACGTCTTTGTCTTTCCAGCCTTCGGCCAGCAGCAGCATCCGGATGGTCGCGTGGTCCATGCCCCTGGCGCGGGCGTGGTCGATGAAGTCGACGAGGGGCCGATTGGCGTGTTCCGGCACGGTGGTACTCCTTGGAACCCGGGGCCGACACCCCGATGGTGGCCACTGTACGCCAGGCGGGGAACCAAGTCCTGTCCCGGCCGTGTGAATCCGTGAAGAAGCCTGAGGCTTGCGGGCCGCCCGCGCTCGGCGCATGATCGTCTCCATGCCCGACTCATCGTCTTTTGGTAGAACGTGGAATCCCGGGACCCTTCGGGAACTGGCCATGGGATTCCAGCAGAGCCGCGTGCTGCTGACCGCCGTCGAACTGCGCCTGTTCACGATCCTCGGGGATCGCCTCCTGGCCTCGGACGAGGTGGCCGCCTTGGCCGGGACCGCGCCGCGGCCGACCGACCGCCTGCTCAACGCGCTCTGCGCGCTCGGCCTCCTTCGGAAACAGGGCTTCTCGTTCGCCAACACTCCCGAGAGTCTGAGGTATCTCGTGGAAGACAGCCCGGAGTACGCCGCCGGCCTCGGCCACACCGCGAGCATGTGGCACTCCTGGGACGACCTGACCGCGGTCGTCAGGGAAGGACGGCCCGCGCTGCGGGATCCCATCAACGACCGCGGCGAAGGGTGGCTCGAACCGTTCATCGCCGCGATGCACTACCGCGCGCGGGTCCAGGCCGGGGCGATTGCGTCGCTGCTGCCGCTGCGCCCGGAGACCAGGGTGCTCGATGTCGGCGGCGGGTCCGGCGCCTTCGCGATGGGGATGGTCCGCCAGGTGCCCGGGCTCGAGGCCGTCGTCTTTGACCTGCCGAGCGTCGTGCCGATCACGAAGCGCTACGTGGACGCCGCCGGACTGTCAGAACGCGTCACGACCGCCATCGGCGACTACCTGACGGATCCGCTTCCGGGCGGATTCGACCTCATCCTGCTGTCGGCGGTCGTGCACAGCAACGGCGCCGACGAGAACGCGGCGCTCGTCGCGAAGTGCGCGGGAGCCCTCGCGCCTGGCGGCCACATCGCCATCCTCGACTGGGTGATGGCGCCGGATCGGATCGCACCCACAGCCGGGGCGTTCTTCGCCCTGAACATGCTCGTGGCGACCGACCACGGTGACACGTTCACGGAGGCCGAGATCGGCGGCTGGCTCACGGCTGCGGGCCTGACGGACGTGCGGCGTGTGCCGACGCCGTTCGGGACCGATCTCATGGTCGGGACTCGTACGTAGCGCCCGGCTTCAGCCGGGCCCGCTGGGAGGGACAGGAAACAGGGAACAGGGAATAGGCGATAGGGGAGAGGGAAAGGGAACAGGGAATAGGGAAGAGGGAAGAGCCGAGAGCCGAAGAATGTTGTCCATCTGTTTGCTGATTGCAGCGGTCGTGTCGGCGCAGGCGCCCGCGGTGGTCGTGCGCGATGCGTGGGTCCGTGAGGCGGGCGTGCAGAGTTCCACCGGCGCGTACTTCGTGCTGGAGAACCGCGGCGCGACCGCCGTGGCGCTCGTGTCGGCGGAGGTGGACGGAGCCGGGTCCGTCGAACTGCACGAGACGAAGATGACCGGTGACATGATGCGCATGTCGAAGACCGAACGTGTCGACGTGCCGGCGGGAGCGTCCGTCGTCTTCAAGCCGGGCGGGCTGCACCTGATGGTGTTCCAGCTCAGCCGCGCGTTCGAGCCCGGCAGGACCGCGGCAATCACGCTGCGGTTCGCCGACGGCAGGGTGATCAAGGTGCAGGCGAGTATTCGTGCGAAGTCCGAAGTACGGCTAACCCCGGAGATCGGTCGGGTTGGGTGTCTGTTCGATGTGGCGCAGGGCTTCAACCCTGCAGGGAATGGCAGGCCTGAAGGCCTGCCCCACACCAACACAAGTGCGCTCTGGTGTAGGGGAGACTGAGTGGTGAGGAGGGTGTCCGTGGCGCTCTGCGCCGTGGTCCTGCTCGCGGCTCTGCCCGCGTGCGGGCGGCCGGAATCCGGCACGACCGGGGCGGCGGTCTCCGCGCCGGTGGCTGACGCGGGCCGCCCGCTGGACACGTTCGAGTTCGGCGGTGACTTCACGTTGACCGATCATCGCGGCCGGCCGTTCGATCTCGCGAAAGGCCGGGGGCGGGTCCACCTCTTGTTCTTCGGCTTCACCAACTGTCCTGATGTGTGTCCGATGACCCTCTCGCGCATCGCGCGCGCGCTGCACCTGCTCTCGCCAGAACAGCGCGGGCAGGTGACCACGTTGTTCGTGAGTGTGGACGTGGACCGCGACACGCCCGCGGTGTTGGCGAACTACCTCAGAGGTTTCCCGGTGGACGTCATTGGCCTGACGGGCACGCGTGCGCACGTGGACCACGTCGTTGCCCAGTACAAGGCGTCGTACGAGATCACGCCGTCGACCTCGGCCGCCGGGCCCACGGTGTCGCACTCGACCTATACGTATCTCGTCGACCAGGCCGGCAAGGTGCGCCACCTGTTCCGGATGGCGGACACGCCGGAGGAGATCGCGGCGGGGCTGAAGCGGCTGCTGGAGAGCAAACCATGATCCGCACGATGTTCGATCGGCGTGCCGTGCTGTCGGCCATGCTCGGCCTGGCGGCCGCCCTGGCCGGCCCGCGGCGGGCGGAAGCCCAGAAGCCCACGGCGCTGCCGCACCTCGACGAGAAGGACAAGCTCGCAATCAGCCTCGGCTACGTGGCCGACGCGAAGAAGGTCGACGTCAAGAAGAACCCGATGTACAAGGCGACACAGACCTGCGCCAACTGTTTCCAGATCCAGGGTAAGGACGGCGACGCCTGGCGGCCGTGCAAGATGTTCCCGGGCAAGGCCGTGGCGGCGGCCGGGTGGTGCAAGGTGTGGGTCAAGAAGACCTGAGGGTGCCGATGCCGACCACGCTCAATTACTGCACGCACTGCGGCCAGTTGGTCGACGCGTATCCCTGGAGCACCGTCGAGCCGGGAAACCCCGCGGGTGACCGGACGTTCTATTGCCGCGCCTGCGGCATGGAATGGCCGGCGCCCAACGCCTGGGCCGGCGGAGAGCCGTGCGAACGGTGCGGTGAATGCGTAGCGCCGCTACAGCGGTACTGCGCAGCCTGCGGAGCGAGGACGAACTCGTGCGCATCACCGAACCCATGACGATGGTGACCGACTACCTGATGGGGGCGCTGGCGGCCTGGTGTGCCGCGAAGCTCTTCCGCGCGGGGGCGTCCGGCGCGCCTCTGTCGGTGACGGTCTGGGGCGGCGTCTTCCTGGGCACGGCGCTCGCGTCGTTTGCCGGGGGCACCCACCACGGGTTCGTCCAGGTCCTGCAGCCGTCGACGGCCAGGGCGCTGTGGAAAGCCACGCTCCTGGCCACGGGACTGGCCAGCGCCTGCCTGCTCGGGGCCGCCGCGCTGGCGGGCTCGTCTGGTGTTCTGCAGCGCGCCCTGCTGGTCCTGGTCGTGGTGAAGCTGATCGCCTACGTCTGGTGGATGACGGGGCACGACGACTTCATGTTCGTCATCTACGACTACGGCTCAGCGCTGCTGCTGACGATGGTGGTGGCGTGGCTGTCGAAGACCGGCGGGATGACGGCGGCACTGCCGTGGCTGAACGCGGGGGCGGCCGTCGCGGTCGTCGCCGCGCTCATCCAGGCGTTCAAACTTGCGCCGCACCCGCACTTCAACCACAACGACCTCTTCCACGTCGTGCAGATGGTCGCGCTGTACCTGCTTTACCGCGGGGGACTGCTGTTCAGGTAGCAGGGATTGGGGATTGGGGATCGGGGATTGGCCAATCCCCAACCCCCAGCCTCCAACCCTCGCTCAGAACCCGAACCTCGCCCCGACCTGCAGCTTGCGCGGCTGGGAGGCCGCGATGGGCTGGCCGTAGAACGGCGACGACTGGACGAAGCTGTACGCCGTGTAGTTCACGCGGTTGAGCAGGTTCTGGGCCGAGACGTAGAACTCGACCCGGTAGCGTTTGTCGGCCGCGCCCCCGCCGAAGCCCGGTGACAGGCCGCCACCGCCTCCGCCCATGGTGATGGCGATCGCCGTACCTCCGCCCTGCGGCTTCCGGGTCCCGAATCCGATGGCGTAGGACATCCGCCCGCCCAGGTCGAACTGCCAGTCGCCGCGCGCGGCGTTCCGCGACACGCCGTCCGGCCGATCGTTGTAGACACCGTCCGCGTTGTTGTCGCGGCCCGTCGTGATGTCGTACGGCAGGCCCGACTGGACACGCAGGTTGATGCCCATCGACACGTCCCGGAACGGCGACGAATTGAGTGACGCGCCGAAACGGTGACGGACGTCGCCGGCCGACGGTCCCCATTCCGAGCCGAGGTTGTCGCCGTTGGCCGGGATCGAAAACGCACCCGTCGAGTTCGTCTCGCTCTTGCTCCACGAGTAGTTGACGGAGAAGAAGGTCCGGTGCCAGTCCATGCGGACGAGGCTGTAGAAGACGCTCACCGCCTGGGTCCGCACTTCGGCGTCCGCCACCAGTTCGACCACGTTGGCGAACGCCGGGTCGGGACGGATGCCGTCGACCGGTCCGTTGAGATTGCGGCCGCGCAGGACGCTCCGGCCCCAACTCCTGGAATAGCTGCCGCTGATCCGGCCGTTCTTCGACACGGTCTGTTCGAGGCCCGCGGTCAACCGATGCGCGCTCGGCAGAACGAGGTCGTCCGACCACAGGTATCGGTTGGTCGGAGGCGTGAGACCTTCGGTGCCGGGATCGGGGTACGCCGGGGCGAAGATGTTGATTTCGCGCTGCCGCGCTCCGTCGAACAGCAACGACTGCTTGTAGAGATCCCCGGACACCCAGTCGTAGAAGTAGCCGTAACTGCCGCGCAGGGTGGTACCGCCGTTCTTGCGCGGCGACCAGGCGGCCGAGAATCGCGGCGACAGGTTCCAGCGATCCCCCACGTGGTTCTGCACCCCGAAGCGCACGCCCGGCGACACGAGCAGGCTCCGCGCCACGCGCCAGTCGTCCTGCAGGTAGATTCCGGCCTGGACGTTCGAATAGGTCAGCGTGGGATCGCCGGTCCGGCGCGTGAAGTTACCCGGCCGCCCGGCCTGGTAGTCGGCCAGGTTCGCGAACGTAAACGTCCCCAGGTAGTTCGACACATCGTCCGACCGGTACCGCCCGCCTTCGACGAGGATGCCCGTCCGCCAGGAATGCGAGCCCCGGACGTAGTCGAGGTCGGTGGCGAACTCGACATCGAGGTTGTTGCGGCCGCCACGCACCTGGGCGCCGCCGCTGGTAAACGCGTCCTGCACACGAATCGTCGGGGCCTCGACGACCGAGTGGCTCTCGGTCGATCCCCACCGCACCTGGACCCTGGACTCGGTGAACATCTTCCGGCCGAGGGGCCCGTTTTCGGACAGGCGCAGGATGTTGTTCGACGATTCGGTGTCGAACGCGCGGTCGAACAGGTTGTAGCCGCCGACACCCATGTTGCTGGACGTCGAGGCGTCACGCATGAAGCTGACGCGGGCGGCGTGGTCCTTGTTGATGGCGTGATCGAGCCGCACGTTGAAGTTGTAGCTGTCGCGCGGCTGCCGGATCGTGTCGGTCACCGTGCTGCCGTCCGGCAGGCGGGCGAGCAGGTTGGGCGACGAATACTGCGACCCGACCCCGCCATTGATCGAGAACGACGTGCGGTTGGGCTGGAGCGTGCCGGACAGGTTGAACCCGACCTGGCGCAGTTGCTCGTCGGGCTTCGTCGCCGCAAACACGTTGCGCGCGTTGAAGGCATCGTCCAGGAAGTGGACGTCCACGCCGCCGGACAGCGGCCCGTTGCCGGGTTGCGTCATGATGTCGATGAACATCATGCCCTGCATGCCGCCGTGGTTCTGCGCGGCAAACATGTCCATCCGCGGCAGGCGGATCGATCGGATCTGGGACTTGGGCGGCAGGCGGCCGCCGCTGAACCCGTCCACACGAATCGTCGATCCGGGCGGTGACATGGCCTTGAGCACCGCTTCCATCTCGTCCGGGTCGTCCGGCAACGCATCGATCTGTTCGCGTGTCATCACGCTGCTGAACGCGCTGCCCGGATCGAGGGACGCCGACTGGCGATCGCGACTGACGGTGACGCTCTGGTCGAGCTTGGGCAACTGCAGCACGATGCGCCGGCGGGTGTCGCCACCGCGCACGCGCACGTCCTGGAGCACCGACGTCGCGAAGCCCGGGAACTCGACCTGGACCGTGTAGCGGCCGTCGACCAGGTTGGGAACGACCGCCACCCCTTCGTCACCGGTGGTGGCGGGAGCGAGGGGCGCAGCCCCGGCATTGCCGTCCTGGGGCGTCACGGTGACCGTGGCGTTCTGGATCACCGAGTTCGTCTGGTCGACGACGGTCACGACGAGGCGGCCGCGCCGGGCCTGGTCGTCGGCAGAGGACCACCCGGCAAGACTCACGACCAGCGCACACGCCAGCAGGAAGGATGACGAACGGACCACGACACACACCCCTTCGATGGACGGCTCACGGCGCGGCTTGTCAGCAGGGCTGAAGCCCTGCTCCACGACCGCCAAGCTCCAGGCCCCAGGCCCCAGGCCCTTTCCCTCTTTCCTATCGCCTATTCCCTATCCCCTGTCACTTCGTCGGCGTGAACTTCTTGGCGTCGATCTTCGGATTGACCTTCACCTTGTCGAACACCACTTCTTCCGTCGTCTTGCCGTCGACGGAGCGCTGGAAGCGGTGGGGGACCATGACGCCGTTCACGTCCTGGTAGTCGCCGTAGTAGAGGCGGTACTCGACGGTGCGGCGTTTGGCTTCGGCTTCCTTGCGGCGTTCTTCCATCTCCTTGAGACGCTTCTCCATCTCTTCGCGAGACGGCGGCGCGCCGCCGGCCGATTGCCACTGCTGCGTGACCGCGGCGCCGCCGCCGCCGCCGCTGGCGACGAACGTGCCGGTTCTGCCGCCGGCCCCGCCGCCGGCGCCGCCCGGTCCGCTCACCATCGTCATCGTCAGCGGTTCCTTGTCCATCCAGCTGATCATCAGCGGCAGGTGCGTCTGCTGATCGATGAAGAGCCGGACCGCGAAATCGCCGGCGCCCTTGACGTCGATGGCGTCCGCCTTGCCGTCGGCCGACTCGGCTTCTCCGGCGTAGGTGAACTCGAGCGGGTACGCGGTGAGCGACGATGCGAACATGCCGAGGGCCATCCTGGCGAACTCGCGCTGGTTGCCCTCGAGCAGCCGTTTCTGCACCTCGGCTTTCTGTTCGGGCGTCATCGTCGCGGGATCCGCCGTGCTGCCGCCGGGGCCGGCGATTCGAATGACCACGTTGCCGCCGGCGAGGTTGGGCGGCGTATCCATTTCTTCGATGACCTGGTTGCCGTTGAACCCTGTCATCCGGAAGATGCTCATGTTCCCCATGGCCACCATCTGGCTGCGCATGAGGTACTTGTCGGGCAGCTCGAGGGCCATCTCGAACTCGGTCTCCCGCGTGTTGCCGTCGGGACCCGTCCGCAAGGTGCGGCCTTCGGTCGACATCGTCTTCAGGGCCGCGAGTTTGTCGCCGCCGAGCGCCTTGCGCGCGTCGGCGAGCACCTGGGCGGCGTCCTTGCCCTGGCCGGCGACGAGCGGCTGTGCCGCCAGTACCACTACCGCCGCGATCTTCAGCATCGACTTCATACGGTCTGCCTCCCCGGACACTGCGTGTCGGCCGTTCTCCAGCGTTAGACGAACCATTCTGGCGCGTTGGCCGGCACACGTGGTTAAGCCTGAGCAAAGAGATCGTTAAGCACGTAAAAAGCGCGGGATCGGCCCGTGATGCCGCCAATCTCCGCACGATTCGCATGGTACACTCCGGCCCATGCGGTGGGGACGATGGCCGGCGGCGATGCTGTTGCCGGCGCTGCTCGTGGGGCTGGTGGGGGTGCTGGCCGCGCTCCAGTACCGGTGGCTCGGCAAGGTGTCCGAGGCCGAGCGGGAACAGTTGAGCCGGTCCCTCGCCGAGCGGGCCCGAGGGCTGACCGATGCCCTCGACCGTGAACTGACCGGGCTCTACCGGGCCGCGTACGATGCCCGCGACGCGGCGCTCGCGCGCGACGGCGCCGTCTTCGGTCAAGCCCTCGGTCGCTGGCGTTCGTCGGCCCGGTATCCGGGGATGATTCGTGGCGTCTATCTCGCCGAATGGAACGCCGGGCAGTTGACCTGCCTGCGGTACGACGGGCAGGCGGCCGCCTTCGATGCTGCGCCGCTCTCGCAGTGGCCCGCGCATCTCGAGCCCGTGCGCGCGCACCTCACGGCGCTCGGGCCCCCGCCGCGTACCGACGCCGTGGCCACGGCGGCCACGGTGGGGCCGGCCATACCCGCCGGCACCACCGTGCGAGTGGTGACGCTCGCCCGCACGCCGGTCGTCGACGACGTGCCCGCGCTGGTCGTCGCGTTGTCGGCCCCGCTGCCGGAGGTAACGCTGACGCGGGCCGTCGACCGGGACGCCGGGGCGCCGACGACCCTGCCGGCCGGGATCCCGAGGCCCCACGTGTCGCTGGTCATCGACCTCGACCGCGACTACCTCACTGGCACGGTGCTGCCCGATCTGGCGGATGCGCACTTCCCCCCGGGCGACGCCGACTACCGGCTGACGGCCGTGACCGGCGGCGGCACCACCGTGTTCCGGCGCGGGGTGGCTGCCGACGCGACCATCGATCCACGCCAGGCCGATGTCGTCGTGCCGTTCTTCGGCATCCGCATCGAGTGGTTCGCCGATTCGTTCCGCGTCGAGGGCGGCCAGGCTGGCGGCGGCGCCGCCAGTTCCGTCTTTCCGCGGCCGGACTCCCTCACGGTGATTCAGCGCCAGGGGACCGAGGGCTCCGTGGCGGTGAGGGCGTCTGGAGGGACGCCGCCGTCCGGAGAGACGGCGCCGGGCCGGATGCCGGTGGCGATGTCGTTCAACATCGCGACACAGGCGAGATCGGCCGACGGCCAGCCGATCCGCCAGGCGCTCTTCGAAGCGCGGCGGGGCTGGCGGTTGTTCATCCAGCACGGGGCCGGTTCGCTCGACGCGGCCGTGTCCCAGGCCCGCCTGCGGAATCTCTGGCTGAGTTTCGGCATCCTCGGCGTGCTCGCCGCGGGCATCGTGCTCGTCATGGCGAACGCGCGCCGATCGCAGCAGCTGGCGGCCAAGCAGATGGACTTCGTCGCGACGGTGTCGCACGAACTGCGGACGCCGCTGGCCGTTATCCGTTCGGCGGCCCAGAACCTGTCGGCGGGCGTCGTGGCCGATCCGGCGCAGGCGCGGCGCTACGGCACGCTCATTGAAGACGAAGGCCGCCGGCTGACGGACATGGTCGAGCAGGTGATGGACTACGCCGGGCTCGAGGGCCGCAGTCGGGTTCGTGCACCGAGGCCGGTGGACGTGGTCGCGCTGGTCGAAGAGGCAGCGGTCGCCTGCCGGCCGGTGTGCGACGCGGCGGGCTGCGCGCTCGTGGTCGACACGTCGGCGGGCGAGTCGGACCCGGTTCCGGCGGTGATGGGCGACGAAGGGGCGCTCGGGCGGGTGGTGGCGAATCTCATCACGAACGCGGCCAAACACGGCGCCGATGGCCAGTGGATTGGGGTCACCGTGTCGTCCTGCGCGCTGAAACACGGCCGCGAGGTGTTGATCGCGGTGCGCGACCGCGGCCGGGGGATCGACGCGGCGGACCTGGCCCACGTGTTCGAGCCGTTCCGGCGCGGGGCGCGGGCGGTCGAACGGCAGATTCACGGGAACGGTCTCGGCTTGAGCCTCGTGAAACGAATCGTCGAGGCCCACGGCGGCCGCGTGGCCGTGTCGTCGACGCCCGGCGAAGGCGCGACGTTCGTCGTGTACCTGCCGGCGATGCCGGAGGCTGGCGAACCCGGGAGCAGCCGATGAGACGTGTGCTCCTCGTCGAAGACGAACCGGGCCTCGTGCTCACGCTGAGCGATCGGCTGCGAAGCGAAGGCTACGAGGTCGGGTCGGCGACCGACGGCACGACGGGCCTCGACATGGCCACCCGCGAAACGTGGGACGTCGTGCTGCTCGACGTGATGTTGCCGGGCAAGGGCGGGTTCGACGTGTGCCGCGACCTGCGGCAGCGGGGCATCACGACGCCCGTGATCATGCTTACCGCGCGCGGGCAGGTCATCGACAAGGTGCTCGGCCTGAAGCTCGGCGCCGACGACTACCTCACCAAGCCCTTCGACATGATGGAACTGCTGGCGCGCATCGAGGTGCAGCTGCGTCGCGCGCCGTCGGCTGCCGGCGCGGACGTCTCGGTCCTGCGCGTCGGGGATCTCGTTATCGACACGCGCAAGGCCGAAGTGACGCGTGCCGGCGTCGTGCTCGACCTCTCGGCGCGCGAGTTCCTCCTCCTCAAGTACTTCGTCGAACACCGGGGCGAGACCCTCAGCCGCGAACAACTCCTCAACGACGTGTGGGGCTATCACTCGATGCCGTCGACGCGCACGGTGGACGTCCACGTCGCCTGGCTCCGCCAGAAGATCGAATCCAATCCCCGATTCCCGCAGCTCATCGTGACGGTGCATGGGCTGGGGTATCGGTTTGGGGGCTAGAGGCTAGAAGCTAGAGGCTAGAGGCTAGAGGCTAGCTTGATCGCGCTCATCGAGAGCCCGCGCCAGTCCATGCAGCGTTCGGCCAACTTCGGCAACCAGCGCCTGCACAGAATCGACGCTCGCGGGTGCCGCCAGGCCGAGACGCCTGGCCAGTTCCAATTGCGTCTCGAGTTCGGCCTGAGATCCAAGCGCAATGCTGATGTGGTGCTTGAAGGCCCCACGAGTGGAGCGATTGTGACCTTCAGCGATGTTCGAAGGGATCGAC
>CAZJRM010000121.1:0-16091 GCA_964547975.1 uncultured Vicinamibacterales bacterium | reverse complement strand
GTCTGAACTTCGCGACCTTGTTGTCCGCCACGAAGACCCCGCGTTTGCCCTCGACGTCGACAATCGCATTCCGCGGAACGATGATCGCCTGGTCGTGCTGCCGGACCGTGAATTCGACGCGGGCGTACATCCCCGGCTTCAGGCGGAATGACTCGTTCGGAATCTCCACTTCCATCTGCGCGGTTCGCGTGGCCGGGTCGAGCACCGGGGCAATCCTCGCGACGCGGCCCGTGAAGACCTCGCCGGGGAACGCGTCCACGTTCACCGAGGCATCCATCCCCGTCGACACGCGGCCGAGATCGCGTTCGACCAGGTTCGCGACGATCCGGACGGTCTGGATATCGACGACTGAGACAAGCGGCGCGTTGGGGCTGACGTAGGCACCGGGATCGAGCCGCCGGCTGCCGACGAACCCGTTCACCGGCGACACAATCCGCGTGTTGGCCAGGTTGATGCGGACTTCGTCGCGTCGCGCCTGCGCCTGGGCGAACTGCGCCCGGGCGAGATCGAGCTGCGCCTGCGCCGCTTCCGTTCTCGCCTGCGAATCCTCCAGCGTCTGGCGCGACACCAGGTTGCGTTCGAACAGGTTCTTCGTCCGGTCGAGGCTGGTCTCGGCGAACTTCAGGTCCGCCTCACGCTGTCTCACCGTGGCGCGCGCCACCTCGAACGACGCTTCGGACTGGCGTGCCTGTTCCTGGATCTCGTTGTCCTCCAGTTTGCCCAGCAACTGGCCCTTCGACACCCGGTCTCCGAGCTTGACGGCAACGGACTCGAGGCGTCCGCTGACTTTGGGGACCACGTCGACCGTGACCGCCCCGATGAGCGATCCGACCACGGTGACATTCTCCGCCACGCGGCCGCGGGTCACCTTGCCGAGTTCCACCGTCATCGTCGGGCGAAATCCTCCGGGGCCCATGCCTCCGCCGGGCCGGCCGCCGGCCGCAGGGGCGCCGGCGGCCGCGTCCCCCTTGGCGAAGTACCACAGGCCCGCCGCGCAGGCGACGACCACGGTGAGGGCAACGACGAGCTTGTTCCGGGACATCTCTTCAGATCCTCCGACGCTGCGCGTTTACCGGGCCGCGGTGGCCGTCGAGACGGACGTGACGCTGCCACCGCTCGAGGACGTGACCTGGACCCGTTCGAATTCGATGAGCGCCCGCTGGTAGTCGAGCGACGCCCGCAGTTCGGTGATCTGGGCATCGAGCAGGTCGCGCTGCGCCTGGACGACGAAGAAGTTCGTCTGCATGCCGACTTCGAACTTCGTCTGTTCGGCTTCGAGCCGACGCTCGGCGAGCACGCGGGCGGCTCTCGACGCCTCGAGGCGTTTCTGCGTGCTGTCGACGCTCAGCGCGGCGTTCGTGACTTCCGTCGCCACCTGCAGTTCGAGGGCACGCAACTGCGCCTGGGACTGCTGATACTGCACCTTCGCGCGCGCGTAGCTGGCGTCCTGCGCGCTGTTGCCGAGCGGGTAGCTGAAGTTGAACTGCACCGTCCATGTCGGGTAGTCGAACTTCGACAAGGTGCGCATCGCGTCGGCCCAGCCGCCGGGCACGGTATCGACGATCTCTCCGTTCTGCCGGATGAACGTGTTGCCGCCGAGGCCACGCGTGCCGTAGGTCAGCGTCGCGCCGAGGGCCGGCAACATCTGGTTCTTCAGGTAACGGATGCTGACGTCGTTGCTGTCCAGCTGACGCCGGGCGTTCGACAGGTCCGTCCGATCCGACAACGCCTTCTTGACCGCCCCTTCCAGATCCACGGCCCTGGCTTCGACCTGGACGACGCTCGTCGGTTCAATGGCGGCATTCCAGAGCGCATCGTCGGTGCTGGCGACGATGAGGCGCTTCAGCGTGAGTTCGTTCGTCCGGCGCGTCGCCTCGGCGGCCGTCAGCGACTGGCGCCGGCTGGCCGCTTCCGCTTCCGCCTGCACGATGTCGATCGGGGCCAGCGTGCCGACTTCCACGCGCACGCGGTTGTCTTCCACGAGTTTCTCGGCCAGGGCGAGCGAACGCCGGGCGGCTTCCACGGCGCGGCCGGCGTGGACGTAGTCCCAGTAGGCGTTGCGCGTGTTGGCTTCCGTGTTGATGATGCGGGCGCGCAGCGTCGTATTCGAGATGTCCCGCGTGATCGCTGCGGTCAGGAGAGACTGCCGCGTGTTGTCAATCTTGAAGTCCCGCAGCAGCGGCTGCGTGAAGTTGACCGTCATCGACGGCGAGTACTGCGGATTCAGGGTGGCGAAGGTGGACGTCGTGTCCGTGCGCGGGTTGTTCCAGGAAAACGTGACGTTCGACCCGTACCAGGGCAGCGCCTGCGTGATGCCCGCGTTCAGGTTGATCGTGTCGTTCTTCACCCGCGTGCCGCCCGTCAGCAAGCTGGTCGGCAGGGGCATGTTCGAGTTCATGCTGCCGAGCGACGTGAGGGTGGGGCGATAGAACGCCTTGATTTGGGCCAGCGACAGATCCTGCAACTGCGGGTTCAGGCGCTCGACCGACAGCTCGATGTTGTTCTCGAGCGCGCGCGTCACCGCCTCCTCCACGCTCAGCCGCATCACGGTTCGCGTGTCGGCGGACTTGGCCTGGCCGGGTTCGTCGGGCAGCCCCTTGGCCAGACCTTCCGCATACGCCTGGCGGGCGTGGGCCACCAGTTCGGCCACGCGGCTGCCGGTCGCCGCCGCCTTGTCCTGCGCGTACGCCGTCGCGCCAAGCGCCAACACGGCCACGGTCAATCCGGTCGTGACGACCCGTTTGAGCATTCGGTTCACGGACTTCCTCCCTGATCCTGCAGTGCGATGAGTGCGTCGATGTCGCCGCGTCAGTGCCGCTTCGGGATCTTGCGCCGCTCTTCTTCCCACTTCTGATGCAGCGCTTTCATCTTGAGGCGTTGATCGGGCGTCAAGCCCCGGTACAACCGGTAGATCATGAGCGTGCGGGTCTTCCCGAGGGCGGAACGGGCGGCTTCCACCACCTCGACCTGGCGCATCACCTCGGCTTCACCCACGTTGGAGTAGCGGATGACTTCGGAGAGCTGCCGCTCGAGGCGGTCGAGCTCGTCCTTCTCGGTCGTCATCCTGGGCAACAGGTCCTGAAACACGCCTTCGAGTTTGCCGACCTGGTCCGGCGTCAGCGCCAACTCGGACTTCAGCCGGTCGTCCTGCCACCACTTGAACCCCTGGGCCGAAGCCTCGAACGGCGACAACGCTCCTAGAATCAACGTGATAAGGACAAAACGCCTGAATCTCATGACGGGAGCGTACCCCTTTCTTCCACTGGTATCTACGACCGGCACAGTCGGTCGTTTACCGATGGTCGAACTGGGCACGGACGATGCATCCGTTGCCCCTGCCTCGGGGGGAGTCCGTCACGAATTCGAGAACGCCGACAGCCTGAGCAACGCGGCCCCCACGATGTTGTCCGGCGTCGACGCGCCAGCCGTCAGGCCAACGCTGACAGGCCCCGTGTCCGGCAGCCACCCCGTCGCCGTCGTCTCGGCCTTCGAGCCCACGGGCTTGTGGCGAAGTTCCGTCGGCGACACCAGGCACCCGTCGTCCGCGACGTGGTAGGTCGGCACGCGGGCAGCGCAGATCCGCGCCAGGTTTGCCGTGTTGCTGCTGTTGTAGCCGCCAATCACCAGCATGAAATCCAGGCGCTGTTCGTCGAGCAGCTGCAACACGGCGTCCTGCCGGTCCTGCGTGGCGCTGCAGATCGTGTCGAAGGCGCGGTAGTGCGAGGCAAGGGTATCGAGGCCGTACCGATCGATCATCGCCTGCCTGAACATCTCGCCGATTTCCAGCGATTCGGTCATCAGCATCGTGGTCTGGTTCGCGAGCCCGACGCGGGCGAGGTCGCGGTCGGGATCGAAGCCCTCAGACACCGCGTCCCCGAAACGCGCCAGAAACGCCCTGGCGTCGCCACCTTCCCGGATGTAGTCGCAGACGCAGGCCGCCTCGGCGCGGTCGAGCACGACCAGATACCGGCCGTCGGGCGTCTTCAGGGCCTGCGACGCCGTGGCCTGCGTCTCTTCGTGATGGACCTTGCCGTGGATGACCGCGGTGAAGCCCTCCTGCGCGTAGCGGACCACGTTCTTCCAGACGTTGAGGACCGATCCGCATGTGGTGTCGATGAGCGTGCAGCCGCGGCGATCGAGGCGCGAGAGCAGCGCGATCGTGACGCCGAACGCCGGCAGGATCACGACGTCGTCCGACGTCAGGGCCTCGATGTCTTCCCCGGGATCGTCGAGGAACCGCACGCCGGCCGCACGCAGCTTCTCGTTGACGTGCGGATTGTGGATGATTTCGCCGGTCAGGAAGACGCGGCGGTCGGGAAACCGCCGTCGTGTCTGGTAGGCGTAGTCAACAGCGCGGTCCACGCCGTAGCAGAAGCCGAACTCGCGGGCCAGGTGAACGGTCAGGCGGCCGTCGCGGTACGTGTGGCCCCCGGCCTTGAGGTCATCGACGAGGGCAGACCGATAGTCGCGCGCCAGTTCACCGGCGACCGCGTCTTTGAGGTCGAGGCCCTTTCTGAATATCACCGACGACATACGTGTTAGACGCCTGTCTGCCCGGATCGGTCACCGGGCCTGATATGCCTGGCACATGGGGAAAATCTAGTGTAACAGGGGAATAGGGATTGGGCAGTGGGGATTGGGGACTGGGGTGGGACTGGGGGGGTGGGGATTCGCTTGGGGTCTGCTCCCACGCCCCTTGCCCCGCGCCCCAGGTGGCGAGCCGCAAGCGGCAATCCGCCCGCCGCGAGCCGATCAGTGAATCCCCGTGCTTGCGTGCAGCGCCGCCGGATCGACACCGAGACGTCGAATCGCAGTCTCCCACATCTCGGTGGACGGCGTATCGAAGACGATGTCCGGAGACACGTCGCTGATGAGCCATGACGATTCCGTCAATTCACGGTCGAGCTGACCGGGCCCCCATCCGGCGTACCCCATGAGGAGGCGCGAGCGCGACACCGGGCCCGCTTCGATGATTTGGCGCAGGAGTTCGGCTGACACGGCGATGAAGACCCCGGGACTGACTTCGAATGCCTCCGAGCCGACGGGCTCTTCCGCCAGGAGCAGACAGCCGCGCTGGGGCTCGACCGGTCCGCCCGTCCAGACTTCGAGACCGCTGTCGTGTTCGACCGGGACTTTGAGGTCGACGACTTCCGCCGCGTGCCGGCCCGTTGGACGATTGAGCACCAGTCCCCAGGCCCCGTCGCTGCTGTGTTCGCACAGCAGCACCACCGTGCGGCGGAAATTGGGGTCGTTCAACTGTGGCATCGAGAGGAGCAGGGCCGGCGCCAACTTGGTGCGTTCTGGCTCGTCGTCGGTCATGAGACGAGTGTACACAAGGGAATAGGGAATAGGCGATAGGGGAAAGGGAACAGGGACAGGGAAAGGCCGAAAGCCGTGAGCCGAGGGCCGGGAGCAAGAGGAAGGGAGATGATGGGGAGGGTTGGGCCGATCCCCAACCCCCAACTCCAGGCCCCGGGCCCCAGGGCACAGCCGCGAGCCGAAAGCCGTGTTCTACACGTCCGTCGGTGAGAATCCGTCGACCGAGGGGTTGCGCAGGTACTGGTCGATCGCGCGGGCTGCGCGACGGCCGGCGCCCATCGCCGAGATCACGGTCGCGCCGCCGGTGACGATGTCGCCGCCGGCGAAGACGCCGGCCTTCTGGGTGGCGCCGGTGGAGTCGTCCGCCAGGATGTTGCCCCACTTGTTGACCGGCAGATCCGGCGTCGTGTTTCGAATCAACGGGTTGGCTCCCTGGCCGATGGCGAACACGACCGTGTCGACGTCGATGTCGAACTCAGAGTCCTTGACCGGTGCGGGGCTGCGGCGACCTGACGCATCCGGCTCGCCGAGTTCCATCCTGATGCAACGAATGGCCCGCACCCGCGACCGGTCGTCGGCGAGGATGGCGGTCGGCGCGGCCAGCATCATGATCTTCACGCCCTCTTCTTCGGCGTGTTCGACTTCCTCGAGGCGCGCGGGCATTTCCTTGCGGGTCCGCCGGTAGATGAGATACGCGTTGTCCGCGCCCAGGCGTAGCGCCGTGCGGACGGCATCCATGGCGGTGTTGCCGCCGCCGATGACCGCCACGTTCCTGCCGCGAATCGTCGGCGTGTCCGACACCGGGAACTGGTACGCCTTCATCAGGTTCGATCGCGTCAGGTATTCGTTGGCCGAGTAGACGCCAATCAGGTTGATGCCCGGGATCTTCGGGAACGTGGGGAGGCCGGCGCCGGTGGCAATGAACACCGCTTCGAAGCCCAGTTCCGAAAACAGCTCGTCGACAGTGAACGTTTGCCCGATCACGTGGTTCGTCTTGATCTGGACGCCGAGCGCCTTCAGGCCTTCGATCTCGCGTTCGACGATGGACTTGGGCAGGCGGAACTCCGGGATGCCGTACACGAGCACGCCGCCCGGCTTGTGCAGCGCTTCGAAGATCGTCACACCGTGGCCCATCTTGGCGAGATCGGCGGCGACGGTGAGCCCGGCCGGGCCCGAGCCGACCACCGCCACGGTGTGGCCGGTGGGCGGGGCCGGAGGCGTGTCATCGGTGAACTTCATGAACGAGGCGTAGTCCGCCACGAATCGTTCGAGCCGCCCGATGGCGACGGGCTCGTTCTTGATGCCGATCGTGCACTTGGCCTCGCACTGCTCTTCCTGCGGGCACACCCGCCCGCACACGGCCGGGAGGACGTTCCGTTCCATCAGCGTCCTGTACGCGCCTTCGAAGTCGCGGTCCGCCACCTGCTGGATGAACGCGGGGATGTCGATCTCGACCGGACAGCCGGCGATGCACGGGTTGTTCTTGCACTGGATGCAGCGCTGCGCCTCGAGCACGGCGAGATCGACGGGATAGCCCATCGACACTTCTTCGAACGACCGCGCACGGTCGTGTGCCTCGAGCAGAGGCATGGGGGTTTTGGTCTTCTGGATGATCTTCTTGGCCATGGACTCGTATCCGTTGCGAGGGGGTCAGGAGCCGGAGGCCTGACACGCGATCCGTTGGTTGTAGAGGCGAAGCGCCTCCTGCTCCTGTTCGCGATACGCGCGCAGCCGCGCACTGAGCTCGTCGAAGTCCACCTCGTGGCCGTCGAATTCCGGGCCATCGACGCATACGAACTTCTGGTCGCCGCCCACCGACACCCGGCAGCCGCCGCACATGCCGGTCCCGTCGACCATCACCGGGTTCAGACTGACCGTCGTCTTGATGTGGAGCGGGCGGGTGACCTCCACCACGGCCTTCATCATCGGGAGCGGACCGACCGCGACCACTTCGTCGAAGGTGGCGCCTTCGGCGATCAGACCGCGCAGCGCGTCGGTGACGAGTCCTTTGCTGCCGTAGGAGCCGTCGTCGGTGGTCACGATGACCCGATCGGCCACGGCGCGCAGTTCGTCCTCCAGGATCACGAAGTCCTTCGTGCGCCCGCCGATGATGGCCACGACCTCGCCCTGCAGCGCTTTGAACCCGCTGGCGATCGGGTAAACGACGGCGGTGCCGATGCCGCCGCCGATGCAGCAGACCTTCTTGCCCGGGTGGAGTTCCGTGGCGCGCCCGAGCGGGCCGGCCACATCCGGGATGACGTCGCCCGCGCCCAGGTTGTTGAGCTGCCGCGTGGATTTGCCGACGCCCTGCACGACGAGAGAAATCGCGCCGCGGGACTTGTCGACGTCGGCGATAGTGAGCGGGATTCGCTCACCCTCGTCGGAGGCCCGAATGATGACGAACTGGCCGGGCTTCCGCTTGCGGGCGATGTGGGGTGCCTCCACCCAGAATCGGACGACATCCGGCGCCAGAACGTCCTTGCTCAGGATTCGGTGCACAGCAGCAACTCCGTGGAATCGGGGGTTAGGGGGCAGATACACGGGTGCCGGAAAACTGGCACACACGGCTGTCCTGAAGGGAGTAGAGCAAAGGCGATACCACCTCCCGATCGGGGTGATTCCCGGGGGCGGAGGACCACAACCCCCTTGTCTGGAGTAAGATGCACGATCGCCGGCCGGAAGCCGGACGGAAATGCAGGAGTTTTCGTGATCGTTCCCCGAATCCGGTCAGTCGTCGCCTACGCCTGGCTCATCGCCTACACCGGTATCGTCGGTCCGCCGGCCATGTTGGTGACCGTCCTGACCGGTCGCGTCCAGCACCTCCTCGTGCTCGGGGTGTTTGCGGCCAGAGTCGCCCGGATCGTCCTGGGGATCCGCCTGCAGGTCGAGCATCCCGAATACGCGGACGGGACCCGCCCGACGGTCTATTGCATCAACCACCGCAGCCACGTGGACGCCGTCGTCCAGGAAGTCATCTTCCCGAGATGTCCGCTGCTCCGGGTGTTGCACAAGGCCGAGATGGGGAAGCTGCCCGTGCTGGGTCCCGCCATGAAGATGGCCGGGTTCGTGCCCGTTCACCGTGACGATCGGGAACGGGCCTTCGAAGCGGTGGACCTGGCGGCCGCCCGGCTGCGCGAAGGGTACTCGTTCCTGCTCGCCCCGGAGGGTACGCGCAACTCGCGCGGGGGGTTGTTGCCGTTCAAGAAGGGCGCGTTCGTCATGGCCATCAAGGCCCAGGTGCCCGTCGTGCCCGTGGCCGTGATCGGGGCCGACCGCGCCATGCCGAAGGGGCAGCTCTACGTGATTCCCGGCGAGGTGACGGTCCGTTTTGGTGAACCGGTCCCCACGACAGGGTTGACGCTCGACGATCGCGACGCGCTCGGCGAGCGGGTGCGTACGGCGATGCTGGCGTTATTGGCCGAGGGCTAGCAGGCTCACGGCCTAGCCCCTAGCCTCTAGCCCCTGATCCTGATCCTACCGATTCCCGAAATTGTCGTCGTCCGGATCGACGGGACCCGCGGCCGAAGGGCCATCGTGCAGGAACACCAGCGACTGGTGCGACGGGATCTCGAAGCGGCGGCGGCACGTGGCGCACGTCACCGCGTCGTCGAGGCGGACCAAGTAGTTGCGCATCTTCGCGTACTGCGCGCGGTCGCGCTCGTCCGCGCCAGGCGGCAGGCGGTCCTTCTTGAGGCGCCGCACCCACCGGATCTGATAATCGCCGCGCCGCCGGCAGTGGGGGCACGAATAAGAGGCAGTCTTCGTTTCCGGCGTCTCGCGGTAGAAGTCTCGCTCGTTCAGCGCCATGCTCGTATCATACAGCCTGCGAGCCGGGCTGGCGCCGGTCGCCAGCGATCGCGGCTCACGGCCGTTCAGGAGCCCACTATGAGAATCGGCGTCGATGTCGGTGGAACCAAGATCGAGGGCATCGTGCTGGACGATGCGGGACACGTCACGGCCAGGATGCGGGTCGGCACCCCGCGCAACGACTATGCGGGCACCGTGCGGACGATTGCGGAACTGGTCCTCTCGCTCGAGGCGCAGACGGGAGGACGTCACACGGTCGGCCTCGGGATCCCCGGGACGTTGTCACGCGCGACAGGCCTCGTGAAGAACGCCAACTCGACGTGGCTCAACGGCCGGCCGCTGCGTGAGGATGTCGGTGCCGCGCTGCGGCGGGAGATTCGCTTGGCGAACGACGCGAACTGTTTCGCGTTGTCCGAGGCGACCGACGGGGCGGCGGCGGGAGCCGAGGTGGTGTTCGGGGTCATCCTCGGCACCGGCACCGGCGGCGGGGTCGTCGTGCGGGGACACGTGCTCGATGGTCCGAACGGGGTGGCGGGAGAGTGGGGGCACAATGCGCTGCCCTGGCCGGAGGCCGGAGAGTGGCCGGGCCCGCCGTGTTATTGCGGGCGTACCGGCTGCGTGGAAACCTTCCTGTCGGGCCCGGGCGTTTCGGCCGACTACGAGCGGGCGACCGGGGTGCGGCGGGCGAGCGAAGAGATCGTGGTGAGAGCGGCGTCGGGTGACGACGACGCGGAGCAGACGCTGCGGCGGTACGAACGTCGCCTGGCCCGGGGGCTCGCGCACATCATCAACGTGCTCGACCCCGACGTCATCGTGCTCGGTGGTGGACTGTCGCGCCTCGACCGACTGTACGCGAGCGTGCCGCAGGCGTGGGGCGGCTGGGTCTTTTCGGATCGGGTCGACACGCGGCTCGTGCCGCCGGCGCATGGCGATTCGAGCGGCGTACGCGGCGCGGCGTGGTTGTGGGAGCCGCCTCGCGCCTAACCTGCTATGCTGTTGGGGATTTTGGAGGCAGCCGCGTTTGCGGCCCAATTACACCTACTTCTTTTGTCAGGATTCCTATGAACGCGGATCTCGTAATCGGGATGGCCGGCTCCGGCGGCGACGGCATCGTCTCCGCGGGTGAGTCCCTGCTCACGGCCTCTGCGCTGCTCGGGTATCACGGCGTCATGACCAAGAGCTTCGGGCCGCAGATCCGGGGCGGTGAGTCGAGTTTCAAGCTGCGCCTGGCCACGAGCAAAGTGCTCAACTCGGGCGGGACGCTCGACGTGGCGGTGGCCCTCAATTGGGAAGACTTCCTCAAGTTCGGCGGAGAACTCCCGGTGGGCGGGAACACGACGGTGGTGTACGACTCCAACACGAAAGTGGCACCCGATCAGATTCCGCTCGTCGGTGTGACGCCTGCGGAAGTGCTGCCGGTGCCGATCGAGGCGATGGCCCGCGAGACGGCGGGGACCGACCGGGCCAAGAACACGGTGGTGCTCGGCCTCATGTCAGGATGGCTCGGCATCGGCAAGGAACAGGTCATCGCCGGGATCCGGAAGCGCCTTGGCAAGAAGAGCAAGGAGGTGCTCGACGGGGCCGTGGCCGCGTTCCATGCCGGCTTGTCCTACGCCGAGAGTCACCCGCTCGCCAGGGCGCGGGCGATGGCGCCGCCGCAGACGAGCGGCGCCAAGTTCGTCGTGGACGGCAACGACCTGTGCGGCGCGGCGGCCATCGCGTCCGGCTGTGAGTTCTTCGGCGGCTATCCCATCACGCCGTCGACCGAGATCATGCAGTTCCTCACGCGTGAAATCTGGAAGTACGGCGGCACGGTGCTCCAGGCGGAAGACGAAATCGCCGGGGTCGGTGCCGTGGTGGGCGCATCGTTTGCCGGGAAGAAGGCGATGACGGCGACCTCCGGGCCCGGCATGTCGCTCAAGACGGAGATTCTGGGCCTCGCGAGCATCGCCGAATTGCCGCTGGTCTGCGTGGACGTCCAGCGCGGCGGGCCGTCGACGGGGATTCCCACCAAGGCGGAGCAGTCGGACCTCTTCCAGGCGGCGTTCTCGGCGCACGGCGATGTGATCCGTCCGCTGCTGGCGCCGGTGAGCGCCGAAGACATGTTCGCGATCACGGTGGAAGCGTTCAACATGGCGGAGTACTACCAGACGCCGGTCATCATCCTGTCCGACCAGGAGATTGGCCAGCGCAAGGAGACGGCCGAGCCGATCGACGCTTCGAAGATCCAGGTGATCGATCGCCGCAAACCCGCCGAGAAGGAACTGGAACAGTACGTCCGGTTCCGCAATACGGAGACGGGCATCAGCCCGATCAGCCATCCCGGCATGAAGGGCGGCAACTACCTCGCGTCGGGCATCGAGCACAACGAGAAAGGCGCGCCGACGGCCAACGGCGAAATCCACGCGCGCATGAACGACAAACGCCTGCGGAAGTTCCAGCCGCTCAAGGCCAGGCGCGACCTGTTCCTGCACGAAGGCAGCGCCGACGCGCCGATTGGCGTCGTCAGCTGGGGCAGCGTGGCCGGCGTGGCGATCGAAGCCGTCCGCACGGCGATCGCGCAGGGGATCAAGGTCAAGCTCGTCGTGCCGCGCCTCCTCTATCCCATCTCCGAGGAAGTCTTCCAGGACTTCTTCCTGTCGGTGAAGCGCGGCCTCGTGGTCGAGCAGAACCACCAGTCGCAGTTCTACCGGATGCTGCGGATGTTCGTGGACGTGCCCCGTGGCATCGAGACGCTGGCCAAGAGCGGGTCGAACCTGATCACCCCGTCGGAACTGGTGGATCGGATCAAGGCGATCTCGCTCGCGATGCAGCAGGACAAACACCGCGAACCGTCCGCCGACTAGCCTGGCGCCAGAGATCAGAGAGGACCTTGTCATGAGCACGGTTACGCGCCCCATCGAGGAATACACCGCGAAGGACTTCAAGAGCGACCTCAAGCCGATCTGGTGCCCGGGTTGCGGCGACTTCGGCGTCGTGCAGGCCATCTACCGCGCGCTCGCCAATGTCGGCCGGCCGCCGCACGAGATTGCGTTCGTCTCCGGGATCGGCTGCTCGAGCCGGATTCCTGGCTACACGACGGCCTACGGCTTCAACAGCGTGCACGGCCGCGCGCTGCCGATCGCCCAGGGCATCAAGCTGGCCAACCCCGAACTGCTGGTTCTCGTGGCCGGCGGCGACGGTGACGGGTTCTCGATCGGCGGCGGTCACGTCGCGCACGCGATCCGCCGCAATATCGACCTCACGTACATCGTGATGGACAACCAGATCTACGGCCTGACGAAAGGCCAGTTGTCACCGACGTCCCGCAAGGGGCTCCAGACGGTCACCTCGTCGGCGGGTTCGATGGAGAGCCCGGTCAATCCCCTGATGTACGTCCTCGGTTACGGCGCGGAGTTCGTGGCGCAGGGGACCCCGGCGGACATGACCGGACTCGCGAAGATTATCGAAGAGGGGATCCGGTACCCGGGCTTCGCGTTCATCAACGTGCAGTCGCCGTGCGTCACCTACGGACTCGAAGACCAGCAGCTCAAGGCGCAGAAGTCGACGATGCAGAGTCTCGAGGAGCTGAAGCACGATTCGACCGACCTGCTGGCGGCCCTGGCCCTGGCGCGGGACTACGGCTCCAAGCTGTACACCGGTGTGTTCTATCGCAAGCCGGAACCCGAGCCCACGTTCGAGGCGATGGCGCGCGCGCGACAGCAGGCATTTGGCGCTGGTACGCGGCCGAAACACGCGATCATGGACGTGTTCAAGCTGAAGGTCTGAGCGGCCGGCGGGATGGTGCCGATGCAGGTGCGGGCGCCGGAGTGTTCCGGCGCCCGTGCCATTTCAATCGGCCATGACTCTCTTGAACCGGAACGAGTAGTGGCGGACCGTCCGTGGCGCGTGGGCGCCGACGGCGGCGATGGCGAGCACGGCCAGCAGCAGCGGTATGCGGTAGTCCCAGAAGAACGGCACGAGGCAAAGAAGGCCCAGCTTCGCGTAGACGGCGACCGCGCATCCCTGGTGGAGCCAGTGTCCTGTCGGATACAGTTCGATGACGATCAGGGCGGCACCGGAAGCCACCGCTCCGTAGAGGCAGGGCAGCAACGCGTCGGCCGGTGCCCCGAAAACGTGACCGCCGAGCAGTACACCGGTTGCCGCCAGGTGGACGGTTCGGGCCGCGATGTTCCACCAGCGCCCGTGGGGCAGCCGGCGGCGTTCGGGCGGGAACAGAAGCTGAGTCAGCGTCACGGAGCCTCGCGATGCCCGCGATGGCGGGCCGTTGGCGCCGATTATAGAACGGAGTCGCAATGACGCCCGTCACCATACGCGTGGCCGACGACACTGACCGGATCTGGGCGGCGACCGTGATGTCGTCCTCCGATCCGTGGATGACCCTGCGGCGTGGGTACGAGGCCTGTCTGGCCGCCGTGTCGTCGCCCCTCGACACGCTGCACATCGCCTGGGTTGGCCACGAACGTTGCGGCCTGGCCCTGGTCCGGGAGCGGGGCATCGCCGGCGCTCCCTATCTCGTTTCGATCGCCGTGGCAGAGTCCTGGCGTAGCCACGGTGTCGGGGAGCAATTACTGACCTGCGTCGAGAACCTCTTCCGCGGCCGCTACCGCCACTTCTTCCTCTGCGTGTCGGAGTTCAACCCCAGGGCGCGGGCGTTCTACGAACGCCACGGCTACGCCACCGTCGGCATTCTCGAGGACTTCGTCGTCGAGGGCCTCGACGAGAGGCTGATGGTGAAGAGGCTGGACCCCCGAGCCTAGAATCTGGGGCCTGGGGCCTGCCCTTCGACTCGCTCGTCAGGATGCTCGCTCAGGGCACCCCGAGCCTGGTCGAGGGGTGGAGCCTGCGGCCTGGAGGGCCGTAAGCCAATGGCCGATAGCCGTTTGTCGGCCTCCATGAGATAGAATCGGACGTTCGGGACGTGCCCCCCGCCGGGTGATAGCAGTGCCCGGTCGAGCCCTCCCGCGAGGTCGCCATGCCCGCAGAGTTCAGCCGAATCGCCATCGTCAACCGTGGCGAGCCGGCGATGCGATTCATCCACGCCGTTCGTGAATACAACCTGGAGCACGGCACCGAGCTCCAGGTGATTGCCCTGTATACCGAGCCCGACCGCCAGGCACGGTTCGTCCGTGAAGCCGACGAGTCGGCCTTCATTGGTGACGCGACCTTTCTGGATCAGCGGGACGGGGTTCGCCGGCAGGCGTACCTGAATTTCCCCGTGATCGAGCGCGCGCTGGAGGACACCCGCGCCGACGCCGTCTGGGCGGGCTGGGGGTTCCTGAGCGAACGCCCCGAATTCGTTGAATTCTGCGAGCGGAAGGGCCTGGCCTTCATCGGCCCCGACAGCCGCGCGATGCGGCGGCTCGGCGACAAGATCAACGCGAAGCGCCTGGCGGAGCAGGCCGGTATCCCGGTCGTGCCGTGGGGCGGCGCCCCGGTGCCGTCGCTCGAATCGGCGCTGATCCACGCCGAACGCGTGGGTTATCCGGCCGTCATCAAGGCGAGCGCGGGGGCTGGAGGACGCGGCATCCGCGTCATCGAGTCGCCGACCGACGTGGATGCCGCCCTGAGATCGGTCCGACAGGACGCGTCGCGTGTGTTCAACGACACGACGGTCTTCGTCGAACGGTGGCTGCCGGGCGTCCGGCACATCGAGATCCAGATCCAGGCCGACCGCCACGGCACCGTATGGGCGCTCGGCACCCGCGATTGTTCGTTGCAGCGCCGGCACCAGAAGCTGATGTCGGAAGCACCGGCACCCGGGCTCGATGCCGATGTCGAAGCGGCCCTGCTCGACGCCGCCGTCCGCCTCGTCGCGGCCGCCCACTACCGGAGCCAGGTCAGCGTCGAGTTCCTCGTCGAACCGTCCGGCCGCTTCTACTTCCTCGAAGCCAATACCCGTCTGCAGGTGGAGCACGTCGTTACCGAGCTCACGACGGGTGTCGACCTGGTCAAGCTGGAACTCGACGTTGTGCGCGGGGCGAAGCTCGAAGGGCTGCCCCCGGCGGGGACGGGGCACGCCGTGGAGGTTCGACTCAACGCCGAGGACCCGCACAACGGCTTCGCGGCGTCGCCCGGCACGGTGAGCCTGTTCCGTGTCGCCACCGGACCGGGACTCCGGGTGGATACGGCGATCGCCGAAGGCGACACCGTGCCCGCCGAGTTCGGTTCGATGCTCGGCAAGCTCGCGGCACGGGGGCACTCGAGGGACGAATCCCTCGGACGCCTGAACCGGGCACTGTCCGAGAGCGCCATCGTCGTGACCGGCGGTCCGACGAACCGGGCGTTCCTGCTGCAGTTGCTCGACCGCCCGGATCTGCGCCAGGGCACCGTCGACACGATGTGGCTCGACCGGCTGATGACCGGGGAGCCCCTTCCGGAGAAACACGCGAAGGTCGCCCTCGTCGAAGCGGCGATCGAGGTGTACGACCTCGAGTTCGGTGCCGAGGTGAGTGGGTTCTTCGACGGTGCGGCACGCCTCCGTCCGACCGTCCGCAACGAGGTCGGACGATCGGTCGAACTCAGTTATCGCGGGCATCGTTACGCGTTGAAGGTGCTGCGGACGGGGCAGGGCCGGTACAGGATCGACACGGGCGGAACGCGCATCGACGCGGACATCGAGCGCCTCGGTCCGAACGAACGATGGCTCACGTGCGACGGGCGGCGTTACCGGGTCGTGGCCGCCGCGCAGGGGTACCTCGTGCAGGTCGAAGTCGAGGGCGTGCCGCACGCCATTGCCCGGGCGGACGAAGGGATCGTCCGCGGGACGTCACCGGCCGTCGTCGTGGCCGTGCACGTCAAGGCCGGTGACGTGGTGGCGGGCGGCGAACGTATCGCGGTGCTCGAGGCGATGAAGATTGAGATGGCGGTGAAGGCTCCGTTCGCCGGCACGGTCCGCCAGGTCTTCGTCCTGCCGAATGCCCAGGTCTGTCCGGGCTCGCAGCTGGTGCACCTCGACCCGGTGC
>CAZJRM010000120.1:8540-16156 GCA_964547975.1 uncultured Vicinamibacterales bacterium | reverse complement strand
CTGGCTCCAGCGGCGGCTGCTGCGAAATGACAGGAACGCCCACAGGCCCAGGAGCACCACGGCGAGGACCAGCACGATCGCCAGCGGGCGTGACAGGCCGCCGGTCTGCCGGCCGACGTACTTCGCGTGCAGGCACGATTCGAGGAGCGGACGGCACGCGTCGAACGGCGCGGCCTGGCCTTCGAAGCGCTCGAGCTGCAGGGCGTGCCCGGCGTGGATCCGCGCCAGTGCGTCCTGCAGGGCCGACCGGAACGCCATCGGGGCCTGTCCCCGCACGATCCCCGCCAGGTACGCGTGCGGACCGGTCTCGATCCACACCGTCCGGTCGCCCACGTGCATCGTCTCGAGGGCGCCGGGCACGCCCGCATTGAACGAGTCGTTGACGAAGTCCTGGATGGCGGTGAGCATGCCCGACACGACCTGGGGATCGGGCGAGGTCGCCGATGCGGCCACGACGTGCTGGAGCAGCAGCCCGGTGCGGGCGTGAATCAGGAACACCTGCTCGACCTGGTACACCAGCGTGTGCAACAGCACGACTTCGGCGAACGGCCGACCCGTCCGGCGCGCCTCCAGCCGCCAGAGCAGGCCGCGCCACGACACGCTGGACTCGAGCACCTGGTTCAGCGACTGGACCATGTCGCGCAGGGTCGCGGCAATCGAACGGCGGATGGCCGGCCCCATCACCGGAAAAATCGCGTTCACCAGCCTCGCGGGATCGTGGCGCACGGACTCGTGGATGGCCTCTTCAACGACGGGCGCGATCGTGACCGCAAGCCCGGGGCCCCGCGCCACGGCCAGACGGACGGCTTCGGGCAGCACCGCGCTCGCCTCGGCGGCCCGCACCTCGGGATCGTCGAGGCGGCGGGCCAGTTCACGGAGCTGGTCCCGCTCGCCGTGGAGCAGCAGGTGGCGCAGTCGTGCGAGATCCTCGGCCGCCGACGGACGAGTCTCCACCGCATCGCCGTCACGCCGAGGCCCCAGGCCCGCGTCGATGCTCATAGGTGCATCCCGTCGCGTCAGGGTCCGGTCTGGGGCTTCAGGTCACTGGTGAGCCGCAAGGCCATCTCGGACAGCAGCGACGCCACCGCCGTTCGATCCGCCTTATCATGCCCCAGGGTATCAACGGATCGTTCGAGCGCTGCCGACAGCGACTCGGATGTCCGGCGGATGTCCTCCGCGAGCGTCTTCGACTGCTCCAGGATCTGTTCGCGAAGGTCGCGCTGGCCCTTCACACTCTGCTCGTCGAGTTGGGCAATCTGACGCTCCAGCGACCGGGCGGTGTCGCCGAGGGCGCGATTCACACCTTCCACCGTGCTGACCCGCTCCCCCTGCTCGGCCTTGAGGCGGCCGGCGATCGCCTCGAACTCGCTCCTGGTGTAGAGCTCGAGGGTATCGAAGCGGCGTTTGATGTCGTCGCGGAGGTCCGCCGTGTCTTTGGCCAGGCGTTCCTCGAGGCGGGTGAGGCGTTTCTCGAGATCGCGGCTCTGAGCGCCGAACAGGATGTCGCGGATCTTATCGAGGTTGCCGCCCTCGGCCGCGTCCAGCCCCGGCATGCCGAAGCGAGATGCGGTGTCGGACAGCGTGGCCGTGCCGGCAGCGTGTGCCGGCGCGGACTCGTGGGCATGGTCGTCCATCAGCCTGACCCTCCTCCGACAGGCAGTCGATCGCCTCGCAGGAACCCGGCGATGGCCGCCGTGCGGCTTTGCGCCGGGGGAGAGTGGCTGGGCACGGGCACACGAAGGCACGGAACCGGGGGAACCCCGCCCAGCCACGCGCCTACACTATGCCCGCCCCACGGGGTTGTCAATCGATTGGCGCACCGTGGTGAGGCCGGGGTGCAATCACGCCGGAAAGAGGCCTTCCACCGATAGATACCGCTCACCGGTGTCGTAGCAGAACGTCAGGATCCGGGCGTGGTCTGGCAGGCTGGGCGCCGTGCGTGCGATCGCCGCCAGCGACGCGCCGGAAGAGGTCCCCACAAACAGGCCTTCTTCACGGGCGGCGCGGGCCGCATACACGAACGCATCTTCTTCGGTCACCTGAATCACCCCGTCCAGCACACCGACGTGGAGGTTGGCCGGCACGAACCCGGCCCCGATGCCCTGCAGCTTGTGGGGCCCCGGCGCGCCGCCCGAGATGACAGGCGATTTGGCCGGCTCGACCGCAAACACTTTCAGCCCGGGCATGAGCGGCTTGAGTACCTCCGCCACGCCGGTAATGTGGCCGCCCGTCCCCACCCCGGTGATGAGATAGTCCAGGCCCTCGGGAAACGCCGCGGCAATCTCGCGCGCCGTGGTGCGCTGGTGGACCGCGATGTTGGCCGGGTTGTCGAACTGCCCGGGCATCCAGCTCCCCGGCGTCTCCGCGACCAGCGCCGTGGCCCGCTCGATGGCGCCTTTCATGCCCTTCTCGCGGGGCGTGAGTTCCAGCGCTGCCCCGTAGGCGGTCATGATCCGGCGCCGCTCCACGGACATCGACTCGGGCATCACGAGGATCAGCCGGTAACCCTTGACGGCGGCCACCATCGCGAGCCCGATTCCCGTGTTGCCGGACGTCGGCTCGATGATCACGCCCCCCGGGGCCAGCACGCCGCGCGTTTCGGCGTCTTCGATCATCGAGAGGGCGATGCGGTCCTTGATGCTCCCGCCGGGATTGGCGCGTTCAAGCTTCATCCAGACGTCCAGACGCGGGTCGAACAGACGCCGGATGCGGACGTGCGGCGTGTTGCCGATGGTGCCGAGAATGGTGTCGACTCTCACGGGGGCCTCCTCGCGAACGTCTCCGTTCACAGTGAAGTCTCAAGGGGCACATCGGGCCCGGGCGCATACCGTTCCGAGGCCGATGCATTGGTGACGACGGAATGGGGCGGCACGCTGTGCGTCAGCCAGACGTTGCCGCCGATGACACTCGAATGCCCGACCACGGTCTCGCCGCCGAGAATCGTGGCATTGGCGTAGATGACCACGTCGTGTTCGATGGTCGGGTGCCGGCGGGTCCGCGCCAGGGCCTTCCGGACACTCAGCGCACCAAGCGTGACGCCCTGATACAAGCGGACGCGGTCGCCGATGACGCTGGTTTCGCCGATGACGATACCCGTGCCGTGGTCGATGGCGATGGCCCGCCCCAGTGACGCGCCCGGGTGAATATCAATGCCGGTGACGCGGTGGGCCGTCTCGCTGACGAGCCGCGGCAGGAGCGGTACCTGCCGTGTCCACAACGCATGCGCGAAGCGGTGGCACGCCAGCGCGTAGAACCCCGGATAGGCGAGGATCACCTCATCGAGGCTCGTGGCGGCGGGGTCGGCGTCGAACGTCGCCTGGGCATCCATCACCAGGGCGTCGTGGATGGCCGGCAGTTCGTCCATGAACGACGCCGCCGTGCCGGCGTCCGCGTGTCCCGCGCCAGTCAGGAACTGCTCCAGCGAGCGGGTGAGCCGCAGCACTTCCGCGCGGACGCTCGGCCGGTCGCACCGCCGGTGCGACGCGAAGTGCGGGAACAACAGGGCCAGCGCGTCGCCGACGAAATCGCGCGCCAGTTCGTCCGCGCGCACCGGCAGGCGGTAGTTGCCCCGCGACGCGCAGACAGAGCCGATCCAGGAATCAATACCGGAATGCGTGGGGTCCACCCCGGTTTAGACGCCGCACCGCAGCCGGAGGTCCCCTCTCCCCTACCGGATCAGATAGAACGCCCGCGGGTACCCGTCCACCCAGCGCGCCGTCCCTCCGCTGAACACCGCGTTGTCCTCGAAGCCGGTCGAGACCTCCACGTTGTCCCACTCCGGTACGTCGGCCGCCACCGAGAACTCGATCGCATAGACGGTATCGGCGTGAAGCGGGTGTTCGCCCGTGCCCGGCACGAAGGCCTGCTTTTCGGGCATGCCGATCATCGTGCCGGACCCGTGACCGTACGGCCCGATCGGATGCGTGTACACGGTCGGCCGCAGTCCCTCCGCGCGGCCACGCTCGAGGATCGACGCCAGGATCTCGTTGCCGGTGCGGCCTTCCCGCATTTCCGCCAGATGAATCTCCTGCAGCCGGTTGCCCTTGCGCAGCAGATCGCGCAGGCCGGCCGGCGCCTCGGTTTCACCCAGGCGCAGGACGTACGCGTTGTGCTGCATGTCGGTGTTCAGGCCGAGGTACGTGATGCCGACATCGCAGTGCAGAAGGTCGCCGCGCCGGATGACCCGATCGCCCGCGCCATACCGCTTCGTGTCAGCCGGCGACCGGGTGATGTCAATCGACGGATGGAACCACGTGTCGAGACCCAACTGGTTGATCCGTTCCCGGATCCACCACTGCACATCGTCACTCGTCGTCACATCGGGCGTGATGACGCGGTTCGAGAAGAATTCAGCGATCAGGTCGTGCGTGATGCCCGCGAGGTGACGGTAGAGGCTGAGTTCGCGCGGACTGCGCGTCTCGTACCAGCGCATGGCCACCTTCTCGGCCGGGACGAGGCGATCCACGTACTTCTTGTCGAGCGCCTGCTCGAGTTTGGCCTTGTGGAAGGCGGCCAGGCCGTTCCCGTGAGCGAATTCGTCGTGGTGGCCGAAGTGCGGCGCGTAGTTGATGCCGATGGTCTTCGGGTCGTGTTGGCGGATGTAGTCGGCCACCACCGTGAACTGGTGGTTGGCACCCTTGGAGCGGTCGGTGAAGAGATTCGTGTACATCGGCCCCGAGGTGGCCGTGCCGTGCCAGTTGGCCGTGAGCTTGCGGAACCCGTCCTTGCTGTCGTGGAACAGCAGGATCGACAGCCGCCGCGCCGAGAACATCGGCTGCGCCACCATCGTCATGTAGACCGGGTCTTCGGCGTACTCGAAGGTGACGACCAGCCACATCTCGAGACCTTCGCGGCGCATGATGGCCGGCAGCACGTGGTCCAGCCGCCAGTCCAGGATCTCGTTCTGCAGGCGGGCGCGATCGCGCATCGGCAGGATGCGCCCGATGTCGCCGGCCTTCGAGATCTCCCAGTTCTGTGAGGCGGACGGCGCGGACGACGGTGCGGGCGACTGTGCCGCCGCCGTCGCAATCGCCGCAGCGAGCAGGGCCAGAGTCACGAGGACGGGCAACGTGGCGCGGGACGTGGGTGTCGTGTACATGGTGTCACCAGGTGTCGGATGACGCGTCAGCGGATACGTTCGATCTCATAGACCAGCGCGGTGTCGGGTGGAATCACGAATCGTCGTTCGCCCGGCTTCTCCTTCGCATAGAAGCCGCTTGTGCCGTACGCGAGCGGTCCGCGCGCGATCACCGTCCGGGATTCCCGGGGCCGCATCTGGCTCACGGCCTCGTCAACGCCCGGGGTCACTCGGGTCTTGCCTACCACATAGTCGAAGGGATCGGCGTTCGTCCCCGGGCGCGGGCGCCCTTCGTCGGCTGAACTCGCGAACGGCAGGCCGCTCAACAGAAACCGCCCCGTGTACCGGACGCGGATCGTGTCGCCCGGCGCCGGCGCGCGGCCGGACCCTCTCGCACGGCGCACGTCACGCGCCCCGTTCGGTGTCGGCCTGGCCCTCGGCCAGTGTGTCGCCACTGCCGCGTCTTCGTCACGCGCCCGTTTCTCGTCGTCCGCCTTCACCCGGGCCAGCGCCGCGGCCCGGAGGCGGCCACACGTCGCGTCATCGGCCGTGAACGCGCGCGCCCGATCGCCGATGCGCAGGATCCTCGCGTGTGCCACCCAGTCGCCCTGCACGATGGCGGCGACCACGTCCATGCCCGAGACGACGCGGCCGAAGATCGTGTAGTTGCCGTCCAAGTACGACCGGTCGCCCAGCGTGATGTAGAACTGGCTCGACCCGGTGTGGGGTCCGGCGTTGGCCATGCCGAGCACGCCGGCCCTTCCGTGACTGAGGCCAGGGGCGATCTCGTTGGGAATCGTGTACCCCGGGCTCGTCTCGCCGGCGTTCGCCTGGCCCGCCTGGATGACGTGGCCCGGCACCACGCGGTGGAACACCGTGCCGTCGAAGAAGGGCGCGCCGGGTGGCAGTGCCCGATTGCTGACAGTGCCCTCGGCGAGCCCGACAAAACTCGCCACCGTCAGAGGAGCGTGTTCGAATGCCAGTTCGAGCACGATCGGCCCCTTGTTCGTGCGCAGTTCGGCATACAGGCCGTCCGGGAGCGCCGGGCGCGCCGGCACGGCCTCGACGGGACGGATCAGGTAGAAGGATTCCTGGCGAGGCCGGAAGAACACCCACCCCTCGTCGGTCAGGTAGACGGGATCTTCGGCCATGACCGTGACCGGCTGGCCGCCCCACTCCGGCACCGGGGTCTGCGTGTTCAGCTCCATGGCCAGGTACGAGCCTTTGCGCAGCGGTTTGGGCGGGGCGTTGGGTTCGCGGCGGGCCGCGCGCATGTCGATGGACGCCCCGAGGGCGTGGCCCTGGTTGCCGAGCGGATGCGAATAGATCTGGGCGGTGATGCCCCTGGCCTTCATCGCCGCCATGGTGGCGTCGTGCACCTCGCCGGCCGGCGTGCCCGGGCGCGAAAGGCGAGCCAGGGTGTCCTGCAGCGTATTGGTGTTGGCCATCGCCGCGGCAAGGCCGGGCGGCACGTCCGACTCGCCGGGCCGCAGCACGTAGGCCATTTTCTGCCAGTCACTCGAGAAGCCCATGTAGGTGAGCCCGAAGTCGAGGTGCACGACGTCGCCGGCCTCGATGACGAGCGCCTCCTTCGCGACCGCGAGGAACCCCCGCGACGAGGCCGGGGCGGCCGAGCGGCGCTGCACACGCAGGTCGGGCTGGAACCAGAGCCCGAAGCCGGCGGCGTGCGACTGCGAGTACAGCCAGCGCCGGACATCGCCGACGGTTGTCGTCCCCGGCACGATGACCTCGTTGGACAAGGCCCGTCTCGCGAGGTACTCCGTCCACGCGACCAGCAGGGCGTAGTGCGGCATCTCGTCCGGCGTCCGCGTGTCGAGGTACTCCTCGATGAGCGGCTCGGCAGGCACGATGCGGGCAGCGCCGTCGGGGCCGAGTGCGTCGACCAGGAAGGTGTAGGCATCGTGCGTCAGGCTGCGGGTCACGCCCCGCGTGCCGCCGATGCCGAGCGCAATCGTCTTCGGCTGGTATTTCGCCACGAGCGCCGGCAGGACCGTGTTGGCCGGCGCCGGTTCGTCTGGCGACTCGAAAAACCGCTGGACACTCTCTTCGGCGTAGCCGGTCACCGCCACACGCTTGAGGCCCGCGTCACCGGCGTCGATGAATACGAAGAGGTCGCGGCGCCCGACATAAGGTCGCGGCGGCGCTACCAGCCACGCCAGCGGATCGTCGTGGAACTCTTCGTTCACGACGATCCAGAGACCGACGCCGTGCCGGCGCATCATCGGGAGGAGCATCTGGTACCGCCGCGCCAGCCAGCCTTCGCGGATCTCGATCTGGCGGGCCAGCGGCAGCGGGGCGGCGGGAGGAGCCTGCACGGATGCAGGCGCGGCAGGCGCGCCGGCGGGCGGCTGGAAGCCGGCCACCGGCAGGACGCTAAGGGCGACGGCGAACAGGATCAGACGGGTGCGGCGCAGCGGCATCATGGGCCCGATAGTACCACTGCCGGCCGCGCCGCACCCGTACACGCGTCAGAAGCCGATGCGCACGCCGATCTGGCCCGTGCGAGGGACGGCGCCCG
>CAZJRM010000120.1:0-8530 GCA_964547975.1 uncultured Vicinamibacterales bacterium | reverse complement strand
CGCCCGGCGGATACGGGGAGCCCGAGCCAGTCAGGGCGGCCGGCATCCCCGCGGCAGGGATGCCGGCCCGTGAACCGGTGCCGCCAGACGAGTGCGACGCCGGACGACGCGTCCGTGCGCGCGTCAGAAGCCGATGCGCACGCCGATCTGGCCCGTGCGAGGGACGGCGCCCGCGCGCAGGGCCGTCAGGACCAGGAAGGTGGTCAGGCGCCGATCGCCGGACGGATTGTCGAAGTTGGCTCGATCCGTCGCGTTGAAGACCTCGCCGAACACGTCGAGCGTCCGGCGCTGGCCGAATCGGATGCGGTAGCCGGCCCGCAGATCCAGCTGGAAGAACGACGGACCGTGGGCCCCGTTCCGGCCGCCCTCGCTGTCCACCGTGATGGCGTCGGAGCCAACTCCGCGGTACTCGCCCGCGGGCAGCGGATCCGTGAGGATGCCGTTGCGGTCACCGTCCGTGTTGCTGTCGGCAATCGTGAACGGCGTCCCGCTCATCGCGCGCGCCACCCAGCTCACCGTCAGCCCATGCGTCTTCGGGACGAGCACGGTCCCGCTCAGCACGAAGTTATGCCGGCGGTCGAAATCCGTCGGCCCCTCGTTCTGGTCGAGCCGCAGATCGTCCAGCAACTGGAAGATGCTCTGCGGTATCCCGTTGCCGCTGGTGTTCCCCCGCGAGTACGAGAGGGTATACGACACGCGCGCGCTGTAGTTCTGCGCGAAACGTTTCTCGATCTGCATCATCAGCGCGTCGTAATCCGTGTTGCCGACGTTGATACGCTGAAGCACCTGGCCGACGAAGTTCGGGTTCGGGCGGACAATGGTCGCCGTGCGCGACGTCGTCGCCCGGAGGCCGGCGTTCATGTCGTACGACATGAACTGATCGCGGCCGAACGCGTGGAGATAGTCGGCGCTGACCGAGATGTAGCTGCCAATCTGGTGCTCGAACCCGGCCGTCACCTGGTGCGTGAAGGGCAGCCGCCGATCGGGGCTGTCGAAGAACACCGTGCCGGTGTTCTTGACGCGCGACCCGGGCGGATACAACTGGGCGAGCAGGGTCCGGTTGACCTCGGGGCCGTTCGCCAGCATCGGGTTCGCCGGGCGCACCCCCTGTGACGGGCCCGGATCCGCCGAGTTGGCCGGGAACAGCGCGTTGAACGACGTCGAATAGACCCCGCTCGTCAGAATGGCCGAAATCAGCTCGAAGTGGGTCTTGTCGTAGAACAGGCCGTACCCGCCCCGGAGCACCGACCGCTGCTTGCCGAACACGTCGTACGAGAATCCCACGCGTGGGGACACGTTGTTCTTGTCCACCGGGTACGCCCCCGCATCGGAGAATTCGGGGTTGTCGAGTTCCTGCACGGGAACGACCTCCAGGTCGTAGCGGGCACCCAGGCTCAGCGTGAGCCTGTCGCTGACCCGCCACTTGTCCTGCACGAAGCCGCCGATGAAGTGCGCTTTCATGTAGTTCTTCAGACCGCTTGGCACGCGCACCGACAGCCGCTCGGGATAGGTCCTGAAGTTCGCGGGATCGTACGGCCCGTTGCTCGAAAACGTGAAGGTGCCGTTCAAATTGTCGTCGGTCACCGAATCGGCCGACACGTACTGGTACTGCACGCCGGCCTTCAGCTCGTGCTGCCCTTTCCAGTCGGGCACGAACCACGAAAACGTATCCTCGATCTGGTACGAGTTGTTCACGCGTGCCTGCGCCGTCGCGTTCTGCTGATCGGTGTAGGTCAGGTACGCCAGGGTCGGCTTCAGGATGTCCTGCTTGCCGCCGTTCTCGTTGTAGTTCGGCGTGGCGAACTTCACGTCTTCCTGCGTGAACCCCACGCGGAGAGTGTTCACCTTGGTGGCGCCGAGGACCGAATTGAAGGTGCCGACCACGGTCTGGTCGAGGTCGTCTTCCTCGCGCACGGCGGCGAGCGTCACGGTGCCGACGAGCTGGTTGAACTGCGGCGAATATTCCCGCAGCCACCGCACGGCCCACGTGTGATTCGAGTTGATCTGATGATCGAAGCGGACCAGCGTGTTCCACACGCGTGTCTGGGTCGTCGCCGGCGCGTTCAAATCCGGCCGCGCCGGGATGTTGATGGCGCGGTCGTCGTCGATGATGACCCGCTCCAGACTGAAGAAGAAGTGGGCTTTGTCGCGCACAATCGGCCCGCCCAGCGTGCCGCCCAGCTGCAACTGCCGCGTCTCGGGCTTGGCCAGATTGTTCTTCTTGACGAAATAACTCTCGGCCGTCAGCGCCGCATCCTGAACGTATCCGAAGGCGCTGCCGCGGAACTGGTTCGTGCCCGACTTGGTCACGGCGTTGATCACCGCACCGGTCGTCCGGCCGAACTCCGCGTCGAACTGGTTCGTCAGCACCTGGAATTCCTGGACGGACTCGAGTGGCGTCCGCGCCTGCGTGCCCGCCCGCTGGCCGATCACATCGTCATTGTTGCTCGCCCCGTCGAGCGAGTAGTTGTTGTTGCGCGAGTCCTGCCCGTTGACGTTGATCGAGTCGGACCCGAACGACTCGGTGCTGATGTTGGCCACGATGCCAGGCAGCAGCCCGACAAACCCGATGTAGTTCCGGTTAATCGACGGCAGGTCCACCAGTTCGCGGCTCGAGATGTTACCGCCCACCTCCTTCGACGTGGCGTCAACGACCGGCGCTTCCCCCGAGACCGTCACCGTCTCGGCCATGGCACCCACTTCCAGTCTCACGTCGATGGTGGCGGTCTTGCCCACCTCGATACGGACGTCCTTCAGCGCGGCGCGCCGGAACCCCTCGATCCCGGCTTCCACCTGGTAGGTGCCCGGCGTCATGCCGCTCATGAAGAACGTGCCGTCAGCCGTGGTCACCGTCTCGCGGTACTGCCCGCTGTCCTGGTTGCGCGCCACCACCGCCACCCCGGGCAGCACGCCCCCCTGCTGGTCGATGACCCGTCCCCGAAGGTCGCCGGTGCCCTGCTGGGCGTACAGCCCGGAGCCCGGCCACAAGAGCAACATCAGCCCCGCCACGATTACCCTACGCATGGTCCCTCCTTCCGGCCGAACAATGCGACGATTCAGTGGTCCCCGATGGCCGGAGTATGCGCCCGGCGTTGGAGAAGATCAACGGGGATTGCACAGGAAATGGCATGCGGTACGATGATCGCCATGGACACGACCATTGCCGCCCTGACTCGTGAGATTCGCGCCTTTCGCGATGCCCGCGACTGGCGGCAGTTCCACAACCCGAAAGAACTGGCCGTCGCCATCACCGCCGAGGCGGGCGAACTGCTGCAGCATTTCGTCTGGCAGAGCCCGGAGCAGGCGGAACAGCGTGTCGTGGACCGCCGGGGCGAAATCGAGTCCGAGATGGCCGACGTGGCCATCCTGCTGTTCGAACTGGCCGACAACTGCGGTGTCGATCTGGCGGCTGCGATACGCGCCAAGCTCGCCCGCAACGAAGTGCGGTACCCCGTGGACAAGGCGCGGGGCTCGAACCGCAAGTACAACGAACTGTGAGCGACACGACGCCCCCTCCCCACCGCCGCCGCCCGCGTTACGCCGGCACACATCCGCGCCGCTTCCACGAGAAGTACAAGGAACACGCACCCGAGCAGTTCCCCGGCACGGTGGCCAAAGTCCTGGCCTCGGGCAAGACGCCCGCCGGCGCCCACGTGCCGGTCCTCGTCGCCGAAGTGCTCGACGTTCTGGCTCCGCGCCCCGGGGAACGCGTCGTGGATTGCACCCTCGGCTACGGCGGCCACGCCCGCGAGCTGCTCCAGCGCATCCGTCCCGGCGGGACCCTGCTCGGTCTGGACGTCGACCCCCTGGAACTCCCCCGGACGGAGGCGCGGCTGCGTGGGCTCGGGTTCACGCCGGACGAGTTCATCACGCGTCGATCGAACTTCGCCGGCCTCCCGAAAGCCCTCGCGGACGCCGGCTGGACCGGGGCCGACTGCGTCCTGGCGGACCTCGGCGTTTCGTCGATGCAACTCGACACCCCGGGGCGGGGGTTCTCCGCCAAAGCGCCCGGCCCTCTCGACATGCGGATGAACCCGGGCCGCGGCCAGCCCGCGTCGGCGCTGCTCCAGAAGGTCGCGCCGGAGGATCTCGAGGCGATTCTGGCTGACAATGCTGACGAACCGCAGGCTCGTGTCCTCGCCGAGGCCCTGGCCGGCCAGTCGTTCGCCGACACCACAGACCTGTCCCGCGCCATCCCCGCGGCGTTGCCGCTGGTGCCGCCCGAAGAACAGGCGCGCTCCGTGCGCCGTGTCTTCCAGGCGCTGCGCATTGCCGTCAATGACGAGTTCGCGGCCCTCGACATGTTTCTTCGCCACCTGCCGGCATGCCTCAACCCGGGTGGCCGCGCGGTCATCCTGACGTTCCATTCGGGCGAAGACCGCCGCGTCAAGAAGGCCTTTCAGGCAGGACTGCGCGACGGCGTGTACTCCGCCGTCGCCCAGACGGTCGTCCGGCCCGGTCCAGCCGAACGCCGCGCCAATCCCCGCGCCACCGCCGCCAAACTGCGCTGGGCACGAAGGTAACCGGCCGGCGGCTTGCGGCTTGCGGCCGTCGGCCATCAGACTCCTGGCTCCAGACGCCAGGCTCCAGGCTGTTCCAGGGGCCGTTCCCGAGTCGCGAGCCCCGAGTCCCTCCTGTCTGCTTCCTACTGCCTAATTCCCGCTACCTGCTACAGTGATCACTACAGGAGGAGCACTCATGGATGTTGATGACGATGGCCGTCCGGGACGACCACCTTTCAACTGGCGCCCGGGCCCAACGGTGGACCTCAGGCGCTTGCAGCGGCCCGCGTGGCTCTCGCCGCGGCTGTTCAGAATCGCCGCGCTGGTCCTCGTCGGACTCGTGGTGCTGGCGAACGTCGCGTACCAGGTCCAGTTGGAAGAAGTCGGCGTCGTGCTGCGTTTCGGCCGGTACGACCGCACGACCGAACCCGGGCTGCACCTGAAACTCCCCTTCATCGAGGAGGTCAGGCGGGTGCCCGTCCAGCGACAGCTGAAGGAAGAATTCGGGTTCCGCACGGCCGTGCCGGGGGTCAGCACCCGCTACGCCACGGGTTCGTTTGCGGGCGAGTCGGTCATGCTCACGGGCGACCTCAACGTCGCGGTCGTCGAGTGGATCGTGCAGTACCGCGTGACGGATCCCTACAAGTACCTGTTCAAGGTGCGCAACATCACGGAAACCTTCCGCAGCATGAACGAAGCGGTCATGCGCGAAGTCGTCGGCGATCGGACGGTGACGGAGGTCCTGACGGTGGGACGGCAGGAGATCGCCACAACGGCCGAGCGCCTCATGCAGGGACTCGCCAACCAGTACGAAATGGGTATCGTGATCGACCAGATCGTGCTGCAGGACGTGACGCCGCCGGATCCGGTCAAACCGTCGTGGGACGAAGTGAACCAGGCCCAGCAGCAGCGTGACCGGCTGATCAACGAAGCGCGGGCGGAATACAACAAGGTCGTGCCCCGCGCGACCGGCGAAGCGTCGCAGGCGATCCTGCAGGCCGAGGGCTACGCCCTTGAGCGCGTCAACGGCGCACAGGGTGATGCCGCCCGTTTCAAGGCCGTCTACGAGGCGTACCGGCGCGCGCCGGAAGTGACGCGGCGCCGTCTGCACCTCGAGACGATGCAGCGCGTGCTCCCGAATCTGGGCGCCAAGGTCTTCATGGACAAGGGCACGGGCAGCATCATGCCGCTGCTGCCGGTCGACGGCCTCAAGGGGCTGCTGAATCAGTCGGCCGGCAAGACGGGAGGCCAACAATGAAACGCCCGACCCTGATCGTCCAGGTCGTGCTTGGCCTCCTGGTCTTCATGCTGCTGTCGGCGTCGGGCTACCAGGTTGGCGAAACCGAACAGGTCATCATCACCCAGTTCGGCGAACCCGTCGGCTCGCCCGTCACCACGCCCGGGCTGCACTTCAAGGTGCCGCTGATCCAGAAGGCCAACTTCTTCGACAAACGGTTCCTCGAGTGGGACGGCAGTCCGAACCAGATGCCCACCAAGGACAAACGGTTCATCTGGGTCGACATGTACGCACGCTGGCGCGTCACCGATCCGCTGAAGTTCTTCCAGCGGCTGCGCGACGAACGCGGCGCGCAATCGCGCCTCGACGACATCCTCGACGGCGAGACGCGCAACGCCGTGGCCAGCTACGATCTCATCGAACTCGTGCGGAGCAGCAACCGGCCGGCCGGGGACGTGCCCGTCGAGTCGCAGGAAGAGCAGATCGTGCTCGAGCAGATCGCCAAGGGCCGCCCGTCGATCGTCGCCGAGGTCCTTAAGGTCGCGAAGACGCGGACCTCCGATCTCGGGATTGAGGTTCTGGACATCCGGCTGAAACGGCTCAACTACGTCGAGGAAGTGCAGAAGGACGTCTTCGCGCGCATGATTGCCGAACGCCAGCGTATCGCCGAGCGGTTCCGCTCGGAAGGCCAGGGCGAAGCGGCGCGCATCATGGGTGAGCGGCAGCGCGATTTGCAGCGCATCCAGTCGGAAGCCTACAAGGCCGCCCAGGAACTCCGGGGCAAGGCCGACGCCGAAGCCACGGCCATCTACGCCGAGGCCTACGGACGCGACGCGGACTTCTACGCGTTCTTGAAGTCGCTCGAAACGTACGAGCGGGTGATGGATCCCAAGACGTACTTCGTCCTGGGCACGGACAGCGATTTGTTGAAGTACCTGCGCACGCCTCGATAAGGATGGTCCATCGCCTGTTCCCGCAGCCGTGTTTCAGCCGCGGGAACGGGCGATGGAACCGTATCGACAGCCGCGGGAAACCCGGGTTTCTCGCGGCTGTCCCCTACCTGCCTTGGTCGTGCGGCACCCTCACGGTGACGCTGGTCGACCCCTCGTTCCCGGCCTTGTCCGCAGCCACGATGAGAATGGTGTACGTGCGCCCATCCCTGTCGTTGCCGTGCCGGTCGGCCACCAGCGACACCGTCACGCTGAAGGCGCCGTCGGACGCGATGGGAATCGAGCCGGCCGGCTGCACCAGACCGTACTCATCTGTCACGACGAACCGGGCACTGGCAACGCCCCCGGCATCCCCAATCGTCCCCCGAATGGTGACGTCCGTCACCTTCCCGTTGGGCGGCCACAGCACGAGCGGCGCGGCGGTCGCTGTGATGGCGGGCGGGGCAGCATCGAGCAGCGCGAACTGCAGCGCCGTTCGGTCGTGCACGACGGGCACGCGGTAACACCACTGGAGCTGCTGCCCCGTCGAGATGCCACCCGCATTCCGGATGCCAACAGTCGCCTGCGCGCCGCTGCGGGCGGGATTGCCGGCGCCCAGATCGACCGACTGGTATTGGAACAGGACGGCACTCGACGCCTCCGTCAGGATGACCTGGAACGTCACCGGGTTGGCCGACCCCTGCGGAAAGGCGTCTTCCCACTGGAGCACGAACCGGCGGTTCGGGGCCGTGCCCAGCGTCTGGTACAGAACAGCTCCCGCTCCCGACACCTGGAACGTCAGGTCGCTCCAGAACGGCAACAGGGCCGGCCGATCCTGCGGCACGGGCGCCGACGTGAGATCGGTATTGGCGAAGTCGCCGTCGAACCCGCTGCACTCGTTCACCGTGCTCACGAAGTACAGCGCGCCGTTGGTGCTGGCACAGACCAGCGTGTAGGGCTGCCCGTAGAACCGAACCGCAAACGGCAGGGTGAGGACAGCCGTCCCGTCATCGGTTCCGGACAGCAGACTGGCTCCTCCGCTCGAGCCGGAGATGTCCACGAAGCTGTAGATCACCTCGTCAGTGGCCGCGTAGCCCCCGGCATCCGGCCCCTTGGACGCTGCCCAGGCAACCAGGGTGCTGCACGCCAGCAACGCGGCCAGCGCGACCATCCGACGTCCGGCGGTGTGAAGTGTCGAGTTCATGATGGTCACCAGGACAGCTGCTTGATCGTGAGAGCCTGGCCGCCGAAGGTGATCCGGCCGATGCGGACCACCGCCGTCAGCGATGTCGCAAAGGGCGACACCTCGTAGGGCAACGAGAAGACGTTCAGCACCGGCCCCGTCAGCGTGCCGAGCGTGATGAAGCCTGGTTGATCGGTCCCATACACGGGCGTGCACCCATCGGCCGTCGGCGTCCCGAGGACCACGTCGTTGCCGCCAGCCACCCCGAACACCTTGCCGTAGGCGTTCAGGCTGTAGGCGCACGCTGCGCCGGATTGGACCACCGTGTACAGGGCGTTCCCCACCTGGATGGTCCCGCTTCGCGCCGTGCCGTACCCGTTGGGCGACACCGCGTAGGTCACACTGCCTGCCGTCCCGCCGAAGGACGTATCGGTGATGGAGATCCAGTTTGAGTAGCTGACCGCATCCGGCGAGCATCCCGTGGTTGTGGCTGTGAAGCCGAACGAGAGGTCCAAGACCCCCTCCGCGGCCAGGTTCGGGCTTGTTGCCGGTCCTGCCACGCTGTACGAGCACGGCGCGCCCGCCTGATCAACGGTGTAGGTCAGGCCCGCGATCGTCAGCGTGCCCGTCCGTGGCGTGGCCGACAGGTTCGGCGACGCCGAGAACTGCACCGCCGACG
>CAZJRM010000119.1:0-16199 GCA_964547975.1 uncultured Vicinamibacterales bacterium | reverse complement strand
CTAGCCTCTGGTCAATAGCCCGCCGCCTGCCCGTCGCGGCGGGGGTCCGCGCCGCCGTGGAGCGTCTTCGTCGCGCGGTCGATCATCACGGCGTGCACGCCACCGAATGCGGCGTCGTAGTCGGCGCTGACCGTCACGGTGTGACCGAGCGCCACGAGTCCCTTGTAGGCGTTGATCGAGTAGCGCCCCTCCATGGCAAGCGCCCCGGTCCGTCCCTGGTACAACCTCGGCGCATTGATGGCCTGCTGGATGGGCATGCCGCGATCGATGACGTTCGAGATGACCTGCGCCAGCGTCGGGATGATGCGGGTCGCGCCCGGGGAGCCAATCGCCATGAACGATCGGCCCTGGGGATCGAGGACGAGTGTCGGACTCATGCTCGACAACATCCGCTTGCCCGGCGCGATCGCATTGAGGCCGCCCGGTTTCAGATCGAAATCGTCCATATCGTCGCCCATGATGATGCCGGTGCCGGGCACGACGACCCCCGAGGCGAAGAACATGTTGATGGTCTTCGTGACGGCCACCATGTTTCCGGCCTCGTCCATCACGCTGAAGTGCGTGGTCGATCCGGATTCGTAGGTGCGGGGCTGCCCCGGCGCGACCTCGGACATGACGGCATCGGGCTTGATGAGGGCTGCACGCTCCCGCGCGTAGGGCTTCGACGCGAGCGCCAGGTAGGGGACCTGGACGAAGTCGGGGTCGGCCGCGTACCGTGCCCGGTCCGCGAACACCAGCTTGCACGCCTCCGCCAGGACGTGCGCCGTTGAGGGGGTCTGCTCGCCAAGCGCGGCCAGATCGAATCCCTCGAGGATGTTCAGCAACTGGAGCACCTGCGTACCGCCGGACGGCGGCGGCGCGGTGAGGACCGTGTAGCCGCGATAGGTGCCGGACACCGGCGCGCGGACCTTCACCTGGTAGTTCGCGAGGTCCTCGAGGGTGAGAATGCCGCCCCGTCGTCGCACTTCGGCCACGATCTTCGCCGCGATCTCGCCCTTGTAGATGGCGTCGGCCCCCTGCGCCTGAATCGCGCGGAGCGTGCGCGCGAGATCGGGATTGGTGATCGTGTCTCCGACCTCGGGCGGGAACCCGTCCTTGGCATAGATGGTCAGCCCGTGTTCGTACTTGCGGAGCTTACCGAAGTTGTCCTTGATGATCTGCGCGAGGTTCACCGTCACCGGAATGCCGCGTTCCGCGTGATCGATCGCCGGCTGGAGGACCTGCGCGCGGGTCAGCCGTTTCGATCCGTACTGATCGAACGCGTGGAGCAGCCCCCTGACCTCTCCCGGCACCGCCGACGCGAGGCCGCCTTCGACCGACGCGTTGTCGACGGGCCGCCCCTTCTCATCGAGCGTGTACATGTCGGGCTTCGCGGCCGCCGGCGCGGTCGATCGGAAATCGATCACGACGGCGTCCTTCATGTCCGCCATCTTCACGATCATGAAGCCGCCGCCGCCGATGCCCGACGCGTTCGGCTCGAGGACGCCCAGCGCGAACCCGGTGGCCACCGCCGCATCCACGGCATTTCCGCCTGCCTTCAGCACGTCGATCCCGACCTGCGACGCTTCCGGCTTCGCCGCGGCCACGACGCCGTGGGCGCCGGAAGCGCCCCGGCTGTACAGGTTGAGAGGCGTCTGAGCGCCGCCTGGCGTCTGCCCGGTGAGCAGCAGCCCAAAGACCGCGACCACTGACGCGCCCTGCCACTTGCGTGTGACGTGCCCCATGACTGAGCCTCCCGATGCGTGACGCCGCGGGTCGAGTGCCGCGAGCCGCGCGCCAATGCTACGCGGAACAGGATGGGAACGGAACACCGGAAATCGACGGAGCCGAGACACAAATATTAGGTCGTTCGACCATCGAGAACCACCAGTGGCAACACGATTCTTACAGGCCTTTCCATGTACTTACTCTGATACAGATATCTAGGCCATATATACATATGCGTAGCCATACACTAATTATTCAGTATTATCACGTATTCGTGTATGTATACTGCTGTACGTCCATGTGAGGTCCATCTTGGCCAAGATCACGCTCTATGTGAAGGATGACCAACTCAAGACGTGGAATCGGGCGAGAACCCTCTGCGCGGATGCCGGGCTCAGCCTCTCCACGTTCGTCTCTGAATCCATCGAGCAGGCTGTGGCCGCGCGCGACCGCCTCCTTGCAGACGAGGCGGCACGAACGCGCCAGATGGACGCCGTCGAACTCCATCTGCGAGGCGCCCTCAACGACAATCGGCTTCAGACCATCCGTTTCACCGGTGCCTGCATTGCCTCCGACGAGAGTCGGAGCATCCGCATCTTCGCGACGAAGGGCGGAAAGTTCGTCCTGCACTTCGATCATCCCGTCGAAGGCTCCACCTACAAGGCCTACGACACCCTCGACGCGTTGCGCGACGACTACAAGGACGTGATGGACGAACGACTGCTGACCGAGGCCTTCGCGGCGATGGGCACGCCGTTCGTGATCGAGATCGCGTAGCCCGCCGCTCCGGAGAGCGGCACACCGGCGCGGTTCCGGTTGCCGACCTGTTCACGCCCTCGTGCGGAAGAAGGTCCGCACGAGGTCGCCATCCCATATCGCCTCCGCATCGAAACCACGCGAGCGCGCCATGTCGATCAGCGGAGCGGGCACGAACGGCGTCACCAGTTCGAGCACCTCGCCGGTCCCGAGCGTGGACAGACCATCCATGACCTCGCCGACCGGGTGCCCGCCGGCCGCCAGCACGGGACGCGCGTCCAGCAACACCACGCGCGGGGACGAGGTGACCCAGTCCGGCCGATGTCCGCCCTGCGCGGCATTCGCAACGCCTGCCGCCTCGCGCAGCGCTGTCACCAGCCCGCCGAGCGGGACGTCGGCATTCGTCGCCAGTGCGTACAGCGTCGTGCTGTCGCCGATGGCGCGGCGCATCGCGGGCGGAAGCTCACGGTAGAGCGGCACGAGACACGCCAGGGGCTCGTCGAGGTGCGGATACGCTCGCAGCAGGTCCGCAATCGTCGTGTCGGGCGTGATCGGCGTCGCCGGGCGGCTATGACTGGACATGCGGACGCTCCTGTTCCACGTAGTTGAGCAGGCGCTGTTCGCCGCCCAGCGCTCGTTTGGCCGTGAGATCCTGGCTGACTTCGAGGCACCCGAGATAGGCGCCGTCCGCGTCGCGCAACGCGAAGTACTCGATCGAGAGGAACTGCCCCTTCATCGTGATCCAGAACGCCGCATGGCTCTCCGCCCCGGACTTGAAGTCCGACAGGATCCGTTCGACGATGTGCACGCTCGAGGGAGGATGGCAGTACTGGACCTTGCGGCCGAGGATGGCCCGGCTGCGCGAGAAGATCCGTTCGCGGCCCTGCGTGAAGTAGCGGACGGTGTCGTCGCGATCCACGAATGTCAGGTCGAACGGGATCGTGTTGAGGATGGCCGTCAGTTCCGCAGGCGTCATGCTGCCAGACGGCAGCTGGATCCTCGACGTATCCGCCGCCGCGGCCGTCGTCCCGCCCCCCGCCTCCGGCGCCCATTCGTCACTCGGATCCACCAGGCAGTATCCGTATTCGAGGCTCTGCCGCTTGATCTCGAACCAATCCGGGTCGGTCAGCGTATCGAGGCACATCGGGAACAGGATCTGTTCTTCCTTCTCGATCATGTCGTCGACGGCCCGGCCCGCCGGGCGCAGGACGAGCGCGACGGCCGCCGACGCTTCAGCCGCGCGAATCCCCGCCGAGGCGTCGAGTGCCGTGATGGCCCGCTTCAGCAGCGCCCGGGTCTCGTCGTGTTTGCCCCACATGACCGTAGGCGGCCCGGTGATGCCGTGCTTTTCCAGGAACGGGAAGAGCAGGTGTTCCTTGCGAAGGTAGTGTTTGTCGACGTCCATCAGGTTGTTGAACCTGACCCGGATCGTGTCGATCGTCTCCGCCGCCGGCGCATCCGCCGGCAGGGCCGCCAGCTCGCCGTAGAGCCGTTCGAGTTCGCCGATCTCCCAGCGCAACGCCTGGTTCTCCTGCCGGAAGGTGTGCACGGGATGCCCCGGCTTCGCCTCCCGGGCCTGCGCGACGTCGATGGCGCCTTCGAGCACGGCCGTGTGCAGGTCGCACAGCCGCAGGATTTCTTCGGTCGGCAGCCCTTCCGCGATGAGTTCCTGCTCCACCTGGACGACGTCGGAATACGGCACCTGACCGAGCACGCGCAGGAGCTGGGTGCGCACCTGCGCCGGCGGCGTTCCATCGTGCAGTTGACGGATGAGGTGTTTCAGCAGTTCCCGGCGGCGCCGGGCGTTGTCGATGAGTTCGCTCACAGGTGCCTGCCTTTCGCGGGTCGGCAGGCCTGAAACGCCTGCAGCCCGACCTCCCCATCTTCGGGGAAGCCGGGCTGCAGTGGTATGACGGTGGTCAGTACGCCTGGAGGCGCGCCGCCGGGCCTACTTCTGCTTGAATCCCGCCGGAATGTCCACGTCGGCTGCCGACACCGAGGAGTCGAGCGACAGCAACTCGGTCACGGACGTCATGATGGTCGACTTCTGCGGGCCGCCCGCCGGGCCCGCCTGTTTCGCCGGCGGATCTTCGGCCTTCTTGCGGCCGAACATGCCGCCGAGTCCCTTCGGCAGCCCGAGACCCGGGCCCTTCTGCTCTTCGCGCGAGGCCTGCTCGGCCGTCATGACGGTCTCGACCGTCATCGTGGTCAGGAAGGGCGTCCCTTCCATCTTGACCAGTTCCTTCTGCGCACGCGCCATGCTGTCCTGCAGGCCGGGGTACATCGCCATGGCCGACATCAGGTCCCGGCCGATCTGTTCACCTTCGCGGCCGAGCAGTTTCTTGATGTAACGCTGCTGGAACTCGACCTGCTCGCGATGGGCCGAGCCGACCGGACCGAGCCAGGAATCGATCTTGATGACCATGCCGCCGCCCTGCTCGAGGGTCTTGCCCTTGGGATGCGCGGTGACGGTCAGGATGGCCTGCTTGCAGGTCTCACCCGCCAGCATCTTCGATTCTCCGGTCCGCTTCACATCGACGCTGATCTCCCAGGTCGGCTCCTCGCCCTTGCCCTTCTCGCCGCCGGCCTGTTGCTGGGCCTGGGCCTTCGCGTCCTCGATCTGCTTGCGCATCTCGGCGAAGGTCATGACCTTGTAGTTCTTGCCCTTGAAGTCGATCGTGTAGATCTTCTCGGCGTCGAGATCGATGAGTTCGCCCGAGTCCCCGGTCGTCGTCAACTGCCGGTTGCCTTTCAGCGCGACCGTGCTGACGATGCCCTCTTTCGCCGCCTTGCCGCCGAACATGTTGACGATCCGGCCGATCGCCCCCTCGAACTTGACCTGCGTCTTCTGGCGGGACTTCACGTCGGCCTGCAGCGACACTGCCAGCACGCCCACGAGGCACGCCGTCCCCAACGCCACCATTCCCTTGCGCATGAGCCTCAACCTCCTGCAGGGCGGCGCATCGATTCCCGGCCGCCCTGCGGTATCCTTCACCGTCCGGTGATGAGTGCCATTATAGGGCCTCTCGAGACCCGCCACATGGGCCTGCGTTCCGTCCTCGTCGTCCTCTGCCTCGCCGCGGCCGTCGGCGTGTGCGCAGCGCAGCCGCCGCGGGACGCCGGCTCGATCGCCGGGACCGTCACCGACGAACGGACCGGCGCGCCCCTCGCACGCGTACTCGTTCGCCTGGCCGAGACGCCGTTTGCCGCGACGACGGCGGCCGATGGCCGATTCTCGCTGCAGGGCATCCCGCCGGGTGAGTACACCCTGACGGCGTCCGTCGTCGGCTACGGATTCGTGAAACGCGCCGTGACGGTTCAGCCGCGCGCGTCGCTGACGTTCGAGATCCTCCTGGCAGCCGGCGCCGGCGCGTACGAAGAACATGTCGACGTCGTCGCGCCGGTCTTCGAAACCCGCGAGCCGGGCACGGTGGCGGAGCAGACCATCTCCGCGGGCGAACTGCAGGACCTGCGGGGCATGATTGCCGACGACCCGGTCCGCGCCGTCCAGATGATGCCGGCGGTAGCCGCCAACGACGACTTCACGGCGGAGTTCTCGGCGCGCGGCGCCGGCCCGCGTTTCACGAACGTCGTCCTCGACGGTGTTCCAGCCACCGCCGTGCTCCTCCACGCCGTCGAGGGCAGGGACGACACGGGGTCCATTGCCCGCATCAGCAGCGACGCCCTGGCACGCGCGTCACTCCTCCTCGGGTCTTACCCTCAACGGTACGGCGACCGTCTCGGGCCGCAGCTGGAGTTCACGACGCGCGAGGGTGCCCGCGACCGATTCCACCTGCACGCCACGGTCAGCACGATTGCCGCCGGCGCGGCCGCCGAGGGCCCGCTGGCCGGGGGACGCGGGTCGTGGCTCGCGACCGTCCGCCAGAGTTATCTCAACTGGGTCATCAGGCGTGTCGACCCCGACAGTACGAGTCTGCTCGGCTTCACCGATGCGTTTGCCAAGGTCGTGTTCGACGCGACGCCGACCAGCCAGGTCTGGCTCTCGCTGCTCGGTGGCCGGGCCCACTACGAAGAGGACCACGACACCTTCGGCGCCAACACGCTGGCCGACGCGTACAACAAGGGCGGGCTCGCGACACTGGGACTGCGGACGACGGGGCGATCGTGGATGGCAACGCACCGCCTCTTCGGCCTGGTCAACCGGTTCCGCAACGACCGCCCTGACGGGGCCGAACTGGGCTGGGGCCGACGCACCGACGCCGGCTACCGCGGTGACCTCACGCGGGTCTTCTCGAGTCGGCTGACCGTGGATGCCGGGGCGCACCTCCAGCGCGTCGGCGATCAGCAGCACCTCTGGACGCTCGACAAGCGGATCCCCCCGCGACGCGCGCCAGACGAGGAGTACGACGCCTCGTATCTCCACGGCGGCGCGTTCGGCCAGGTCCGCTGGCAGCCCGCCACGTCGCTGACCACCGCCGTCGGCAGCCGCCTCGATGCCGGCGGCGCCACGCGCCGCGTGACGGCGTCACCCTGGTTCCAGATCGAGAAACGTCTCGGGGCAGGCGTGGCGCTGCGGGCTGGAACGGGGCTTCATCACCAGCAGCCGGCGTTCGACCAGGCCGACGGGATCCGCGGCGGCGGACGCACGCTGGTGCCGCAGCGGGCGTGGCACGCGGATGTCGGCATCGAACAGGTCCTCCGAGGGAAGGCCCGGTGGCAGTTGTCGTTCTACGATCGTGAAGAACGCGACCTCGTGTGGGCCTCCGGGCTCGAGCCGCGATCGGCCGGCGCGCCGGTGAAGTACAACGCGAACGCCGTGTACGAGAACCGGCTCGAGGGGTACGCGCGAGGCGTGGAGGTCATCGTACAGCGGCGGGATCCGAACGGCCTGTCCGGGTGGCTGGCCTACGCGTGGTCGAAGAACCACTACAGGGATACGGTGACCGGTGAGGCGTTCGACGGCGACTACGACCAGCGGCACACGCTGAACGCCTACGCCAGCCTGCGGCTCTGGACCCGCACCACGGCCATCGTCAGGTATCGCATGGGTTCGAACCTGCCCGTCCGAGGGTACTACCAGGACACTGGCGCGCTGAACACCGAAGGGCTTCCGATCTTCGCCGCGGGACCGTACAAGAACGCGGCGCGCCTGCCGGCCTACTCGAGGCTCGACCTGCGCGCCAATCATGCGTTCAACTTCTCGACCCGCCGCCTCACGCTGTTCGTCGAACTCATCAACGTCTTCGACAGGACCAACGTCGGCTCGACGGGAGGCCGCGGCGTCGAGAAGCTCCTCCCCTTCATCCCCGCCGCAGGGTTCCTCGTCGAATTCTGACCCGGCCCACGGCTCTCGGCTCAAGGCTCACGGCTTCCGGCCATGCCCCATGCCCCGCCTCCCATGCCCCACGCCCCACGCCCCAACTGTCCTACCACCCTGCCGGCAGGGTCATCTTCAATTCGCGGACGAGGAAGCCGTACATGTCGGCACGTTCCTCGATTTGTTTGTCCACGGCCTTGCCCGCGCCGTGGCCCGCCTTGGTTTCGATCCGGATCAGGATCGGCGCGGGTCCGCCCTGCGCGGCCTGCAGCGTCGCGGTGAACTTGAAGCTGTGGCCGGGCACCACGCGGTCGTCGTGGTCGGCCGTCGTGACGAACGTCGGAGGGTACTTCACGCCGGGCTTGATGGTGTGCAGCGGCGAGTACTTGTAGTTGATCGCGAACCCCTCTTTCGTGTCGGGGTCGCCATAGTCCGACTTCCACGCCCAACCAATCGTGAACTTGTGGTAACGGAGCATGTCCATCACGCCGACCGCCGGCAAGGCCGCGCCGAAGAGGTCGGGACGCTGGGTCATGCAGGCGCCGACCAGCAAGCCGCCGTTGCTGCCGCCGGCGATGGCGAGTTTCGGCGTCGACGTATAACGCTCGCGAATCAGGAACTCGGCCGCCGCGATGAAGTCGTCGAACACGTTCTGCTTCTTCGCGAGGCGGCCGGCGTCGTACCAGTCCTGCCCGTACTCGCTGCCTCCGCGCAGGTTCGCGACCGCGTAGATGCCGCCCATCTCGAGCCAGGCCGCGGCGGCCGGCGTGAAACCCGGCGTGTTCGGGATATTGAACCCGCCGTAGCCGTACAGATACGTCGGGTTCTGGCCGTTCTTCACCAGGCCTTTCCGGCTCGTGATGAACATGGGAATCTTCGTGCCGTCCTTCGACGGGTAGAAGACCTGCGTGGTCTCGTAGCGCGCCCCGTCGAAGTCGACGACGGGCTTCTTGAAGACGGTGCTGGCTCCCGCCACGGCGTCGTAGCGGAAGATGGTGGTCGGATACGTGTACGAGGCGAACGCGTAGAACGCCTCCTGGTGCGCGCGGCGTCCCGTCACGCCCGCCACGGTGCCGAGACCCGGAAGGGCGATGTCCGCAACCGCGGCCCCATCCCGCCCGAACACGCGCAGCACGGAGTGAGCGTCGGTCATCCACGTCGTGACGAACCGATCGTGGACCATGATCACGCTGTCGAGCACGTCCCGGCCCGGGGCCTCGGGAATCAGCGTCTTCCGGTTCGCGGCGGCCGGCGCTTTCCGGTCGATGGCCACCAGGCGGTAACGGGGTGCGCCCTGGTTTGTCAGGACGTAGAACACGTCGCCGTCGTTGCCGGCCACCGAGTAGGCCGCATCGAAGTCATCGAGGAACGGGACGATCGTGCCGCCCGGAACCTTGAGGTCCTTCAGGAAGATCCGGTTGCGATTGTCGGTGCCCTCGGTCTGGTACACGAGCAGGAACCGCCCGTCGTCGGTGACCTCCGCGCTGAAGCCCCAGTCCGGCTTGTCGGGACGTTCGTAGACGAGCACGTCTTTGTCCTGCGCCGTGCCGATCGCGTGGAAGTACACCTTCTGGTGCTTGTTGACGGCGAGCAGCGGGTTGCCGTCCTTCGGCGCGTCGTACTTGCTGTAGAAGAACCCCGAGCCATCCTTCAGCCACGAGGCGCCGCTGAACTTGGACCACTTCAGGACATCCGGCAGGTCCGTGTTCGTCGCGACGTCACGCACGTACCAGTCCTGCCAGTCCGATCCCGAGGCGGACCGCGCGTACGCCAGGTACTTGCCATCGTCGGAGAAAGCCATGCCGGCGATTGCGACGGTGCCGTCCGCCGACCACTCGTTGGGGTCGAGCAGCACCTCGGGCGCCGCGTCGAGCGCGGTCGCCTTGTAGACCACGGCCTGCCGCTGGAGCCCGGCATTGCGCGTGAAGATGTACCAGCGGCCTTCGCGCGTCGGCACGCCGTAGCGTTCGTAGTCCCACAGCTTCTTCAGCCGGGCGTGGATGGCGGCCCGTTCGGGGATCTTCGCCAGGTAGCCGAACGTCAGGGCATTCTGGGCCTCGATCCACTGCCGGGTCTCCGCGGCATCGGAATCTTCGAGCCAGCGGTAGGGGTCGGCGACCGAGGTGCCGAAGTAGTCGTCGACCTGAGAGGCCTTCCTGGCCTCGGGATAGTCGTAGGGCTTGTTCTGGCACGACAGGGTTACGGACATGAGAGCCACCAGTACGATCGCGCGTCCTTTCATGGGCACCTCGCTGGAGGGCACGTCTCCCCCCGGGAAGCGTCCATTATGGCAGCCTCCCGGCGGCGATTGACACACCGTCCGCCCGTCGCTACCCTTGTGATCTTCCGCGCACATTCGGCGGCCGGCCGGCCAGCACGTCCGCGGCCAGCGGGGGCCCCGTCCATCTGGAGGGATGTCAATGCGTAAGGCGTTGTGGTCGGTAGCAGTGGTCGCAGTACTTCTCCTTGCGGCAGGAACCAGCCCGGCATGGGCACAGGCGAAGAGCGCCAGGCCGACGGTCGCCGTCATCGACTTCGACTTCGGCAGCGTCAACAACTGGTGGGGCGGCAACTGGGATATCGGCAAGGGCATCGCCGATCTCCTCGTGGACGGCCTGCTCGAGGACGGCACCTACCGACTGATCGAGCGCAAGAAGCTCGAGACCATCATGGCCGAGCAGAACTTCTCGAACAGCGACCGTGCCGATCCGTCGGCGGCGTCTGTCGCGAAGATGGGCAAGGCCCTCGGCGTCAAGTACATGATCGTCGGATCGATCACCAAGTTCGGCACGGAAGAATCCAAGAAGAGCATTGGCGGCGGCGGTTTCGGCGGCCGTTTCCTCGGCGGCGCGAGGGTGGGCAAGCAGGAAGGCAAAGCCACGGTGGCCATCACCGCCCGGATGATCGATACGTCTACCGGTGAGATTCTTGCCAGCGCCAAGGGCGAGGGCATGTCCAAGCGGAGCGGCATGCTGCTCGGCGGCGGTCTGGCCGGCGGCGGCGCAGGCGCCGGCGGCGGCGTGTCGATGGGCTCGTCCGACTACCGCGAATCGATCCTCGGCGAAGCCACGGAAGCGGCAGTGAAGCAGGTCGTCGACAAACTCGTGGCGGCGCGCAGCCGGCTCGAGTAGCTGCCGCTGCTCCCAGGGAGGTCGCCATGATGAAACGTACGTCCGCATTTGTCGCCCTCGTCGCCTGTGCCGTGACCTGCTCGGCGTACGCCGGTCAGGCGGCCCAGTCGTCGGCCACGACGCAGCAGGCACCCGCGGCGCAGGCCCCGGCCGCGCCGCGTCCTCCGGCCAGCCCGGTCGGAACGGCCGCCACCCAGGTGGCGGGCAAGTGGGCTGAAGGCCCGCGCGGCCCGCGGTACCAGGACGGCAAGTGGATCACCATCGACTACGGGCGCCCGATTCTCCGGGGCCGGCCCGATGTCTTCGGCAAGGGTGCCGACTACGGCAAGACCGTCAACGGCGGCGCGCCGGTGTGGCGCGCCGGCGCGAACGTCACGACGCGCCTCAAGTCCGAGGCCCCGCTCGTTTTCGGCGACAAGACCGTCGCCGCCGGCGAGTACAGCGTATTCGTCGAGCTGAAGGAAGGCGCCTGGACGTTCATCCTGTCGACACAGCCCTTCCAGGCCAAGTACGATCCCAACAACAAGACCGAGACTTGGGGTTCGTACAACTACGACGCGAAGTTCGATGTCGTCCGGGTCCCGATGAAGGTGTCGACAACCACTGTCACGGTCGAACAATTCACCATCGGCTTCGTCAACATGACCCAGCAGAACGGGTCGCTGGCCATGTGGTGGGACAAGACGATGGCGACGGTCGACTTCAAGGTCGCGCAGTAGCCTCTCCGGTCACGTCGACACGGCACTCAGACGGGCCGCGGCCACAACCGCGGCCCGTCGTGCTATTGTCGGCCGCATGCGATCCCATCGAGCCGGCGGTCTGGCCCTCTTCCTCTGCCTAATCGCCCCGGCCGCCGCCCTCCTGGCGATGCCTGGCGGCGAGTGGCCGCAGTGGCGCGGTCCTCGCGGCGACGGCGTCGCTGATGGGCGGTACCCCGAGCGGTGGTCGCCAACCGAACACGTGGCGTGGAAGACCGCCATTCCGGGACGAGGCCACTCGTCGCCTGTCGTCTGGGGTCACCACCTCTTCGTGACGACCGCCATCGAAGGCGATCCCATTCCCGGCTGGAAAGCCCCGGTGCACCTCGGCTTCGATCGAAAGCCCGGCTACGTGAACGCCGACAGCACGGGCGTCGGCCGGCGGCTGACGCTCAACCTTCTGGCCATCGACGCGCGCACTGGGTCGGTGTTGTGGGAACGCACCGCGTACGAGGGACCGCCGCGCGACGACCGCCACCGCTCGAACACCTACGCGTCATCCACGGTCGCGACCGATGGCAGGCTGGTCTACGCGTTTTTCGAATGGGCCGGCCTGCATGTCTACGACATGAAGGGCACGCTGAAGTGGAAGGCCGACCTCGGCACCATGGACAAGGCGGGCCTCGGACCCGGGACATCGCCGCTTCTCTACAGGAACCTCGTCATCCTGCAGTGCGACCAGGAGATGGGTGATGGCTCGTTCATCGCCGCGCTCGACCGCAAGTCGGGCCGTCAGATCTGGCGCACCGCTCGGACCACCCGCCGGAGCTGGGCAACCCCGGTCGTCGTCCGGGCCGGCGGCCGCGACGAACTCATCACCTCCGGTGCTGAAGCGGTGGTCGCCTACGACCCGAACACCGGTCGCGAGCTGTGGACGGCGCCGGGCACGGTCAGCCATCCCATCCCGAGCATTGTCACCGGAACGGGCCTGGTGTTCGCCACAGCGGGCAGTCAGGCCAAGGTCGCCCTCGCCCTGAAGCCTGGAGCCGGGGGCGGTGACGCGGCGAGTCGCGTCGCGTGGAAGTACGCCAAGGGCACGGCGTACGTCGCCTCGCCGTTGTTCTACGATGGCCTCCTCTACCTGGTCAGCGACGGAGGCATCATGACGTGCCTGCGACCTGGCACCGGAGAAGTCATCTACGACAACGGCCGCTTGCCGATTCCCGCGACGATCCGGTCGTCGCCCGTCGCCTTCGACGGAAAAATCCTGCTCACGAGCGAAGACGGCGACACGTTCGTCATCAAGGCCGGCCCCGTCCACGAGGTTCTGGCGACGAATTCGATTGGAGAGTCCGTCTGGGCCTCCGCTGCCCTGGCGAGGGGGATGGTATTCATCCGGGGAGAACGGCACCTTTTCGGGATTCGCTGATCTTCCGGCCGGATGGAACCTCCGGCTTTTCAGGATCGTCTCTGTGTGGTATACCTACCGGTAGGGCTCAATACCAACCGGTAGGTAAACAGACACAGAACCTGAATGGAAACGACTCCCGCCCCCACATCGGAACTCTTCAGCCACCACGACACGGCTCGCTGTCGCATCATGCAGGCCGCCGTCGAGGCGTTTGGCCGGCGCGGCTACGCCGCCACCTCCGTCCGTGAAATCGTCGAACACGCCGGCGTGACCAAGCCGGTGCTCTACTACCACTTTGGCAGCAAAGAAGGCCTGATGAAGGCCATCATCGACGAAGCCGCCAGAGCGGTCACCGCCGTGGTCGAGAACGCGCGCCAGCAGGGCGGGACGGCCCGCGAACTCGCCATCCGGTTGTGCGCGGCGCTCCTGGAACTCGTCCGGGCTCACACCTCGGAACTCCGGGTGGTACATGCCGTCTATTACTTTGCCCCTGAGCTGCTCCCGTCGTTTGACTTTCGCGTCTTCGAACGGCTCATCCTTGGCGAACTCGAACGGATCATCGACGCCGGCATCAGGGCCGGGGAGCTCCGTGCCGTCCCCACCAGGCATGTCGCCGTCCTCGTCGCGTCGGTCCTCGGCACGTTCCTGGATCAGGAACTGACGCCGAGGGACCTGGCCGCGACCGATGTGGACCTGATGTCCGTGTTGAACCTGACCTTTGACGGGCTCCAGCCGAGCCCGACCGCGTAGCGCTGCACTGATACCGCAAGGAGAACGTCCTGTCATGACTCCGAACGCCCGCTCTGTTATCGCCGTCACGATGGCCGGCCTGCTGCTCAGCGCCTGCTCGAACTCGAAACCGACCACCCCTGCGCCTGGAGACGCGGAGGCCGCGACGCCGGCGACGGGCCGGCCGCCGGTGGCGGTCACCGTGGCGACGGTCGCCTCGGCTCCCTTGCTCGACGCCATCAACGTGGTCGGGTCACTCGCGCCGAAGTTTGCCGCCGACGTGAAGTCCGAGGTGTCGGGCACGGTGGTCTCCGTCTCGGTCACCGAATGGGTGTCGGTCCGCAAGGGCCAGCAGCTGGCGCGGCTGGATACCAGCGAGGCCATCGCCGGCATCGACGCCATGAAAGCGGGCGTCGCGCAGGCGCGGGTCAGCGACACGCGGGCCAAGCGTGAGTACGAACGCGCGCTCCAGCTGAAGCAGTACGGGCTCATCACGCCCCAGGCGCTCGACGATGCCAAGTCGGCGGTCGAAGCGGCCGAGGCCGGTGTCGCGGCCGCCCAGGCGCAGGTCGTCGCCGCCGAAACGCGCCTGAAGAAGTCGACCATCGTCGCGCCGATGGACGGTGTCGTCGCGTACCGCGGCGTGAGCGTGGGCGACCGGGTGGAGAACATGGGCGGGAACGGCCCGATGTTCCGCATTGTCGACAACCGTCTCCTGGATCTCACCGTGTCGGTCCCGTCGACACGCCTGGCCGACGTCAAGGTGGGTCAGATGCTCGAATTCACCACCGACGTGCTCCCGGGACGGACGTTCACGGGCAAGGTGGCCTTCATCAACCCGGCCATCGACGAATCGAGCCGGTCCGCCAAGGTGATCGCCGAGGTCGTCAACAAGGATGGCGCGCTCAAGGGCGGATCGTTCGTCAAGGGCACGATCACCGTGGCCGAACGCGCGGACGCCGTCCAGATTCCGCGTGAAGCCCTGCTCAACTGGAACGTCGAACAGCAGACCGGCGACGTGCTCGTGGTGAAGGGCGACACGGCCGAGTCGCGCCCGGTGAAGACCGGCCGGTCGACCGGCGCGTCGGTGGAGATCGTCTCGGGCGTGCAGACGGGCGAACAGGTCATCGTGCGCGGCGCGTTTGCCGTTCGCGCCGGAGACCGGATTGCCGTCACGAAGGGCCAGGGAGCGTAACGATGTTTCTCTCGGACCTCTCGATCAAGCGCCCCGTCGTGGCGACCGTGATGATGCTCGCGCTCGTCACGATCGGCCTGTTCTCGTTCCGCCGCCTGCCGGTGGACATGATGCCCGACGTCGAAATCCCCGTGCTGTCGGTCATTACCGAGTACCCCGGGGCCTCGCCCGAGACCGTGGAACGCGAGGTCAGCCGGAAGATCGAAGAAGCGCTGAACCCGATCGGCGGCGTCAAGCACGTGGCCTCGGTGTCGCGCGAGGGCCTCTCGTCGGTCGTCGTCGAGTTCAACCTGGAAGTCAAAGTCAACGACGTCTCGCAGGAAGCGCGCGCCAAGATCAACGCGATCCGGCGCGAACTGCCCGAGGGCATGAAAGAACCGGTCATCCAGAAGTTCGACTTCAACGCGATGCCGGTCGTCTCGCTGGCCGTACGCTCGAAGACGATGCCGCCGCGGGAACTGACGGAACTGGCCGATCGCACCATCAAGCGCCGGCTGGAGGGCATTGCCGGGGTCTCGAAGGCGAAGCTGGTCGGCTCGTCGAAACGGGAGGTCCTCGTCAACCTGGACCCGGTCCGGATGGACGCGCTCGGCATGGGCGCCAACGAAGTCGTGGCGGGGCTGGCCTCGGAAAACGTCAACACGCCGCTGGGCCGGCTGACCCTCGGCACGACCGAAATGCCGCTGCGCATCTCGGGCAAACCCAAGGACCCGGCCGCCTACGGCCAGATGGTGATCGGCCGCCGCGGCGTCGATCCGATCCGCCTGTCCGACGTCGCCACGATTTCGGACACCATCGAAGAACCGCGGTCGCTCGCGCTCATCGACGGCGAGCCCGCGGTCGCGATTGACATCACGAAGCAGTCGAAGGCCAACACCGTCGATCTGGTCGACAAGGTGCGGGCGGCCGTCGACACGCTTCGCGCGGAAATGCCGGCGGGGGTCGAGATCCAGATCGTCCGCGACACGTCGATCTTCATCCGCGAGGCCGTGGCCGACGTCGAGAACACGCTCGTCATCGGCGGCCTGCTCACCGTCGTCATCGTGTTCTTCTTCCTGAACTCGTGGCGTTCGACGGTCATCACGGGCCTGACGCTGCCCATCTCGGTCATCTCGTCGTTCATCATCATGTACTTCCTCGGCATGACGCTGAACATGCTGACGCTGATGGCGTTGTCGCTCGCGATCGGCCTGCTCATCGACGACGCGATCGTCGTGCGCGAGAACATCGTGCGGCACCTCGAGCACGGGCAGGATCACTTCACGGCCGCGCGCGAGGGCACGAGCGAAATCGG
>CAZJRM010000118.1:4633-16227 GCA_964547975.1 uncultured Vicinamibacterales bacterium | reverse complement strand
GCCTCGTCGAGAAGCTGAAGCAGTACGACCGCAAGGTGTTCGTGGTGGGCGGCCGCCAGTTCACCAGCGCCGTGATGCAGAAGAACTGTACCGAGTTCATCGCCTACGAGAACCTGATCCGCCAGCCGAGCCGGCGCCAGCAGGGCGGCGGCCGCGAACGCGGCGGCGCCCCGGCACCGGCGGCCGCGCCGCTGACGACGTCGCCGATCGCGAAGGCGTTCCCGATCGTCACGCGCGCGCTGCAGGTGATGACGGACCGCGAAGTGACGCCGCAGCTCGGCCTGTTGAAGAGCACGCTGCTGCAGCTCGACTCGTCGTTCTCCGAGCGCGACTTCGGCGCCTCGAGCTTCCGCGAGTTCGCCGACAAGCTGGCCGAGGCGGGGCTCGTGACCCTGCGCAGTTCCGGCCGCAGCGTCCTGGTGGACCTGCGCGAAGGGGCGGGCGACGTGATCGCCACCGAGACCTCGGACGCGGCGTCGCACGTCGCGGCGGCTCCCGCGCACGTGCCGGCGGCCGAACACGGCCACGCGGCTCATGCGCACGCACCCGCGCCCTCCGAGGGCGTGACGCCACAGGCCGACGTCGAATCCGAATCGTCTCCGGCGCCTGCCGGTGAGGCGGCGTCCCAGGCATCGTTCAGCGATGGCGTCTCCCTTCTGCGGAAGGTGCTGCAGGCGCCGGGCGCGGTGCCCCGCTGGCCGATGTACATCCGGAACGTGAAACAGATCCTGCGTGCGGCCGACCCGTCGTTCGATGAACGGCGCCACGGCAATCTCGTGGAACTGCTGCGCGCGGTTCAGCGCGAAGGCCTCGTGCGCCTCGACCGCGATCGCCAGGGCGTGATGCGTGTGTTCCAGGGGCTGCAGCTGCGCTCGATCCCGGTCGTCTCCGAACTCGGCTTGCCGGTCGAAGACCCCGCGCTCGAGCACGAACTGGCCATGGCCGAGCGGCGGCGCCGCGAAGCGGAACTCTACGCGCAGACCGTCGCCGCGGTGGCGCAGGCCGAAGCGGCCGAGGCGGCGGACGAGACGCCGGCCGAGGTCGCAGGCACGGCCGAACCCGCGGCCGGGGCGTCTGACGAGGCCGAGCCTGTTGCCGAAGCGGCTGTGACCGACACCGGCGACGAGGCGGCGGCTGCACCGAAACCGCGGCGGCGCACGAAGAAGGCCGCCGATGGCGAAGCCCCCGCCAAGGCGCCCGCGGCCCGGAAGCCGCGGGCGAAGTCGGCGACTCCACGCAAGAAGAAAGAAAAGGAATCCTGATGGCTTTCATCTCCGTTCACACACTCGGTCGCCTGGCCGCAGCCGTCCTGCTGGTGTCCGCGTCCACGACCGCGGCGGCGGCAGCGCAGGACCAGGCGAAGCCGTTGTTCGAAGTCCCGAAGCTGACGCGTCCCGTGCCTGCGCCGTCCGACGTCGCCGCCCCCCCCGCCGACGCCGCGAAGACTGCGAGCGGCCTGGCCACGAAAGTCCTGACCGCCGGCACCGGTGACAAGAAGCCGGCGATGACGGACGAAGTCGTCGTCCATTACACGGGCTGGACGACCGACGGCAAGATGTTCGACAGTTCGTACGCCCGCGGGCGCGCGAGCAAGTTCATCCTGGCGAAGGTGATTCCGGGGTGGGGCGAGACGGTCGCCCTGATGACGGTGGGAGAAAAGCGCCGCGCCTGGATCCCCGAAGCCCTGGCGTACAAGGGGCGCGCCGACCGGCCGAAGGGCATGCTGGTGTTCGACATCGAACTGATGGCGTTCAACGAGATGCCCGTGGCGCCGCCCGACGTCGCGGCCGCGCCGGCCGATGCGGTCAAGACCAAGTCCGGCCTCGCGTCGAAGGTGCTGCGCGCCGGCGTCGGCGCGCGGAAGCCGCGCCGCAACAGCATGGTCACCGTGCACTACTCCGGCTGGACGACCGACGGCAAGATGTTCGACAGTTCGGTGGTACGCGGTGAGCCAACCTCGTTCGCGCTCGACCAGGTGATCGAGGGGTGGACCGAAGGGTTGCAGTTGATGGTCGAAGGCGAGAAGCGCCGCTTCTGGATCCCGCAGGACCTGGCCTACAAGGGGCAGGAAGGCGGGCCGCGCGGTATGCTGGTGTTCGACGTCGAACTCATCGCCATCAAGTAAGCAGGTCACGTGGGGCCGGCTTCGGCCGGCCCCTCCGACCGGACACGCGCATGGCCAACGACTTCTACAAGTGGTTCTCCGAGCGGAAGCTGACGAAGTTCGGCGGAGCCAGGCGGCTTCGTATCGAACGGAGCCGGCTGGATCTGCTCGCGCGGTACGCGGCGCCGGGCGGGGACGTGCTGGAAGTGGGCCCGGGTGTCGGCAGCCTCGTCGACCCGATGCGCCTCCGCGGCTGGCGGTACCGCGCCATCGAGGCAAGCCCGGCGCTGGCGGCGTCGTTGCGAGGCCGCGGCGTGGAGGTCATCGAAGCGTGGGTGCCGCCGTTTCCCGTCTCCGATGCCTGCTGTGACGTGCTCTACGCCGACCAGGTCCTCGAACACATGAGCGGCATCGACGGCGCACGGGCCTTTGCCGCCGAAGCGTATCGTGTGCTTCGGCCCGGCGGCGTCGTCTTCATCGTCGTGCCCGACTATCTCAAGGAGCGCGGGTTCTTCTGGGACATCGACTACACCCACAACTTCGTGACGACCGAGCGACGCGTCCGGCAACTGCTCGGCGACCACGGGTTCGGGGTCGAGCGTGTCGTGCGGAGTATCGGCGCGAGCACCGGCGTCATGCGTGACCTGCTGGCCGGGGCGTCGATGCTGGCCAACCTGCCGGGCCTCGACCCGCTGTCGCGTTACACGGGAACCGAGGACGTCCTGTTCCGCATCCGCAAGAACTTCTTCGAAACCCTCACCTTCGTGGGGCGCAAGCCGGCGTCGTGATCGCCCGCCTCGTCAGATCCACCGCGTTCCGCCTGGTCGTCACTGCGGCGATCCTGGCCTTCCTGATGCGGGACGTGGATGTGCGGGAGACCGCCGCCGCCATCGCGCGGCTCGACCCGTGGTGGTTCGCGGCGACGCTGCTGCTCGTCGCCCTCGACCGGCTGGTGATGGTGATCCGCTGGCAGATGCTGCTCCGATCGGCCGGCGTGGTCCTGCCGCCCGGAAGTGCCCTGCGCATCTTCCTGGTCAGTTCGTTCGTCGGGAGTTTCCTGCCGGCGGGTGTCGGGGGAGACGCGTCGCGTGCGTACGCCGTGGCCGCGCGGACCGACCGCGGCGCGGATGCCGTGGCGTCGGTGGCCATCGACCGGCTGTTGGGGCTGGTGGCAATCGTGCTGCTTGGCGCCGTCGGCCTGACCGGCTGGGCGCAGCACCTTCCGGGGTCTGCCCGCGTGCGATTGACCGGTGCGGCCGCGCTGGTCGCCGCCGCGGCGGTGGCCGCGCTCTGGATGGACCGCGTGGTGCGCGGGGCGCTGCCGCGACGATGGACGCACGGCGCCTGGGGCAGGCGACTGGTCAAGCTTGGCGATGCGGTCGGGGCCTACCGGCAGCGACAGGGGACGGTGTGGACGGTGTTCGTCCTGTCGGTCGCGGTGCAGGCCATCCGCGTGCTGCAGGGGTACACGCTCGGTCGGGGCATCGATATTCCGGTGGGGCTCGACTACTACCTCGTCTTCATGCCCGTGGGACTGCTGATGATGCTCCTGCCGGTGTCGATCAGCGGGTTCGGCCTGCCGCAGGGCGTCATCGTCTGGATGCTGCAGCCCGTGGGCGTGCCTGTCGCCGACGCGTTCGCCCTGTCGACCCTGATCGTCCTGCTGGGACTCGTCGGCAACCTGCCCGGGGCCTTCCTTTACCTCGGCCGGAAGAAGCCGCTAACATAAGAGCACATGGCACAGAGCTACGCGGCAAAGTACCTGGCGAAGGCGGCGTTGAGCGCCCCGCGGGACCTGGTGAACAGCTATCTCGCTACGATTCGTCCCATCCTCCCGACGGTGCTCATCTTCAACTGCACCTGGGTGTGCGACGCGCGCTGCGAAATGTGCAGCAACTGGAAACGCGGCGACCGGAAGCTCGACATGACGTTCGCGCAGATCGAGAAGTGTTTCCAGTCGGACTTCTGGAAGCACATCGAGATTGCCAATGTCTCCGGCGGTGAGCCCACGACCCGGAACGACCTCGTCGAGATCTGCGAGGTCATGCTCGACCGGTTCCCGCGCCTGCGGAAGTTCGGGATCAACACGACAGGGCTGACGCCGAAGCGGGCGATCCCGATGATCGAGAAGATCGCCGCCGCCTGCCAGAAACGCGGGATCATCTTCGCGACGCGGGTGTCGATCGATGGCGTCGGCGATATGCACAACCTGGTGCGCAACGTGCCCCGCGGCTTCGACAAGGCCTACGAAACCATCCAGGCGATGCGCGAGATGCAGAGCCGCTACCGGTTCAACTACGGCGTGTCGACGACGATTTTTTCGATGAATCTCCACGACGCCGAGAACATCCTGGCCTGGGCCCGGAAAGAGCAGCTCGACATCGTGTTCAACATGATCCGGTTCACCGAGCCCATGCTCGGCAACACCGGTCTCGAGAACGTGCAGAAGCCCGTGGGCCCCGAAGAAGAGCGGATGCGGCAGTTCTTCCTGGACCGGGTGCGGATGGATCCGCTCATGGACGGGCAGAACTACATCTACATGCACTACGCGGACATGATCGCGAACGGCTACCACCGCCTCGCGCCGTGCCCGTTCCAGTCCCAGGGCATCATGCTGAACCCCGAGGGCGGGTTGTACTTCTGCGAGAACAGCGACGCCATCGGCAACGTCACGGAACACGACCCCGGCGAGCTGTACTTCCGGAAGGCCAGCCAGGCCCACCGAGACGACGTGCGCGACAAGAAGTGCCCGACGTGCCTCAGCCCCTGCCAGATGAACGTCGCGGCGGTGAAGCAGGTCGTGCCGTACGTGAAGTTCCTCGTGCGGGCGACGGCGGAGAAGCGCAAGGCGGCGCCGGCGAAGCCCTGAGGGCCGCGTCGGCGTGCCGCGTCACTGGTTGGTGAGCATCTTCAGGCCGGCCTTCACGGTCCGGCCGAGGTGTTTGACCGACGCGATGTGCGACAGACGTCGGATGACGAGCCGCGGGTTGTAGATGACCGCCTCCCGCATGGCCTTGTGGAACAGTCGCCGGATCTCTTCGTCGTCCAGGTCGGTGCACTTCAGGAAGACCGAGCTGTGGTCGGCTTCTGACGGGTTGAACGCGAGCGCCTTGCCCCAGTCGAGCCCCTTCGCATCCTTGCCGAACGTGTCGAACAGGTCCGTCCCGGGATAAGCGGTCGTCACCCCCAGCCCGATTTCGTCGAGGTCGAGCTGGCGGATGTACCGGATGGTCTCGTTCACGGTGTCCGCGGTCTCGCCCGGCGAGCCGATCATGAAGGACCCGAAAACCTTGATGCCGGCCGCCTTCGTCATCTCGACAGCCCTGACGCCATGCTCGATGGTCGTGCCCTTGTCGAGCTGGTCCAGCACCTGCTGCGAGCCGGACTCGAGGCCGTAGGAGATCAGGTAACAGCCGGCCCGCTTCATCAGGGCCAGCATCTCCGCGTCGACGGTGTTGACACGCGAGAGGCACGTCCACGTCACCTCGAGGTTCCGGGCCAGGATGAGCTCGCAGATGGCCATCACCCGCTTGCGGTTCAGCGTGAACAGGTCATCCGAGATGAAGAAGTTCGGGATGCGGAACCGCGCCAGCACCTCTTCGATTTCGGCGACGACGTTCTGTGGGCTTCTGGCGCGAAACTTCCGCGTCCAGGTCGTCTTCGCGCCGCAGAAGGTGCAGCCGTAGGGGCAGCCCCGGCTCGTGAAGATGTTCGTGTACTGCTTCACCTTGTTGGGGAACCAGGTGCTCGCCACGTACTTCTGCATGGGAATGAGGTCCCAGGCCGGAAACGGCAGCAAGTCGAGATCGTCGACGAGTGCCCGCGACGGGTTGACGACGATCCCGTCGCTGTCGCGATAGGCGACGCCGTCGACGCCCTCCATGGAACCCCGTTCCGCGAGGCGTTCCACCATCTCGACGACGGTGACCTCGCCTTCGCCGAAGGCGACGGCGTCGAGGGCCTCGCACTCCTGCAGGCATGCCTCCGTCAGCGCGGCGGCGTGGGCGCCGCCGAGTGCCACGTACGTGTCTGGAGTCAGCGCCTTGACCGCCTGCGCCAGGGCGAAGGCCTCGTTGGCCTGGGCCGTGGTCGCGGTGATGCCGAACAGATCCGGACGCGCCGCCGCGACATGCCGCGCCAGCGTCGCGTTGTCGATCTGTTCGACTTCGCCGTCGATGATGCTGACGCGGTGACCGGCTTGCCGGAGCGACGCGCCGAGATAGAGCAGTCCCATCGGCTGGATGGGGCGCTGCGTGAGCCACTTGGGAACGGCCAGGATCACGTCGAGCGGCGGGCGTGACATGCGGAACCTCGAGCGATACGGCGCCACCCGCCGCCCGGGGGCCGACACGGCCGGGGAGCAAGCGCATGATTTACATAGAAAATACCAGTACGTGGGATTAAGTTCTAAGTAAATATTCTGGGCGGGAACTGGACGGCGGGGGAGAGGCGGGGAGAGGCGGGGGAGCCGGCGTACACGACAACGGCCGGCTCCCGTGAGGGAACCGGCCGTTGGCCGGATCAGTGACGGACGACGTTAGTTACCGGCGGCCGTCCAGGGCTCCGTGAAGAGCCGAAGCTTGGCGAGCGCCGAACTGGCGATGTTCAAGCCGGGCCACGCGGCGCCGTTCGACACGTGGAAGTACCGGATGATGATGCCGGGCACCGTGGCGTCGGCCGGGCCGCCGCGGGGCACGGGCGCACCCAAGTGCACGACGTGCGGATTGGGGCGGTAGGTGCCCTGGTAGCTGAACTGGTGCTCCACGACCTTCGGCCCCGTCGGCCCGCCTTCGCGAATCTCGAGGCTGACGATGCCTCCGCCCCACGAGTTCTTGACGTGATAGACCCGGCTGCCGACCAGGCTTGTGGGCAGAAGGCGCGGCGAGTCGAAGAAGCCGCCCTCGGCGGGATTCCCCGTAATAATCCGCATCCGGAACTTGCCGGTGTCGACGTGATCGTCACCGCGTTTCTCGAGGTTGTAGCGATACGGGTTGTCGGTGATGTCCGAGTACCCCTGTTGCATCGACCAGACCTTGGTCTTGCCGCCGTTGGTGTCGGAATCCAGCCCCTCGACCAGGAACTGGACCGTTCCGGAGGTCATGGTGTTCGTCAGCTGGTAGGTGACGTGCGACTCGAAGGACGGCAGGAGAATGCCCTTGCCGGGAATGAACGTGCCCGCGACGTTCGTGCCGATGGTCTTGCCGTCGGCGAGGTTGTCCCACAGTTCGTTGGCGATGTTGTAGGACGGCAGCTGGTCGACGGGCTTCTTGGCGGCCGGCGTCTTGAACGTCCAGTACGCCGACCACGGGCCGAGCGACGAGCCGGAGACCGCCCGGGCGCGCCAGCGGTACGTGACTTCGTTGGTCAGCAGATCCGCGGGGACCCGCTGTGCGGCGTAGGGGGAGTCCGGCAACGGACCTGCCGGCGTTGAGAGGTACACCGCCACCCCGGCCGTCGTTTCGACCGCGAACTGATAGGTCAACCCCGTCGCGGCCACGAACTTGCCACTCGTCTGATAGGCGACGAGGTTCGGTGTCAGCGAATCCACGTTGGCGGCGTTTGCGGGCAGGTACGGCGCAGGCGCCGTCACTTTGAGCGTCGAACCGTCGGCCGCCGCGTCCGCGTCGACCGTGACCGCCGGCGTCGGCGAAACGGGCGTCTTCGAGTCACCGCCACAGGCCATCGTCGTGGCCAGGCCGGCGGCAAACACCCACAGAAGTCCCTTCTTCAGCATGCACTCGCTCCAAGGTCGTGTGAGGTGGCGAATACGGGGATGCTCCCGTATCGCAGCATCATACCGTAACCACGACAGCCGTCGGAAGCAGAACCGGCGCAGTGTCGCGTGACGGGCGGTGCGTGATCTCATTGCCGGCGGCCAGACGCCCTGTGCTAGCATCTATAGACTTGGTCGGAGCCGTACGTTCTCCCGGGTGGAGTGACGGGCCACCGCACCCCTGTGTACACCGTTGAAGAGGACATCACGATGAAGCGTGCTTCGCGTTTGGCCATGTTCGCAGCGTTGATGCTGCTGGTGGTAACGGTTCAGGCCCAGGCCCAGGTGACGCCCTGGGAAGACCGGGTGTTCGTGAACGTGAACTTCGGCTACCAGAACCGGGCAGCCACGGACATTGCCACATCCAAGACCTCGACGATCTACGACGAGACCGCGACGGTGTCGTCGACGCAGACGATCGAGTCGAGCGGCGGCATGTTCGATGTTGCGGGCGGTATCCGCCTGTTCGGCAACTTCGGCATCGGCGTTGGTTACAACCGGCTGAGCAGAGAGGCCGCGGGAACGATCACCGCGAAAGTGCCCCATCCGCTGTTCTACGACCAGCCGCGGACGGCGTCGGCGGAGATCGCGAACCTCAAGCACCAGGAGACGGCCCTGCACCTCATGGGCGTGTTCGTGCTGCCCATCACCAACAAGTTCGACGTGACGCTGTCGGCCGGCCCGACGTTCTTCAACCTCGAGCAGCAGACCATCTCGGGGGACGCCCAGTACAGCGAGGCGGGGGCGCCTTACAACTCGATCACGCTGAACTCGGTGACCAAGGTCACGACGAAGGAAAAGAAGGTGGGCTACAACGTGGGCGCCGACCTCACCGTGCGGATCACGACGAACATCGGCATCGGCGGATTCGCCCGCTACGCGGCCGCCAAGATCGAGATTGTGCCGTCGGCAGGTGAGGCCCTCGAGGTCAACGTGGGCGGCCTGCAGTTCGGCGGCGGTATTCGCCTCCGCTTCTAGCGCCTCGTCTTCTCTGAGACTGAAACGGGCCTGCCGTCTGGCAGGCCCGTTTCGTTGTACCGTCGTGACGCAGCGGTCCGACCCCAAAAGGGGCCTGGCCCCCTTTTCCGTCCCGCGCGGTCTGACCTAAAAGGGGGCCTGGCCCCCTTTTCCGTCCCGCACGGTCCGACCTGAAAGGGGGCCTGGCCCCCTTTTCTCAGATGCCCACGTCGTCCGCCACCGGCGCGGCAGGCCGCGCGAGCGCGTCGTTGATCCGTCGCAAGTCCAGCCACCACTGCTGCTTCGGGCGGCGATGCTCGGCATCGATCAGGCGCCTGAAGTCCTCGAACGACGTGAACTGCACCTTGCCCTGGACAACCCCGATGAACGTGGCGTGGCGGCCGTCCGTCAGCGCGTCGGTGACCAGTTGCTGAATCGACAGCCGCGCGAGTTTCGTCGCCTGGATCCGATCGAATGGCGACGGGTCGCCCCCCTGCTGCAGGTGGCCGAGGATGCTGTGCCGCACGTCGAACAGCCCGCCCCCTTCCTCCTCGAAGAGCGCGCACATGAAGCGGGTGTCGTAGACGTCGTTGGCGTTCTCGTTGCGAATGAGCATCCCGAGGCGCTTGCCCCGCTGGAAGCCGTCGATGAGCAGCTTGAGATCCTCCTGCAGCGTCTTGAGCGTGACACCCTCTTCGTGCAGGTAGATACGCTCCGCACCCGTCGCGAGCCCGCTCATCATCGCCAGGTACCCGCAGCGCCGCCCCATGACTTCGACGACGTAACACCGCCGCTCGGCGACGGCCGACTGCTTGATCTTGTCGACGACACACGTGATGTTGTTCAGCGCCGTGTCCGCGCCGACACTCAGTTCCGTGCCGGGCAGGTTGTTGTCGATGGTCGCGGGCAGACACACCATCGACAGGTCGAACGCGGGGAAGTTCTTCCGCTCTTCGTAGAGGCGGTGCACCGCTTCGTACGCTTCCCAGCCCCCGATCGCGACGAATCCGTCCAGCTTGTGCTGCTCGATCGTCCGCGCGATCGCGTACAGGTCCGGCCCCGACGGGATATCGCGGCCCGTGCCCAGTTCCGAGCCTCCCAGCGGCGCCCACCCGTTGACGCTCATCCAGTCCATTTCCTGGAGATCGCCGTCCGCGAATCCCCGGAAGCCGCGACGAATGCCGAAGACGACGTGCCCCTGGTCGATCGCCAGGCGGACGGCCGCGCGCACCGCCGTGTTCATCCCAGGGGCCGGCGCTCCGGCCGTGAGCACGCCGAGCCGTAACCGCCGTTGTCCTTCGCGCGGCGGATGCGGCAGCGCCTTCAGCAGGGTATTGAACGTCCGCCACGCGTCGTTGAACGCCGTGCCGCGCAACGACAGCGCCTTCGCGTGTTCCTTGTTCTGCAGGTGCAGGTTGATCGCGCGCGTGTCCGACACGCACTCGCTGAGCGGAATCCGCACGATCCGGTTCCCGCGGATGCCCACGACCTGCGACTCGAGATCGGCCTCACCCGACACCAGCGTGTCGATGGCCGCATACCCCATGAGCGTTCCGAGGTTGCGATCGAACGCGCTCGGCGCGCCTCCGCGCTGCACGTGCCCGAGCACCGTCACGCGCACCGCGCCGCCGAGGTGACGCTCCAGGATCTTGCCGAGGACCTCGCTCGTGATCGGCGTCCCGTGGCGATCGGTGGCGCCCTCGGCCACGACGATGATCGAGTCGCGCCGGCCCGCCGCCCGCCCGGCCTTCAGCGCCGCGACCATCTGCTCGCTCCAGTCGTCCGTGTCCGGCGGCGCTTCGGGGATGAGCACCCAGTCCGCGCCCGTCGCGATCGCGCCCATCAACGGCAGGTAGCCGCAGTGACGGCCCATCACTTCGACGACGAACGTGCGCTGATGGCTCGACGCCGTGCTGCTGATCGCGTCGATGGCCTCCGTGACCCGGTGGAGCGCCGTGTCGGCGCCAATCGTCATGTCGGTGCCGGACGCGTCGTTGTCAATCGATCCGACCAGGCCGACCACGGTCAGCTTCGGGTGCGAACGCGCCTGCTCCGCGGTGACCGTCCCCCGCGTGACGCACTCGGCGATCAGGTCGGCCCATTCCTGCCGGAACAGGTCCGCGCCCGTCAGCGAACCGTCGCCGCCGATGACCACGAGGCTGTCGATGCCGTTCGCCACGAGATTGGCGGCCGCCGTCAGGCGCCCTTCGCGCGTCCGGAACTCGTCCGATCGCGCCGAACCGATGATCGTCCCGCCGCGCTGGATGATGCCGCCCACACTCGACCAGTTCATCGGGCGGATCTTGGAGCCCCCCTCGATGAGGCCGCGGTAGCCCTCGTAGATGCCGAAGACCTCGAACCCTCGATCGAGGCCGGTGCGCACCACCGCCCGCAGGGCGGCGTTCATCCCGGAGGCGTCGCCGCCGCTCGTGAAGACAGCAATTCGTCGTGCCACAGGCGTTCTCCTCGCCCCCCAGCCCCGGGGGACAGGCCACGATATCACGAGGCCGGATCCGTGCGGACCTTGCGGCCCCGGACGGCCCCACACTACAGTTACGTCGCTATGGCAGACCGTCGACTTCGTCTCGTGGGGCTGGCCGTTGTCCTGGCGGCGACCTGCGCCGTTCCCGTCTCGGCCCAGGATGCCGACGTCCCCTACGGCCTCGGGTCGTGGGATGCCGACGCGTTCGGCAACCACCGCGCCGTCGTCGAGGTGGGAACCGCCGCGCCGGCCGTGCGGGTGCACATCCCGTGGCGGCG